>NZ_JAEKDC010000011.1:0-212986 GCF_016405645.1 Pseudomonas sp. MF5691
ATATCTGCAACCAGATCCCAGGCTGCGTCGGGGAGTTCATACCGCTTTGCCATCTTGGCCTCCTGGCTTTAATGGCGGTGTATTTTACAGAAAATCGTATTTCTTGGGTTTACGTACAGAGCCTAGTCGAAATCCTAGATGGATATGCGAGGGCGGCGTGGACGGGTGTTCGTCCAGGTCGATATAAAGCGATTGCAAGAACGGCTTGTAGATAGTGCCACACTGTTTAACTATTTCCTGTCGCCAATCCTCCACGATCAGTCGCTGTATTTTTGGCGGACGTGGATAGTTGATCCATCCATGGCTTTCACGTGCGATCCAATCGAGCGGCTGGCGGCTGTGTCCGGTTACGAATAGCGGTATTTCCCGAGTCGTAGGTTTGGGAACGAGGTCGGCCCCCACTAACTCGCCGCCACTCCAGCGAATGGGCTCGAAGTGTGTTCGATGGGCTTGGCGTATCACATTGAAGTTTTCTTGAAAGGTCTCGCCACGCTTTTCTGGATCAATGCTGAATGCGGGAAACTCCACGGGACGATCGCCAGAGGCTACTCCCAGGAGCAAGCGACCTCCGCTCAACTGATCAATGCTCGCTGCGGCCTTTGCCGTGTGCAAGGGATTACGCAAAGTAAGGGCGATGGAGGCGGTACCTAGTGCGATTTCTGTTGTATGGGCTGCCATGTAGCCCAGATACACCCAAGGGTCGAAAACCTGGCCGACATCGCCGAAGCTTGGGTCCCTGAGTGGGACGTCGCGAAACCAGAGCGCCGAAAAACCAAGTGCCTCTGCACGTTTGGCCAGCGCGACCTGATCTAGCATGCTCGGTGTATCACCTTCGAAAGCCTCTAGGGGAAAGAACAGCCCAAGGCTTAGATGACCCTGCCTGAAGGTTCGTTTGAATCCCCTATGCTCTTGGTAGGGGATCGTGCTCGGTTGGTACATGCTTAACTTCCTCGGTCAGCAAACGCTGAGCCACGCCCCTGAGTTATGGGGCGTGGCATTGAGCGTTTAGGATTTGTAAGTCGGGTAGTCGGTGTAGCCCTTATCGGTACCGCCGTACATGCTGCTTGGATCAACTGGGTGAAGCGGCCAGTTGTTGGCGATACGAGCGGGCAGGTCGGGGTTCGCAATGAAGGGGCGACCAAAAGCGATCAGGTCGCCCCAGCCAGCTTTTATCACGCGATTTCCTCGTTCAGCGGTGTACTTGCCGGCATAGAGAATCTTGCCGCTGAAGGTCTTACGAACATCTTCCCGGAACGTCTCAGGCAGCTCGGGTGCGTTTTCCCAATCGGCTTCGGCGAGCGACAGGTAGGCAATGCCCACTTCCTCGAGGATCTTCACTGCCTCGATGTAGGTTTGGTGAGGATCTTCTTCGACCAGGCCAAGGTATACGCGGTCTTCGTCTGTGGTCGCGAACAGCGGGGCGAAGCGAACTCCCATGCGCTCCTTGCCGACGACACCAGCAACGGCCAGGGTGATTTCGCGCAGGAAGCGAAGACGGTTCTGCAGCGAACCGCCATATTCATCATCACGCTGGTTGGTATGGGCCGAAATGAACTGGTTTACCAGGTACCCGTTCGCGCAGTGAAGCTCCACCCCGTCAAAACCTGCGTCCAAAGCATTTCGGGCTGCTTGGGCGTAGAGCTCAACCAGTTCCTTTACCTCCTTGGTGGACAGGGCTCGGGGGGTCGATGGGTCGGCCAGTGCACCCGTGCCGGGGCCAGTTTCGATGAACACCTTGACGTTGTCCGCGCGGATGGCTGATGGCGCGACGGGCGCTTCACCACCGGGTTGCAGCGATGTGTGCGACACGCGGCCTACATGCCAAAGTTGAGCAAAGATCACCCCCCCTTCGGCGTGAACAGCGTCGGTGACCTTACGCCAGCCTTGTATCTGTTCTGGGCTATGAATGCCGGGTGTCCAGGCATAACCCTGTCCTCGGGGTTCGATCTGTGTGCCCTCGGTCACCATGAAGCCAGCACCGCTGCGCTGACGGTAATATGTGGCCATTAGGTCGTTCGCAATATTGCCGGGTTGGGAGCTGCGCGAACGCGTCAGTGGCGGCAGAACGATACGGTTCTTGAGGGTGTATGGGCCCAGCTGAGTGGTTTTAAAAAGTTCTGATTGTGTCATTTCGTTTACCTGCATATCTAAAATATTCGATGTTATAGGTCAAAAAAACATGGATCAGCGAGGTCAGAAGAGCCCGAGCGGTGCTTCGTTGAGGCTGACGTAGATGTTCTTCTTCTGGCTGTAGGCTTCCAGCATTGACTTGTGAGTTTCCCGTCCTAGGCCAGATTTCTTATAGCCACCAAAGGGGGCGTGGGCAGGGATCTCATGGTAGGTATTTACCCACATACGTCCGGTTTCCACCGCGCGTGCCACACGTAACGCCCGGTTGATGTCTTGGGTCCAGACTGCGCCCGCTAGGCCGTACTCGGAGTCGTTGGCCATGGCGATGACCTCCGCTTCATCCTTGAAAGGAATGACGCACAGAACAGGGCCGAAAATTTCCTCGTAGGCGACGCGCATATCGTTGCGAACACCGACCAGAATCGTTGGCTGGATGAAGAAGCCGGCATCGTAATCGGCACCTGTAAGGCGACCGCCGCCGATCAGTACCTCGGCACCTTCCTGTTTGGCGATATCAACGTAGCCGAGGATCCGTTCCATCTGGGTCTTGCTGACCTGTGCGCCCATCATGGTGTCTGGGTTCAATGGGTCACCCACACGCACAGCTTCGAACTTATGCTTGAGCTCAGCCAGGAATTGCTCGTAGATGGACTCGTGAACGAACAGCCGTGCGCCGGATTCGCAGACTTGGCCTTGGTTCCACAGGATGGCGAGGACTGCGCCTTCCACGGCCTTGTCCCAGTTCGCATCGGGGAAAACGATGTTGGCTGACTTGCCGCCCAGTTCAAGGGTGGCAGGAATGATTTTCTTCGCTGCCGCATTGGCGACGAGTTCGCCGACACGCGTCGAGCCAGTGAAGGCAAGCTTGCGCAGGTCTGGATGATCCAGTAGGGCCTGGCCAACTGAGGTGCCTAAGCCTGTGACGATGTTGACCACGCCGGCCGGAAGTACCTTGGCGAAGATCTTCGCCAGTTCAAGGATGGTTACCGGGGTTAGCTCAGAAGGTTTGATGACTACGGTGTTACCCGCCGCGATGGCTGGAGCGATCTTCCAGGCGGCCATAAGAAGCGGGAAGTTCCACGGAATCACTTGGCCCACGACGCCGAGGGGTTCACTGAGAGCGATGCTGAGTGTTTGCTCATCCAGCATGACCGCCTCATCCGATTGGCTGCGGATTGCGCCGGCGAAGTAGCGGAAATGATCAATCGCCAGTGGGATGTCGACGGAGCGACTTTCACGAATGGGTTTGCCTACATCAAGGGTTTCCAGAACGGCGAACCGATCGGCATCGGCTTCCAGCAGGTCGGCGATCTTCAACAACGCATTGGCGCGTTCCGCTGGCGAGGTGGTACGCCAGGTCACGAAGGCGCGTTTTGCGGCCTGCACCGCGCGGTCGACGTCGGCAGCTGTGGCGTTTGGGATGTTGGTGAGAATTTTTCCGTTGGCGGGGTTGATAATGTCGAGGGTTTCACCATTTTCGGCCGCCACCCACTGGTTGTCGATAAACAGGCCGTAGCTGTTGTCGGGAAGGTAGCTCGGATGGGTATCACTGGAATTTTGCATGGGTTACCTCCTGAGGTAAGTGCGATGGGTTTGGTTGAGATTATTTGAGATATTGATATATGTCAATATGTAGTTGTGTATTCGCGCAGGCATTCCTATCGCCGCACTTTTTCAGCCTGCTTCTGGATCGGCGGGGAGCGCGCTGTGCTGCGCGCCAGGCTTGGCAACGTAGTCCAGCCCCCCCCCGATCTCTTCATCAAAGAGGGGGGGGGCTGCTGCATAAAAGCACTGAGGCCTGTTTGCATTGAGGTGAAGATGTAAGTCAGAACGGCGCGTCGATATCCATGACGTTAATCAGCTTGTGGTTGACGAATTCCTTGATTCCCAAACCAATCAGCTCGCGACCGTAACCAGATCTTTTGATTCCGCCGAAAGGTAGGTCGGCTTTCGATGACGTTGGGTGATTGACGAACACCATGCCTGTCTCGATGCGCTTAGCAACCTCAACACCATGCTGGGCGTCTGCGGTGAATACCGAACCACCGAGCCCGAACGGAGAGTCGTTGGCGATAACTATCGCGTCTTCTTCGTCTTTAGCTCGTAAGATCATCGAGACTGGACCGAAGAACTCCCAGTAGTAGGCAGGGTTATCAGGCGTCAGGTTGGTCAGAATGGTCGGTTGAACAAATGCACCCTTGCTTGGTACCTTGGGCCCAACCTCGGTGGCCGTAGCACCGTAGTTGACTGCTTCACGAATCTTCGCGCGGATTTCGTCGGCGGCAGTTTGAGATGACAGGGGGGCTAGATTTGTTTCCGGATCGAACGGGTCGCCGGCCTTCAGTTGTGCTACACCTTCGGCATAAAGGCGCAGGAACTCATCGTAGACTTCTTCCACTACAATCATGCGTTTGGATGATATGCACACCTGTCCAGCATTCCAGTGACGGCCTACAACAGCCCACTTCACGGTCTTTTTCAGTTCAGCGTCGCGCAGAACTATGAAGGCATCTGCCCCCCCCAGTTCCAATGTAGATTTCTTCAGTGCCTTGCCAGCCTGGGAGGCGATGATGGCACCTGCGCCTTCGGAACCGGTCAGTGCCACCCCGTGTACTCGAGAGTCGTTGAGGATTGTCTCGATTTGCTGGCGATTTGCGTACATGTTGCTGAATGCGCCAGCAGGTAGACCAGCATCAAGCAGTAGTTGTTCGAAAGCTTCGGCACATTGCGGTACGTTTGAAGCATGTTTGAGCAGCACGGTATTACCCGCTGCCAACTGTGGTGCGAGAATGCGAGCAATTTGATAGTAAGGAAAGTTCCATGGTTCAATGGCCAGGATAGTGCCCAACGGCTCATGGACCAAGATTGCTTCACCCTCGGCTGGGTCGGCTACCGGCAGCTTCTGCGGAGTTAACAAAGCTTCTGCATGTTTAACGTAATACTCAAAGATACTTGCTGAGATTTCTACTTCACCTAATGCTTCGGCAGTGATCTTGCCCATTTCCAGTGTTAGCAACCGGGCATAGTCGTTTGCTCGCGCGCGCAGCAGGTCGGCAGCTCGCTGAAGGACGGCCCCACGCTCTGCGATTGAGCAATTCTTCCAGACAAGAAATGCGTTGTGAGACGCCTCAAGAGCCTGTTCAATCTGAATATCTGTTGCATCTGGAAAACTTTTTAGAACTTCACCTGTATAGGGATTAACGGATGCGTATGCCATGCTGTTTCTCCAGTAATTTTAAGTAAATTTGATTTGTTAATGAGGCTGGTAAGTAGACAGGACCTAAACTGCGGGAATATTTTGGTGCATTTACTAATGATTGATGCCATCAATCAGGAATACTCTGTAAACCGCACCTTTAAGACGATGTTGCAGTGCCTCTTGGTAGGCGGGGCTGGAGTACCACTCTCGAGCTGCTGCTATGTCCGGAAATTGAAGAATGACTGCGCCCTCAATCGGTCCGCCTTCGAGCACCTCCAGTTGGCCGTAGAAGGCCAATGGTGTGAGGTTCCGACCCTGGCGTGCCGCCGGTGCTTTACGGGCATAGAGTTTCAACTCAGCCTCGTCTGTGGTGTGTTCACGTGTGAAGACTACGTAGGCGGACATTGACGTAGTCTCAGGCCAACAGTTTGAGCAGCGAGTGAGCCGTAGCTTCAGAGGAAGCTGGGTTCTGGCCAGTTACGAGCAACCCATCGACTTCGACATGAACGCTCCAGTCAGCACCCTTGGTATAGCGCCCACCATTTGCCTTGAGCATATCCTCTACCAGGAAAGGCACGATTTGAGTTAGACCCACCGCAGCCTCCTCGCTATTGCTGAAACCGGTTACTGTCTTGCCTGCAACCAGAGGTTTGCCATCTACACACTTGACATGGCGCAAAACCGCTGGTGCGTGACAAACCGCTCCGACAGGTTTGCCGGATTGGATTGATTGCTCGATCAGAGAGATAGAAAAGGTGTTCTCCGCAAGATCCCACAGTGGGCCATGGCCGCCAGGGTAGAACACCGCATCAAACTCGGAACTGATCACGTCGCTCAGTTTCTCGGTGTTGGCCAGCGCGTGAGTGGCGACTGAATCGGTCTGAAAGCGACGGGTGGCGTCTGTCTGGAAGTCGGGCTCATTGCTCTTTGGGTCGATGGGTGGTTGACCGCCTTTCGGCGATGCTAGGGTCACTTGCACGCCAGCGTCGATGAAGGCGTAGTAAGGCGCGGCCAGCTCTTCGAGCCAGAAACCGGTCTTCTCGCCAGTGTCACCAAGCTGGTCGTGGGAAGTCAGAACGAGGAGAATCTTCATGTCGTATACCTTGCAGTTGTGCATGCTTGTGGATGTTTTGTAATGCGCTGCCTGTGTGGATAAGCAGTGCTGGAGGTTGGCTTATAGGCTCGCTTCAAGCACACGGCGGCTGACGTCTAAACTGACGTTGTTGTGTTCGCCGAGTGCGGTGAGGTGGTGTGTGTCGAGCTGGTTTATTAGCGCATCTATAGCGTCAGTGCCGAGCTTGTAGGCGGATAAGTGCGTCGGTAAGCCCAGGCTCTCGAAGAACATCCGGGTCTGTTGTATGGCCATGTCAATCCGTTGTTCTTTGTCCCCTTGGCTGATCTGCCAAACCCGCTCGGCGTACTGCAGCAGCTTCGCGCGCTTGGCTTCACGACGAATCTCTAGGTTCGCAGGAAGTACGATGGCCAGGGTCCGTGCGTGATCGATGCCGTACAGCGCGGTGAGCTCATGGCCGATCATGTGGGTGGACCAGTCCTGTGGTACGCCCGCTCCGATCAGGCCATTGAGCGCCAAAGTGGCCGTCCACATGAGGTTGGCACGCGTGCTGTAGTCCGCGGACTCTTTCAGTACAAGGGGGCCAATTTCGATCAGCGTTTGTAAAAGACCTTCGGCAAAACGATCTTGGACGCGCGCATCGATTGGGTAGGTCAGGTACTGCTCAATGACATGCACGAACGCATCGACAACGCCGTTTGCGAGTTGACGGGTGGGGAGGGTTTGGGTTTTGGTGGGATCGAGAATCGAGAATTGTGGAAACATGTAAGCGCTTCGAAACGGCAGCTTGTCTTGTGTCGCCCGGCGAGTAACCACGCCTCCATTGTTCATTTCCGAGCCAGTTGCCGGTAGGGTCAGAACGGTGCCAAATGGCAGCGCTCGTCGAATACTTGCACCCCGCGTTTCCAGAATGTCCCAAGCATCACCCTCGTAGCCAACAGCAGCGGCAACGAACTTGGTGCCATCGATGACCGAACCTCCACCGACAGCCAGGAGAAAATCCAAGCGATGGGTGCGAACCTGATCAACAGCCTTGATTAGCGTTTCATAGCTGGGGTTTGGCTCTATACCCCCGAATTCTTGCACTTCCCGAGAGCCTAATGCGTCACGGACTTCGCGGAGCGTACCGTTTGCACGAGCGCTCTGGCCACCATAGAGCAGCAGGATGCGGGCCGCAGCCGGAACCAGTTCATCCAGGCGGCTGATGGTTTCGTTGCCGAAGACGATTCGCGTAGGGTTGTAGAAGTCAAAATTAAACATTGCTTTAACTCCGATTAAATAGACCAGTCGTATATTTTTTGAGTAAATTTTTTACATTGAAAATTTCATCGGTCGGATACCTGACTGAGTAACAGAGAAGTAGTCTCGAAGGCCGCCTGCAAAGGCATCTGATCACGCGTGACCTTGGTCCTTAGACTGGCTCCGAGCCAAAGTTGGTACAGCATGGTCGCCAAGCCGCGGGTGTCAGTATCGCCCGGCAGAGAACCATCGTTTACAGCGTCACTCACCACATTGGCGAGACGAGTAATTACTCCTTCCATGCCATCCTGGAGCACCATACGCATTGGCTCCGATAGATCACTGACTTCCGCTGCAAGCTTCACTGCCAAGCATTTCCCCTCGGCGGGATAACAGGCTGATTGGGTTTCAATCCAGGTAGCCCAGTAGGCCAGCAAGCGTTGTGCTGCTGATACACTTGGACGGTTCAATAGCGTTTCCAATTGCACCATGTAGTCACTGAAATAGCTCTCCAAGAGCGCCTCGCCAAATGCTTCCTTGGAATTGAAGTAATGATAGAACGAACCTTTTGGCACATTCGCAGATTTAAGGATTTCGCTCAAACCAACAGCTGTGAATCCTCGCCCGGCAATGATGTTTTGAGCCGTGTCGAGGATGTGTTGCCGTACATCGGTGGTGGTCATCGTATTCATGGACGCACCATACCAACAATTAGACCAGTCGTCTACTTTGGGTTTTGAGCAAGCCCTCCGACGAAATCTTGATAATCGCAGTTCGTGAGCCAGCCATCACTTCATTTGATGCGCAGCATTATGTCGGTCCGATGATCGCCGCCGCGTTAGGAAGAAAGATCTACGATACTCGCCGGAGGGGAGCAAATTGCAGCTCTTCTCGAGTCGAGCTGATTTTGCTACAGCATTGCTTAGGCTGGGAACGAGTTTTGACATCCATCGTAAACCAAGCGGCCCGCCAGAGTTTTGGACAACGAGCTGTACGCGTCAAATTTGACGAAAAACATCGCGCTGCCCGTACTATGGCTTGAGCCGGAACGGCTGCTGGGCGGATTATCCGGATCTGTGGGCTAGAACGGTGGGTAATTGCACGGGCTTGCCCAGCCATTTGCATTCGACCTGACCAAGCATTTGCATCGGATTTCACCATCACGTTGCGTGACCATGACCGGCAGAGAGCGACCATGGCTCTGTGAGAATGCCTACGATTGTCTATTCTTCAACCCAATAACTGCATGACAAAATCGTTGTAGCCCTAATGATTCTGCTTTGACTAGAGGGGCTAAATCGAATCGTTTCATGGCACTTAGAATGACTGCTTCTTAGCTGATTGCCTCGGAGCACAGCATGGGTGAGTCGACCCACTGCTGCCGGTTGCGACAGACAGCAATGGGCAAATCCGTCTCGCGCTGCGTCGGCAGCCACCTCGGCACGACTTTGAGGTGGGCATACGGATCATGGCCATTCATGCGCGCTTAGATATCCAGGCAAATTTTGCCGAAATGCTGGTTGGTTTCCTGATACTTGAACGCTTCGACAATCTCGCTCATAGGGAAATGACGATCAATAATCGGGCGCATACCATTAACGTTGATGGCTCGGACCATATCTTGCTGCTGGCTGCGGCTGCCTACCAACACACCCTGCAGGCGCACTTGCTTGATCAATGCCGGTACAAAATTCATTGCACCGCTTACGCCACTCAGTATCCCGATGACGGAGATGTGACCAGCAACCCGAATTGCAATCATCGATTGCTCAAGCGTCGCAGGGCCGCCGACTTCTATGATGTGATCAACACCGCGGCCCCCCGTTAGAGCGCGTGCAGTTTCGCCCCAGTTAAGATCTTTGCGATAATTGATCACATGATCAGCGCCTAGTGCTTTCAGACGTTCAAGTTTTTCGTCGCTTGAAGAGGTAGCAATGACGGTAGCGCCGGCCATTTTAGCGAACTGCAGGGCAAAAATTGAAACGCCACCAGTGCCTTGAACGAGCACGGTATCGCCCGGCTTGAGTGAGTCATCGGCCATCAGAGCGCGCCATGCAGTAAGGCCGGCAGTGGTGAGCGTCGACGCTTCAGCGTGGCTGTATCCGGTCGGCGCGAGGGTGAACGATGTGGCTTGGGCAGTCACTTGCTCACGAGCGTAGCCGTCAATTCCATCACCTGGCACGCTAACAAAGCCTTCAACTAGTGGCGCGCCGCTGATCCACTCCGGGAAGAAGGTACTGACGACCGATTCACCCACCTTGAATTCAGTGACATCTGGGCCGACAGCAATGACTTCACCTGCACCATCGGCCATGGGGATGCGTTTTTCGCTAGGGCCCCACATACCGCTGACCACCGCGAAGTCGTGGTAGTTAAGCGAGTTGGCGTGCAGGCGCACGGTGATTTCGCCGTGGGCTGCGGCTCGGGCTTCGCTGCTGCCAACCACAACCTTTTCATAGCCGCCACCGGGTTGGACGAAGATTGTTTTGTTGCTCATCGGGGTTTCCTTGTGTTTTCTAATTACGCGAAATAACGAAATGAAAGGTTAAAAATTACAAATCGATGGTCAGCCTAGCCGCAAAGTCATCAATCGCCACCTCGTTGCGTCGATAGTAAGTCCATTTTCCGATGCGGGTGGTTAGCACGAAGCCTGCACGTTGCAAGATAGCTAAGTGTGCAGACGCGGTAGAAGGTGAAAGCCCTGCCTTGTGCTGCAAATGGGTTACGCACACCCCTATGGCAGGATCGCCATGATCCTGAGGTGGGAAATTACTGAGTGGGTCTTTGAGCCACTCCATCATTTGCATGCGAGTGTCATTCCCCAGGGCTTTGAGCTGTTCGAGTATCATGGCGGGCAATGTTACGGATTTTTACAAAATGTTCAATAAGTAATCTATTGCCCGGCGCAAGGGTTTGAAGTCAAAAAAAACGCATCCAGTTCAGTTTGCAAAACGACTGAAACGCTATTGGCGAAGGATTGTGAGCCGAGTTAGGTGGCCGATGCATACAGGGCAACTGGAAGGGATAAACAATCGAATTAAAGTCATCAAGCGCATGGCGTATGGCTACCGGTACAGCGAGTTCTTTTTCATGAAGATCAAGAGCGTCTTTCCCGGTAATCCGTAAAGAACCAAAAAAAAAGCCCGGCCAACAGAAGCTGGCCAGGCGCTTTAATAGTTGAGTAAATGAGTGTTGCTAGGCCGCGAGTTCCAGCACAGCGCTGCAGGGCGCGTTGTTTGATGACAGCGCCATGGCCCAACCAGAGTGAGTACATTTGATACTCAGGCTCTTGGCGAGCCAGCGGGAATAGGCGTTACTTTTTCCAGAGTGCGTACCCTGGGTTCAAACCAATTACGTCCTGCTTTGAGTTATAGCAAAACTCCATGGAGCAGTTACTGGTATCAGAAGCCATCGGTACGTAAACCGGTAGTCGATCACGGTTGACCATGTCACTACCACCGTCTATGGTTAGATCGCAGCTATTGCCTTGCGGATCGCACCATATGTCATAGGTGCCGGTAGCTGTAGCCGTTGCTTTAACTGTGGAGGTCGCAGGTGCTCCTACGACGTTGCCTGCTGGAGCGCCTCCGAATAGAGGTCCCGTACCATTTTTGTATGCCCAATCTTTGCCGTCACCGCCCGGATAAATATAAAAATCTTTGAACGCCACATATTTGACATCGCGACCCGTTATCGATTTTCCTCGATAGTTTCGATCGTTATCAATGCACTTGTCTAAAATGCGTATACAAGTAATGATTTCAAAAGAGGGCTCTTGTTGCATGGTGACTTTGCCATAGGCATCTTTATATTGGACTACAATGTCGTCAGGTCGGGTAGTGTCGGTGCATACGTTGTTGTTCGGGCCAGTGCAACTTATAGAGTCGGGAGTTGAATATTGGCTATATAGATCAACAGCGTATGCAGAGGACGTCATCAAAGTAAGCGCAAATATTTTGTACACGATTTTCATGTGATTCCCTTTTCAGATTTAAAAGCGCATAGAAAAAACAAAAGCAAGATGCATGTATCCCTGCTTTTTCTGGAAAGCCGTAACCACCGTTGACGATCCGTAGGGTGTGTACTCGTTGAGCCACTTGGTGACGAGAGGGACGAGCTAGCTCTGCGAGATGGCAATCACGTGGTTAGTTGCTTGCATTCGATCCAATCAAAAAATTGTGTAAGGGTTTTTTCGAATTTTAGCTGTATATGCTCAATCGAGTATAGTGCTTTTGCGCTTCCGAAGGCTTCATCGTTGCTTTTGCGAGCAACAGAAATGAACTCAAAGCAAGCCTTCGGGATGGCAGTGAAAATCCTGAGGAGCAGACATGGTATTGCCCAAGAGCAGCTTGCTCCGAGCCAGAGCTACGTCAGCGATGTTGAACGAGGCTTGAAAAGCCCTTCCGTAGAAAAATTAATTGAGCTTTCTGCCCATCTTGGAGTTCATCCCGCAACTGTGCTTATCAAAAGCCAGTTGCTCCAGGATCCGGAAATGTCCAAGGAAATGCTCCTGTCACAAATATCCCAGGAATTGGAAGGTTAGGATAAGCGTGCAGCCGGTTGCCCGCCGCTTTATGCCACCAATAGAAGTGCGGATTTGAGGGCTTTCTGCTTGAGCGCTGCTCCTTGGCCGAACCAAGCGGAGTCGACCCGATACTCACTGCTCTTGGACCGTCGCTCGTGATCCGTATACTTGGTTACAGCATTGAGTAATCCCCAGGCGGTACCTTGAGCTGATTCTAATGTCGATCCTCGTCCTGACCTTCATGTAGGCTCTGCACCTTGCGTAGCGCCCGTTCATTGGGAAGGACTGGCGGTAGCGGACTATCAGTGCTGGTGTCACGCAGTACGTTCGTGAAGAAGCCCATTGCTTCACGCCACTGAACCTTTCGCTCGGATAAATTTTTCATTTGGTACATGAACTCGTCCCATTGAGAGACAGCAATACCCAACTGCTTTTTCACTGCTTGCGGATCGAAGCGGGTGTTGTGGGGCACCTTGATCGCCTTGGTCGTACCGTCCAGGGCGATGGTCAGCATGTTATTGCAGACCACCTGTACCATGGTCGGGGTCGCTGTGGTGGCCAGGGTGCCGTCACAGGAGGTGGCAAGCAGCAGGTAGCCGTTTACCTGGTCGTTACCACGGAGCGTCGTGCCTTGCCCAGTACGGGCCAGCGCCCAGAACTTGCGACCGCCTTTGAGCACTCCAGCGGTTTCCAGTTCGTAGCCCGAGACTTCAGTCAGATCCCGGTAGAACTCCAGCACTTCACGTGGCTGCACCACCTGGTAGCGCTGAGAAACCACCGACAGTGGGGCCTTGGTGTCGGAGCGATACAGCACCTTCTGCTCAGGGAAGGTATGAATTGAGCCCAGGTGCCCGATGGCGTCAGACTTAAAATGGACCGGGCTTTCCTGAATCTGCCAGTCCATACCCGCTTCACGCTGCCAGACTTCGAGCGGTTGTTTGGGGGAGAGGCGACTGCCCAGACCATGCCAGGGCGTGGCACCAACGTAAGCCATTTGTTCAACGAGATGAGCCATGGAAATGATTCCTTGCGAATGAAGGGAAAAGCGCGTCGTTTCATTAACCAACGACGCCTGTTCACAACGACTTAACGGTTGACGCTGAAGCTGTAGCCACACGCCAGGCACTGATAGTTGAGAAGGATTTTTTCATCGATCTGCTCGCCCAGCGTGGCCCCGGCAATGCCACCTGCGACCCCACCGAACAGACCACCCAAAATCGCCCCGGCGATGCTGCCGATAGCGATTCCCACCGGCCCGCCGACTACTCCCAGCACCGCGCCAGCCTCCGCTCCCGTTAGTGCTCCAGCGACCCCACTGGCCGCACCGCCCGCTGCACCAATCAAACCACCTGCTTGCTTACCAACATTTTTAGTAACCACTCGTCCTGAATTGCAGCTCGGGCACGGGGTGTACATAAATGATTCCTCTCTGTTTGCTGAGTCCACGTATCACGCAGAAATGCTGAATGACGCGCTCATCGCTGAGCGTTCATCTAGGTGATATAGGTCTGAGATTTTTTTGAATGAGGCTTGCCAAAACAACATCCCAGGGAGGGACGTTGTGGGCGGAATCTGAATGTGAGGTTTGGCGTTAAGGGCAGCTATTTTTGCTATTAATAGCTGGAATAGTACTGGCTAAGGGGAGATACATTCTATTTTGAGGCGCGAGACAGAATTGCTTTCAAAGTGGCATGTTCTAAGGCGTAACGTTAGCAAGCGTTACGCTCACGTTCTTTGAGAGTTGAGTTGCTGCTTATAGGATTGCCTCGTCCAGTCCTAACGGGTGTAATGATGTCTAATGAAAAATCAGAAGCGTTGGTTATGCTTCGCTTGAGAGATGTTTTAACGCGAACGGGTCTTTCAAGGTCAACTATTTATAACAAGCTAAATGTGGCCTCGCGTCATTATGATGCGAAATTCCCAAAGCAGATACGTGTCGGGAAAACATCTGTGCGTTGGATTGAGAGTGAAATAAATTTGTGGGTGGAAGAGTGTGTGAGGCTGTCTAGGCAGAATCAATGGTCAATGGCGGGCGTTATGTCTGCTGCAGTTTCTTAATGTTGTTTGTTGTATTTTTGGGTGAGCTATGTATTTTAACTATTTCAGAAATAGCGCAAATAAGTCTAATTTCGGAGATGATTCATATCCGAGTTTGTCGCAATTTCCCTTGCTGGATGCAGCAATAAATGAGGCTCAAGCTAATATTCAGGCTCCGCGGGGATTGATTCAAAATGCGGCCCTAACTGCAATCTCTGTTGTCTTGCAGGGCCTTGTAGATATTCGTAAACCCAATGGCCAGGTCGCTCCGACCTCGCTGATGCTTCTGGCTATTGCTGACTCGGGTGAAAGGAAGTCAACGGTTGAGAATGTTTTTTTGAAGCCGATTAGGGCCTTTCAGGCTAAACAGGGCGAGGAGGTGAAGGAGAGTCAGTCGGTGTGGAAAGTTAAGTACGATACCTGGATGGTTCGACGTAACGGAGTATTAAAAGCGATTATGAAAAAAGCATCAAAAGGGCTTTCTGCTGACGAAGAGGAGAAGGTTCTATTGGCTTTAGAGAAAGAAGCCCCAGCTAAGCCAAAAGAATTTAAGATCTTGTATGAGGACTCAACCTCTGAGGCTTTGTTTCATGGGATGTACGAAAATTTACCTGCGGCTGGTTTGATTTCAAGTGAAGGTGGAGGTGTTTTAGAAGGGCGCGCCTTTAATGACCTTTCAAAGCAAAATGCGATTTGGAGTGGTGACTCAATCACAATTGATCGTAAGACGGCGGAAAGCTTTAAACTTGTTGACGCACGGCTGACAGTCTCTCTTATGGTCCAGGAGAGCGTATTTTCGAAGTACATGGCTCATAAAGGCGGGGTGTCTAGGGGATCTGGTTTGTGGGCGCGCTTTCTAATCTGTCGCCCGGCTTCAACACAGGGGACTAGATATGTAAGCACTCAAGTACCGTCCTGGTATCATCAAACACAATTTGCCTCGCGGTTGGAGCACTTTCTTGAGATGGATCTTATTTGTTTCAGAGGAAATAAAAAAGAAAAAGAAGTGATCGGATTCGACTCCGAAGCGGCTCGGCTTTGGGTAGAGATTGCGAATGATATTGAGTCAAGGATGTGTGCAGGTGGAATACTGTATGGGCTAGGTGATCATGGTTCAAAGTTAGTTGAGGTTATTTCTAGGTTGGCTGCATTGCTTCATTGTTTTGAAGGGTTTGAGGGTGATATTTCGATGTCAACCTTGCAGGCGGCAACGGATCTTGCTAAATGGTACTCCAATGATTTTATAAAGTTGTTTGGGGAGAACTCTAAAGAGAACGATGAAGAGCAGGAATTAAATTGCTGGCTTGATAGTTTTCGTAAGGTGGGTAAGCGTTTTGTTAAAAAAAATTATATTTTGCAATGCGGGCCTGGGAAGTTTAGAAAGAAAGCTGCTCTTGAGCATGTTCTTTTGCGACTGGTAAATAACAGTGCTATCCGGATTTTGAATTATCCTGGGGACAAAACTATTTATGTTGATCTCTGTCCTTGGCAGGGTGGTTTGTAGATGATGCTAGTCTCTTTTCGGGGTACTAACTCTTTGGGTTGTTTTTGATATTTGGCGTTAGTTGTTTACGAGTTGTGTTGGTTTGTTTGTCTAGGTTTTATAGGGAGCATGTTCAAGGTGGTTATTGCTTGATTATGTATTACTATTTAATTAGATTGTTGGGTTTGTAGTTTGGTTTAATTAAATCAGTTGTTTGATGTCTAGTTAATTAGTTAGATAAGTTGATGGTGCAATAGTTGACGGTTGTGATGTCAACTGATCATTTGTCAGCAGCATGGCCCCCCCAAAGCCATGTTGCTGGCTTCTTGAGGAATCAGTGAGTGATAGATGAAGTTGATTGGATCGATAATGGAGGGTCGTTAGATCTAATGGTTGAGGAGGTCGGAGGGCTTCCTGTTTTAAGGGTAGAGGAAAGCTTGGTGTTGGAGTTGCGTTCTATTGAGAAATTAATGTGTGAGCTTGCTGATAGTAAGGGCTTTTTGTTCTCTTCTTATACTCATCAACTTTACGGGGTAAAGGTTAAGGCTGAGAGGCTTGGTCGCTATTTTGTTGACAAACTGAAGAGGGGAAAGGGAATGCTTGAACAGTACTTCCCCTGTCATGTAGTTAATCCTTATGTGGAGGTTTTTTTCAGATGTGTTGATCGAGTCGATGAGCTTCATTCGCTCAGAGTCTGGCGGGATTTACGCAATGGAGCCGCTGAGGCTTTTTCAGTTAGAATGAATGATCTCGTAGAGTTTGTGCGGCTGGAGCTGGCCAGTGATGCTTTTAAAGCCGTTTTGAAACGATTCCGTAAAGCGTCCGTTAAGCGAGTTAACAGCTTGGAAGGTTATATAGACGCTCTTTTCGCCAAGCACTCTAGGATGCTTGTTGTGCGTGTTGATTTGTCTTATCAGTCAGGCTTTGTAAGTGGTCGTGAGGATTTTTATGGCGATGTTAGTAAGGTAAAGGTACATTGGGCAAAAATGCAGAAAGATCTACACAAGGGCATTCCAGTTGATGGGTTGTTAGGGTTTGCTTGTAAGCTGGAATATGGACAGCTAAAGGGGTTTCATTTTCATTTGTTGCTTTTTTATAATGGATCAAATCATCGCCAGGATGGGGTTTTGGCTAGAATGGTTGGTGAGTATTGGCGGGACTCAATTACGGCAGGATCAGGGCGCTATTTCAATTGTAATGCAGTAAAGGATAAATATAAATATCTTGGAATAGGTATGATTAGTTTTAATCAGCTGGACAGGGTAAGCGCTTTGAAGAATAGGGTGGCGTCATATCTTACGAAAGTGGACTATTGGGTACGGCTCTCTGCTGATAGTGGCAGGTCATTTTTCAGGGGAAATATGCCAAAGCTGAAAACTATGAAGAGAGGGCGCCCTAGACGTTCATGTCCTGCTCAGGCGGCGCCTAATGGTTCTGTGTAGAAAGCCTTTTTGATTACTTTCTAGGCTTTAAGCTGATAATACTGGCAGCTGCTACGGCAAGCTTTACTGTTAGCCCGCACTCATCGCACAAATGGTTTTTAATTGTTTCCTTTTTGGGGTGATATTTTTTGGTGCTTTCTTGGCTTTGTTTCCAGAAAAGCTTTGCCGCCTCGTTTATCATAATCAACGAGATTGAGGCATGGGAAGGATATTCTTTGATGATTTCATTGCCTGGCTTTTCAATTGGTGTATACTCATAGAGCCTGTCTGGAAGTATTGCATAAGCCGCCTGATCTAGAAGATCTCCGCCTCTGAGGCTGAATCTAGATTTTAGCCAGTCTTTTATTTTTTCGATAAGTTCTTTTTTTTGATCGATTGAGGTGATTTTTTCTTTTTTGATGAATCTATCTGATGCTTCGTTCAGGATTGCAAGATCCTCTGACATCCATTCCATTTTTTGACTGTAGCGGCTCTCCTCCATTCCTTCATTAAGGATTTTTTGAGTGTCTTCTTTTTTAATTAGTATTTCCGCGGCGGTAATTTTTTCTTCTTGTGGCTGGTTGCTTTTTCGGTTAGTCACAAAAAATCCTGCGTCAACCACAAGGGATGGATAGGGTTTTAATTGTGCTTTTAGTTGTTCAATCGCCGAAATTACTGAAAGTCCTTCTTTGATGCTGCTGATAAAGGCACAGCTAAAATTATCCTTTAGGATTTCTCCGTAATCTATAATTTCAGCCCACTCAGAGGGGGGTATGGAGAAGAATTTAATGTTGGATTCTACAATTGCGTGGTAATCGTGCTCTTCGCTGAAAGGTGTGCCCCTATGCCGCTTAAATAGGCTTTGTGCTGTTTGTAGCTCATCTGAACCTGCGACGATAGCCGAGCCTGATACGTGAACTGCAACATTTCTAGGGCGGCGGCATAAAAGGGAAATCTGCAGCTTTTCGATTCTGTTTTTGAATTCACTTTCGGAGATGCTGTGCTCCTCAAGAAATTCAGTTACTGATATAACAAACTCTTTGTTTTTCATTTGTAATAGTGTCCTTGTGTAGCGCTGCTAGTCTTTTCTCTGGGCGGTTGGAGTGGTTGTCTATATCAGGCCGGATAAATGTTTGCCGAGAACTTCCCAAGCCTCCGCCATTTCTTTAGCATAGCTATGACGCTGATATATGCGTTTTACCTTATTTTCCTCTGTGTGGTTGAGGCAACGTTCAGCCACTTCAGGAAGCACGCCAATAGCAGTCATAATCGTCGCGCCTGTACGCCGCAGGTCGTGAGGCGTCCACTTTCCGCCTGGTAGCAACAGTGCTTGGGCTTTGGCGCTACGTCGGCTCATGGAGCCTTGTTCCGGAAGGCGCTGGCGATCTCCCAGCTGCTTGGTTACCGTTTTAGGGCATACATGGTCAGTTATGTAGGTGTTCGGGTAGCACCAAGGTGACAGGCTATTAATCTGCTTTACGCGCTTGAAGTGGCTAATGGCAAAGTCTGAAAGGATGATGCTGTGCGGTTTGCCGTTTTTACTATTCTCGGACGGAATCAGCCAAGTGCTTTGCTCTAGATCGATATGCTCCCATCGGGCGCTCAGGAGCTCACCAATTCGACAGCAGGTCGATAGGGCAATCCAGATTGCAGCTTCGGTGGTGACTAGCAGTCCTGCATCAGGGGCTTTCTTAGCAAGCAGCTTGATTTCGTCATCACTCAGTACTCGGTCGCGTTCAGTATCTTTGCCGCCTATCTTAGCTTTGCGGATACTGGCACTGGGATCGTGCTCAATAAGGTCGCGGTCTACGGCAAAGCGGAACATTTGACGCATAAGCGAAAAAACCATCTTGGCCATACGGTTTACACCGCGAGCGAGGAGGGCATCTGTCACCTCGGTGATATGACCCTTTTTCACATCAGCGACAGCCAAGTCGCCCAAGAAGGGCAGAACGTCCTTTTCAAGCATCCGACGAGCCTCTGCACCCTTGTCCTTGCGGTTGATGAGATCAACCTTAGCCCAGTGCTCGAATAGGTCGGTAACAGTCTTGCGTGCCGCCTGGCGAGCTTGCTCGGCTTCGGCTTCTGCTTTCTCGGCGGTGAGTCGTGCCAATTCACCATCTCGGGCTGCGATACGGGCAGCTTCCTCGGCATCCAGATGTTCACGTAAGTTGCGAGTTCCACTTTGGTAGAGGCGTGACCACTCTCCAGCTTTAGTTCTTGCTTCCTTGAGGGTAAGTCCATCAGTGCCAGTGGCGTCATATGCACCTATGGGCAGAAACACTCTTCCACCGCTGGTGTCGGTATACCTGAAGTAAAACAGGCGTTCGCCATCTGGGCGAAGACGTGCCATGAATCGGCCGCAGCCGCGAGGAGCATCCTCGATCAGCCAGGTAGGTTTGGCTGGTTTTGCGTTCATCTGTTTGTCGGTGATCGTCGCCACTTTCGCTTCCCCAGAAAGGCCAGGCTCCAGATGGTCACCGTTGGGTCACCGTTTCTCGCTGGCTTTGGTAGAATACTATCGGAAGCGGTTGGACTGTGTAAACTGTATTGGCCTAGTAAATACAGTGCTTTAGGCCTTGTTCCTGGAATTGTTTAGACTGGATTGGATTGTGATTCACCTTTATGGGGTGCTAGGGGTAGAGTGTTCGAATCACTCCGTCCCGACCATATTTTCTGAGTAAAATCAGTCACTTAAGCCGATCAGCTAGATCGGCTTTTTTGTGCCCGTGCATAACCTGCGCAAAACTTGCGCAAAACTACCCGGTGATTTCGCTGATATTTAGGTCTGGAATTGCTTCAGACCAGACGATTTCTGCGTGGTCCTTTTGGTAGTTCTTGGTCATCTTCTCGCTGGCATGGCCTGCGATCTTCTGCCCGTCCTTTCCGGCTTTCTGGTACAGGTGAAGAGATGGTCGCGTTGATCGGTCACCAGGTCGACGCTTCGAAAGCTTCTCTTGTCCGTCTGGTCGTTGCCCATCGCCGATATGCGCTCAAGGGCGTCTCTCAGTGCCGTCTCTGCCGAAGCTTTTCCGGTGGCGAGCAGGTCATTCATCTGGACCAGGCCCGCAATGTTCGCCCGCGCCTTACTCAGCAAGCGATAGGCGGTTGTGAGCTCGTCCTCGAGTAGCGCGCACTGGTGCTTGTACATTTCCAGGGGCGTAGGGCATCCAAGCCACGTCGAGGTGTCTTCGTCGATGTTCATTTTTGGATAATCCGAATACTGTATTTGCATACAGTTATCGAGGTTTTAGGGTTGTGCGATTTGAGGCGACGAGCTGCGAACGATATCTGATAGGTCAAGGGACAGAATGGGGTGATCCGCAAGACATTCGGCGTGTAGTTCCAGTGGAACCACCCGAAAACAGGCGAGGAACAACGGTCGGAGTCACGCACGAGTTGGTTGGTTGAATTCCGAGACTGTTTTCAACGCTCTACGGTCGTCGCACAGGCATTCTTCGTACAGAAACTAAGGAGTGAAGGCGTTTAGCCATTAGCACAAGCGTGCTATTTGATCCTACCCACTCTCGGCTCATATTAGTCCTCCTAAATTACAGAAATCGGGAAAGGACCTCCATGGGCTACAAACTTCCACCCCCTTGTCGATGGCTGGCTATCCTGGTCATGGCCTGCAGTACCTCGGCCATGGCCGAACAAGCCTCGGGTGACTACTGGATCATCTACGGCAAAGGGGAGCGTCTGCACAACGAGGTGTACGTCGCCGATGCCGCCGGCATCATGAAAAAGCCTGGTAGCGTGCAATCGGTGCAGGTCATGCAGCTGTTCGAAGATCCTGCCTTCCCGACCCTCGCCGCCTATGAGGTGCAGGTCAAATGCAAACAGCGCCAGATCCGCCTGGACAGCGCCCGGGCGATACGTCGCTTCGACGGTGCCGTGAAGGATGTGAAGACCAACATCCAAGGCTGGGTCGCACCGAAGGACTACTGGTTGCAGCGCACCTTTGCCTTCGTCTGCGCCCCAGACAACCGTGCGCGCAACCAGATGTTGCCGATCGGCAAGATGCCGGCGACGCGGATGGTCACCACCATCCAGGCCATGTTCATTCAGTTGATCGGTGTTCAAGCCAACAGCCAGGCGGTGCAAGAGTTGGATGACATGCTAGACAGCAGCGCCCGATGAACACACGTTCTCTGCTGTTTCTCAGTTTGCTGCTACCTACCCTGGTCGGCTGTATCCCGACCCTGCCGGAGTTGCGTGCCAGCCACCAATGGCAGGGGCGCGACGCCAAGCAGGCCATCGACTTCTTTGGCCCGCCCGGGCGCATGGAACCGTTGCCCAGCGGAGGTGGGGTGCAGTTGGGCTGGTACCGCGATACCACCTATGTGCGCCAGGAGGTGGTCGGCAGCACCGCCGAGAGGCAAGGCAATGTGATGGTCCATACCAATTACTGGGACGACGTGACCCATCCTGGCGGCTGCACAATCCTCATGACGGTGGACAAGGCGCGGCAGATCAGCGACTTCTCTATCAAGGGCCGCTGTAACGGCGTGAACCTGGCGCCGTAGCAGACCTGGAGAAAAGCAGGCGAAGACTCGTGGAGGGCGGGCTTGTCCTGCGATCGCAGTGCCCCTACTGGTCAGGCACCGCGAACCTTTTTTACCTGTTGCTCCGGTGTATGCCCATGAAGATTGTGGTCAGCAGCATCCTCGCCGACGACCAGGCCAAAGTTGTTCGGTAAGCCCAAGTCTCGTGATCGCGCGCCCGTTTGGCTGGCTCAAGGAGCATTGTGGAGGCTCACAGTAAGGAGCTTGGAAGAAACTGTGTAAAGTCCTGGATCTTCAAAAGTGACCCAGCTCCTGACGTATCCCCGTGGTTGCTGGATGCAAAGATCAATGGCATGGCCAAGCTCGGTCTGAACATCAGCGGGCTGGAAGAGGTTGAAGGAGCGCTGTATGCACAGTCGTGGTGGTGCAGGGAGATTTGATTGTGTTGGGTCGGCAGGACGCCAGGGGAGGGGTGTGCTGAGAGATGTATGTTGCGCAAAACCTCGGCTACAGGCCACGGTTTATCGTTTGCATAAGCACAGGAAATTGGGTTATTTGGTATCGTGCATACATGGCTAATTCTATATTTTACAATGGCTTACGCATGTACAGGACCAAGCATGGGGTGCTAGGGGTCGAGTGTTCGAATCACTCCGTCCCGACCATATTTTTCAATGACTTAGCCGCTTTCGAGCGGCTTTGTTGTTTCTGCCATAGTGACTTTCCGAGTGACCCTGGCGTTTTTCATCATGCCTCCCTCCGTTTCAGAATCGTCAACGCTGGTGTGCGTGAGTCGGTTGCTGATACCTTGTTTGCCGCCGCAATCAGCTGATCCAGTTCCGCCGCCGAGTAGTGACTGGTGATGCTTCCGTTCTTGTGGTCGAGCAGCGCTTTCCGATCCCCTCAGTCACGCCAGCAGCACGCAGTCTTCTCCCAAAGGTGTGCTTCAAGTCGTGTATGCGGTTCCTGGTAAAGCCGTCATGTGCCGGCCGCAAGAACTTCTCCTGCCACTTCTTTGCCGCCCGAATCCGCGCCTTCTTCCAGGCCGAGTCGTTCATGCGGTGAACCGTCGTTTCATTCCCCTCGTCATCTGGCTTGCCAAACGGGAACACGTAGAGTGGATGCTTGCCGCGTACCGGATCCAACTGGCGGGACCACGCACTACTACGCAACCACGATGCCCAAGGCCCCTGCCTGGGCGGCGAAGGCCAAGCAGACGTTGCGTCTGTGGCATCACGTCTTCTTCAAGGATGTGCCGTGATGACTCCGGTCCAGAAGCCGGCCGGGCTGGTGCTGCTGATCCTGGTGCTGATGGCCAGCGCCGCTGGCGTCACATGGCAGGTTCAAGACTGGCGCTACGGAAAGTAACTGGCAGAAATCGGTAAAGCCCAGGCGCTCGCCATAACCGAGGCTAGGGAACTCAGCCCGCCAAAAAGAACAGCGCCAATTGGCAGTGAATGAGGAAGTGAGTGATGCGAGAACAGAACAAGGCTGCTGCTGTGGATGCTGGTGCCGCTGATGCTGCTGGGGAGCGGCTGCACGTTGAAGTCGGCAAGTTCGCCGCCGCTGCCTGCGGCGATCCCGGAGCTATCAGGCGGTCGGGGCAGATAGCAAATTAACCAATCCTTGGCTGGCTGCAGGTCGAGCATGAGAGTGTCATTCTTCGTAGGGAACGCGGTATTTAGCATCAGCACAAACTGGTACGAATTATCGCCATCACCGACGAAGACGACCGAGGCCTAATCCTACTCACGGCCTGTCAGGACTACATGCGCGAAACAACAGTCTAAAAAGAAGCGAGCCGGGCGGATGCGTTAACATCAAGACCTGCTAGCCATTCGGGACACTAGCCCAGGAAGGTACTCATATAGGTTCGGTAGTACTTACTATTGATATCAAAGGCTAACTTGAAATTTACTTGCCGGCATCTGCCTATTAGCTTGATCGTGACTTTGTGCAAAAACTTTTGAGGATATGGTAGTTGTGAGGTAAATGGTCGCCGTAATAAGAGACCACATCCCCAACGACCATAAACGGTGTAAATCCTTCATAGCCACCTTCTGCGCCTTTATAATTCACATAACCACAGACTCCTTCATAGCTTTTACCACTAGCGAAACGCCCCTTGAATTTATAAATAGTTTCAAATTTCGCGGAGTCGGGGTCTGAAATATGTCTGAGCAGCTTCCTTTTTGCATCGACGATTTCGGTCTTGCTTGCAATAGAGTGCTCGACTGTAGGGGGAGCAGGTGGCGCTGGGGGAGGGAGAAGTCCGCAACCTGTAAGTGCAAGAGTGACAGCAGCTATGGTTATTTTCTTTAACATTTTCCAAAATCCTTTTTCTAGTGCTTTAGCGCAGAATCAGCATCGTAATGTGCTAATTCGATGTGTCGATAGAGATGCACAGCACCGCCTTATCGAATCCTGCTTGGGAATCCATACTGCGACAAGAGTTGTGATTTTTTTGTTCCTGCTTAGTCGCCGAAGCGCATGACCGACTGTATCGCGATGGTATTGGCGTAGAACTCTCTTATGAATAGTACGAATGTGCTAGATGGCCCTTTGCCTCATGTCCAGGGTGTGAAACTATTTTCTTCAAAAATAACGGCAAAGGACCGCCCCTATGATCGCTTTTACAAGGCATCTCCTGCCTGCCGCATTACTGTGTAGTGCCCTCGCTGCCCAAGCGAGCGAAGTGCTGAAGGGCGACTTCTGGGTCGTTCACTACCAGGGTGCCTTGGGCAAGAATCAAGTGTTCATCGCAGACGGCGACCCCACTCACATCGTCAATCGTCCAGGTGGGGCGAAATCATTGGGTGTCTATCAACTTTACGAAGAGCCCGGAAAGCCCGACTTCACCTCTTACGATGTCGAAATCGATTGTGCGAAGAACCGCGTGCGAGTAGTGGGTGCAGCGGATTTCCGCAGCGTGTTCAATGGGTTTCGCGATGCGAAGTATTCCAGACAATGGCAGAGCAAACCTGACGCCTGGCTGATGCAAAGCCGTGACTTTGTCTGTAAGCCGACTGAACGCCAGGCCAAGAAGATGGAGCACTTGGGTGTGATGTCCGCGTCGCAAATGAGCAAGGCAGGGCCGCACTTCTTCGAGATATTGAACCGCGAGGCCGCCAAGACGGCCATCCTGCAGAAGATAGATGAAGGGTTCGCGCAGATGCCTGCCAAGTAACGCGACCTTCAGGGAGAAGACCTTATGAACCGATTGTTTATGTTGGCCTTGCTCGCCACCTTGCTCAGTGGCTGTGCATCATTGTCGGCCAGCAGTACCTGGAAAGATCGCCCGGTGGGCGAACTGATCGACTTCTTCGGTGTGCCAAGGCAGATCATGGTGGCGCCGGAGGAAGATATGGTAGTGCTTAGGTATGTACGTGACAGTAGCTATGTCTCACGTGAAGCAGCGGGTACTTACACGGGGCCGCAGAACGGGCAACTTGTGCACGCAGAATACTGGGAAGACGTACAACACTCAGGCAGTTGCGAGATCAATGTGTTCGTCAACAGAGCGCGACTGGTGCAGAAGGTGCGGACGAAAGGGCGTTGTGTAGCGGTCGAGATGGCACCAGTAAGGTAGCGCATGGGCCACTGGCAAGAAGAGGGGCGGGTCTAACTATACGGAGCGGCCTTGCGAGGTGCAGGATTTTAGCGAATGGCATGAATTCATGCGCGCCTGCGAAGACAAGGTGATGGTAAGCATCAATGATCATCCCGAAGTCCGACGGGTGTTTAAAGGGTTCCGCATGGAGGCGATGGATATCCGTTACAGCAGGGCCAACCCGAGGAAGGGTGTAGCAGAAAAAACAGGCGAGCTGGCTATTATGAACTGGTAATGGTCACTATCAGCGCATTGGTGCAATCAGCTCAGGCCCTTTGCTCCGTACGTTGCCCACGGCTTTCTCGACTTTGAACCATTCGAACACCTCCGATGATTTGCCCTGGTGCAATACCATCTGCTCGGCACGCTCCTTGGGCGTGCCCGGGTCCAGACATTCCCTGGCCAACTCCGGCGTGAGCACCACAGGCCGCCGGTCGTGAAGGTCTACCATGCCGCCGGCGCTGTCGGCGGTGATGATCACAAAGCCGTCATGCTCGCCTTGGCCTTCATCTGCGTCGGGTAGCTGGCCTACGGTCGCGCACAGCACCGGCGCGCCATCTCCATGGGGAATTCGCGGACGTGGGGGCGAACGGTGTTCTTGAAAACCGCTCGGCATATGCTGAGATATGCGGGGCTGCCGATGCCCTGATGAAACGCGGCGCGGTTTCTAGGACCGTCGCCAGCTTTGTGTTGGCCATAGGAATGCCTCGCCACTCACCATGGCCAAAGAGGGCGAGTCGTACGATTTGAAGGTCATGATCACGCTGCACATCCTAGTGCCGGATCTGCCCCCACAGGAAGAGCTGCCGCCACCTGCGCTTGATCCTGTGGTGGCTGCACAAAACCAGATCGCGCACTTGCGAGCCGAGGCGGATTACGCAATCAGGCACCTGCAGGATGCAGTCGATATCGACGACGCTACAGCGCCAGAGCTGACGACCCTCAAGGCCTGTAAGAAGTACCGCGTGGTCCTGAGCCGCGTGCCTGAGCAGGAAGGGTACCCGCTCGCAATTGATTGGCCCGCCGCGTCCTAGTACCGCGCTGTTGATCTCGGAACTCAGGTGTGGCAACGGCGGTTTCAAAGTATTTCGTACAGGCCCTGGGCGATTATTAAACAGCGTTACTGGATCACGGAAAGCGCTTTTTTTACAAGTTGCGATCACACGCAACTCAAGGCGGTGAAACGGTAATCACCGTGAAACCGGTGAACTTGCCGGGTGTGACTGCTCCCGTGGGGGTACTCAGTGTCGAGGTAATGTCTAATTTGCTGGTTTGACCATCAGTAACATTCACATTGATGCCTCTAGTCGCGTCCTTGCCATTTACGGTGATCTTTGAGAATAGAGTCCAATAGTCGTCGAGTTGCACGCCTAAAGAGTTTGTCCTGGATGCTGAAACTGTAACGTTAGTTGAGCCTCGGCACTGCAAATCGAGCTGGGTTGAAGCCTTTGCTCCTGATAATTTATTGTCGGGAAGGCTTCCATGGTCAATAGTGGCATTCCCCGATATTTCGCATTGAACTGCTACAGGGCCAACTCTGGCGCATGGCCCGAAAGGATTATAGGCGCCGCCGACACTGGGGCCGACTCGGGAGTACGTAAATGTTATGCAGATATTATTATCGGCATATTGACGAGGAACTAGAATCGATCCACTTAGAGGGATTCTAAATCCTTTCATCTGTAGGTCTGAGAGTAATTGGCCCAAAGTAGACGCGCCATGGCGAACAGGTACCTCCCAAGAGTTGTACTCTCCTACATAGATAATCGAATATGGCTGCAGCGCAGCAATGCCAATTGTGCATAAAGTTAATTGTGGGTCGTCGGATGCGCAAGGGCTCGGGCTGGTGTCGCCAGTTGTCCACCCGCTTACTAGGAAATAATAGCGCACCCCGCCCGATTCTATACGACTGTCTGTTGTGGTGAGGGTGTAGTAGGCCTGTGCTTGTAACGCTGAGGCCCATAATAGTATCCCAGCGAAAACTTTTTGCAGCACCGTTACGGAAATTTTTTTCATGTTGATTACTCGTAACTTAGGGAAAAAGTAAGAGATGCTTCAAAATCACCAAGCCCTAGGGCGTGATTAGCAAGTGCCTTGGGCTCGCCTTGCAGGTAAGTATTGAAGCTGAGCAAATTGTCGCCGATAGTTAGCGGCCCCATGCGGTGAGTCTTGTTCAATGGCAGGGCAGTGCCACTTTTAGTTTCCAGCCCGACCAGCAGACCTTTTACTGTGGCGCTTTGAAGCACCAGCAGCCCGGGAGGCTCTTTGCTTTCATTGCCGCTGAAGGTGATGCTGACCATACGTTTGCCGACATCCGGGTCACAGTTGGTCAGGTGTAGTTCAATCGGGAGACCCTTAGTTCTGCCGTTGAGATAAAGATCCTTGTCGATTACGGTGCTGAAGTCCCGCAGAATCTCCCTGTCATTCTCCGCGAGCACACAAGGTTCATTAACCAACGTGCCAGAAAAGTACAGGTTGTCCGGTGTCGCCTGCGCTGCAGGCAACCATAGGCTTACAACTAACCAGGCACTTAAGGTGGTCGTGTACTTACCCATAGATACTCCTAGTATAGTTCGGCCATCAAAAGCGCTGAGGCGGTAAAGTCAGTGCTGGGCAACTGAGCAGCGGGGAGCTTTACCGGTACGGCTTCGAGCAGCGGTGGCGTCGATGCGCTGACATCGATCTCTCGAGATTCGTTCGGAATCAGCACCGTGCCACCGAGCAGTACTTTGATGCCTAGGTTGTCCACCGAGGTCTTCAGGGCAGTAGGCTCGAAGTCTGCGTACGCTCCTTTGAGAGTCAGGCGCATGTGCCAGGCGATACCAGTGCCAGCCGCACCCGGACATTCGATCTGATAGGCGATCGCCTGGCGATAAAGCTCACCATCAATGCGATTGACGGCGATATTGCGCTCGAAGTGCACATCTATACGGCCACCCTTATTGCTAATAATACAGACGGGGGGCGCCAGCAAATTTCCGGTGAACTGCAGATTGTCTTGGCCCAGACTCGGAAAGCTTAGGGCGGTGAACCATAGTGCCGCTAACATGTAACCTAGTGTCTTCATTGATAGTCGACCACAAGGGTTGCGCCAGCTCTAAACGGACCCGCCTTGATCTCGCTGTTCTGGCGTTTAACCAACACCGCTTGCAATAATGGCTGCCTGCGAGAGTCAAAGTTTGCCCAGGTGTTGATTGCCAGCGGTTCACCGTCTTTTGTTAACGCGATGCCGAGGTTTTCATACCCTGGGACTCTCAGCAGCGTGGAGTTGAAACCCGCGTCGTTACCGCGGATCTGCAGGCGTAGATCATTTGTCAACGAGCGTGTGCAGTCGAGGGAGTAGCCCAGGGTGATAGTTTTGTAATGTCCATTGATGCCCGTGGTCTGCACATCGCCAAACGACTGAGTAATAGGTTCGTTTTTGTTAATAACACAAGGAATTGCGGCATATACAATACCTTGAATTCTTACTGCCCGCTCGTTAGCGGGAGAAGTAGATGCATAAGTAACTAGCACGGCGAGAAGTGCAGTTTTTCCAACTTTCATCGCGGGAAATTCAATCATACGTCAGGTACACATTTAGACTGGCGCGAAAGGCGCCGGGGCGCAAAGCGGCTGCGGTACGTTCAGGACGGATGTAGTACGTCAACTGGCTCTCTCCAGGCGAGACGAACCAGGCCGGTGCGGTGCGGCCTAGGCGTACGTCGTTGCCTTGGACATCGAGTACACGCAGGCCGAAGCCCTCGGCGCCAACCACCTTGATCAGGTCGGGGGTATCGGCATCCGCGACCGCGTTGAAGGCCAGCGTAGCCACCGGTTCAATCGCGCTCCAAACCAGCGTGCCTTGCTGATCATCACGTCGACCACCATCGCTACGCACACAGCCTTGCAACTTGAGCTGCATGGCCACCGGAGCGCCCTGATCGCCAATGCGTGAAAGGCGCGCAGTGCTCAGGTCTCCCAGCGACAAGGTCTGATAGGCGGAGCTCGGATCTAGGTAACAGGCGCTCTCAAGCAAGTTCCCGGTGACTTGGAGTTCGGCCGTCTGTGCAGGAATGCCAGCGGCGTGAGACCAGGTCCAAACACTGGCGTTGCACAGCAAGGCTACCAGGCATCTACGTGTTGCGAGCATCGTGATTTGCCCTCACTTGAACAGGTCATGGCTCGGTGTCAGCGGTTGTTGGCAACGGCGCTGGCGGTGCAGGTACCTGCGGTGCAGCTGAACTGCAGCTGCGGGCGGCCACCGAAATCATTTACGTAGGTCAATACAGGTTTGTCGCCCAGTGACTTGCTGCTGACACCCAGATCCAACTGACCTCTGGGGGTGATCATCAAGGGCTTGAAGTCCGTTGCGCTGGCGGTTTTGAGGTCGGGCGTGGCATCGATCACGGTGATGTAATAAGGCGTCGGGTTGTTCACTAAATAGCGGTCGTTCTGGCGGGTAAGCGTCAGTTTTTCCTGCCAGGGGGCTTCATTGAGACCGGCTTTTGGAGCAATAGCCACGGGGCGATAGAAAAGCTTCACTCGCGTTTGCAGCGCGATCTGCAAAGTGTTTGGTTTATCGCTGCGCGGCGGCACTTCGCGAAGGTTGAAGTAGAACAGTGATTCGCGATCCTGGGGCAGTTGGCCCAGTTCAGGCAGACCTTGAATTTTCACCTGGCTGGTGGTGCCGGCTTCCAGGCGCTGGATTGGAGGCAGTACCACCAGGGGGCTGGTGATCTTCTCGGACTGTTCGTTTTCAATCCAGGCCTGGGCCAAATAGGGCAGTTGGGTATTCTGGTTGCTGACGCTGAGGCTGACCGATTTCTCGCTGCCGGTAAAAATCACCCGGGTACGATCAAGCGACACGGCGGCTTGGCAGGTCTGTGCGGTGCACGCGCCGATCAAAACGAGCAGGGGCAGAGTGTTGCGTTTGAAGCGAGCTTTCATAGAGGTACCTATTGCAATAAATTAAGCGCCAGCGTTATCCACGTCGCTGACTGGCCGGCACATCAGCTCCAGTTGTCGCTCAAGCGATGTAACCCGGTCGGGTAGGGTGAAGGTGCATCGTGCGCTGCCATCCCAATGCAGCGACATGGTTTCGCCTGGCTTTATGCCGCTTAGGTAAGTCGATCCTTCTTCACCGACAATGCCGGTTTCCTGGCCGCGGCTGTTCTGGGCGGTTGCGCCAAAGGGCGGAGCGCGGCGGTTTGCCATGCGAATGATGACCATGGACTTGTAGCCGGCAATAACGTCAAAGCGGCGATAGCCAATCGCGCCCTCGGTCAGGGTCGCCTGGGTGACTGATTGGGTGGCTTCGACGTCGTCGGCCAAGCTGTCCAGAACTATGTTGGCCTGATTCCGGTAGTAGCTGTTCACGTCGCTAATCACAGCCTTGCCGAAACGGTTGGTGCGGGTGACCCCGCCGCTGCCGCGCACCGGTACGCCGGCTACGCCCTGGGTATCAACCAGAAGCCGGGTGCCACCCATGAGGCTGCTACGGTGCAGGGCCGCGCCTTCACCGGTCAGGGTTGCTCCGCCTTGCAAAGACAGGCTCGCCGAGGTGTACTCGCCGGTCTGATAGCTGGCACTGGCCGTTACCTGAGCCTCATCACCATCATGAGAGAGGAAGCCGCTGGCCGTTTCACCGCTTGAGGCCTTGCCTGCGCTGAGCATGTAGTGGTTACGATCATCGATGCGGTCGTAGTAACTCAAGCTATGGCTGCTTTGCCCCTGGTTTACCGATGAGCTGTAGCTGAATGAGCCATTGCTGCCCCAGGGAATGCTGACCGACAGGTAAGCGCCGTCATCTGAGGTGCCGCTGGCCTTGTTCTGGTATGCGGTGAGCGACAGGCTGAGGTTCTTCAACCCTCCCACGTTGAAATAGCGTGACAACGACAGGCTATAGCGATCGCTCGCCTGGCTGTTCCAATAGGTCTGGTGGTTGTAGTTCAAGTACACGCTCAGCGCGGAATCGCGAAACTGTTTGCTTAATGTCGCGGTATACATTTCCTTGCTCTGGTTCAGTGGCTGGCCACCTCGCCGGGCTTCGATGAATTCGTTCATGCTCATGTAGCTCTCTTCGGAGAACCGGTAGCCGGCAAAGGTGACCTGGCTGTCGTACTCGTCGAAGCGTTTGGAGTAACTGGCGCGGTAGGATTTACCGCTCAATGTGTCGCGCTCCGGCAACGTCGCTCGCGACTGTGTAACGTCGACGGACAATGCACCGAACGCCATGAGGTCACGGCCTACACCCACAGCCAGCGAACCGTAGTCCTTGGCGCCGAGGCCACCGCCATACAGCGACCAACCGTTGCTCACCCCCCAGGAAAACTCACCGGTGGCGAATGCCGGGCCATCAAGCTGATGCTCCCAATCAGAGGGTTTGCCGGCAGCTAGCTTGTAGCGCACCGAACCCGGACGGGTCAGGTAGGGGATGCTGGCGGTGTCCATCTGGAATTCTTGGACGCTGCCATCCTGTTCTTCGACGCGCACGTCAAGTTGGCCAGAGACCGCATCGTTGAGGTCTTGGATGCGAAAAGCGCCTGGTGGTACCTGGGTGTCGTAAAGCACTCGGCCTTGCTGGCGAATTACCACGCGCGCGTTGGTGCGGGCTACACCGCTGATTTCTGGGGCATAACCTCTGAGGTTGGGGGGCAGCATGTTGTCGTTACTGCTCAGGTTGCCGCCGGTGTAGCGGAAACTGCCGAACAGGTTCGAGTCCAGGTAGTCCTCACCGAGGATCAGGTTCGAACGTAGCGACGGCACAGCGCGCAAAGCGTAAAAGCGACTCCAGGCAAATTGCTGCTGTGAAGGTTGGTCGGCGCTGCGTTGCATCTGGCTTTGCCAGTCGCCGCGCAAGCGCCAGGCACCCAGGTTGATACCGGCGGTACCATTGCCGCTGAGGTTATCGGTGCGTCCTTTACCTTGTTTGCGTTCGGTGGTCTGGGCGTTGAGGTTGTAATCGAACAGCACGCCGGCGATGCCGTCGTCCCAGCGTGAAGGCGGATCCCAATTTGCCGCCGTGTACTCCAGTTGGTCCTGGGGAATGCTCACGTACAGTGCCGAAGTACTCAGGCTGCCACGTGCCTGCATGCCAGGAACACTACTGAGGTTCAGACAGGCGCCGTCGTGCCACCAGGTCAGGGACTTTAGGACGTGCTCTTTCAGACCCAGTTCCTTGACCAAGGCTGGGGAAAGACAGGCGACGCTGCTTTTCGGATCGTCGTCGGCCGGGAGGTAATCGATCGGGAATTCCGTCAATGTATCGCGGTTCATGTGGACCATCAGGCTGTACTGGCCGGGCATAATGAAGTTGGCCGATGCAAACACTCCAAGATCAAGGTTCTCGCGATCTTTGAGGTCCAATACCTCGGTGTTGAATTGGAATTCTTCGGCTCCATTTACCCACGTCGCGACACAACACAACGCCGTAGCAGCCAATGCCTTACGGTGATCCACGTGACTAAATCCTTGAGCGAAACTGCGCACTGGGTAACTGCAGTTCAGAAGTGCTGAATACTCAGCTTAATCGTGGCGTGATAGTCGCCCGCTTCCAATGTATGTCCACTGCCGACGAGTGACAGCGAGTAGTTAAGAGTCAGCATGTCGGGAGACATACTGCTGTGTTGTAGTAACATGCCGGGTGAAACTAACTTTCCTTCCTGGTCTTTGATTTGTAAGGCAATGCCCTGTGCGACGCCTTGAACACTGAAGTATTTACCATTGGACTCACCTTCAAATGTTAATTGGAAACGCTGCGAAGGTTCAGTGTTGTCGTTCGTACGGTAAGTAATGCAGTCATTTATAAAAATATTAAGGGGTTGTTTAGATGTAGTATCGCCATTGATTAAACCGTGAAGCGCTGTGGGCTTAAATGCAATCGTCTGGCTATCATTACCCATACGGATAGTGCAGGCGCTATCGACAATGCTTCCGGTCATCTGCACTCGCCCCTTGAGCCCAGTAGTCATCACCGGCTCGGCCAAACAGACAGACCCGCCCAAGGTGCAAAGGGCCAGGGTGACCAGCAATGCGGTTGAACGACTCATCTACGCCTCCGCAAAGTTCTCCGCAGCACGCAGCAAGTGCTGCGGAGTCCTCAGTGACAAAATCCGTTACTGATATGCGAGGGTGAAGTTGGCGAAAGTCTCGAAGTTACCCGGTACGATTTCGGCTGCGGCAGCTTCGCCGCCACCTTCCGCAGCAAGCATGTCGCCCTGCAGATAAGCATTGAATTGCAGGTAGGTGTCGCCATTGGACAGCGACTGCGCAGGCGAAGCACTGCCCAGTTTGATGAGCGCGCCGGAGTGATCGGCAATGGCCAGGCTTGCACCTTGGGCAGTGCCTTTCAGCGACAGCAGGTCCGGGTTCGACGAGGGCGAACCGGTGAAAGTTGCCGTCGCAGACTTCAGAGCGCCCAGGTCACAGCCGCGCAATTCAATTTTGAAAGGAGTCGGGTTGGATTTGCCGCCGTTTTTCAGGGTTACGTTGGAGATTTGATCCATGTCGACAGTCTGGTACTGCGACTCTTGAGATATTGAACACGGCGAATCGATAATCGCGCCCTTGAAGGTAATCACACCGTGACCCTGATCTTTGGCAACACTGACAGCAGAAGTGGCAGCCAAGGTGATTGCCATTATCGCGCCAGCCAACGTACTAACTTTCATTTGAAACTCCTAAATTGATGTTGGTGTCCTTGAAGGGGACTCAATTGAACTCTCTTTGCGCCGGGGTATCGCCGTACCCTTGAGCTGGAGCCAGTTTAGGAGTGACAGGGGAAGAAATGAGTAGGACGTTGCCTATGCATGATAGGGAAATTTCCTACAAATTTGCTGGTTGGCAGTTAGGGAATCAATGCATTGCGCTTGGCGAACTCGGCCAGATCGACCAGCGAGGCGGCGCCTAGCTTTTGTAGCAATCGGGTTTTATAGGTGCTAACAGTTTTATTGCTGAGAAAGAGCATTTCACCAATCTGCTTATTGGTGTACCCCTGGGCCAGGTGTTGCAATACCGTCACTTCACGGTCTGTTAGGGACTGAATTTGTTCAAGCTCAGTAAGTTGTTCTGCTGAATTGACGCTGTCAAAGGACAGAGAGGGGAAGAAGCTATAGCCGGCGTCTACGGCTTTGATCGCGTTGATCAGGCTGCCCAAGTCTTCTTCTTTATTGACGAAGCCACGAGCGCCCAGCTGGATGCAGCGCCGGCACACTGAATCGGCGGGTTGAGAGGTCAATATTAGAATCTCGCTGCGTACATTCAAGGCTTTGATTCTAGAGATAACGGTATAGCCATCCAGCTTTGGAATGCCAATGTCGAGGACAACCACTTGTGGTGTCAGGTCGCGCACGAGTTGAACAGCGTCGATACCATTGTCTGCTTCGGCGACCACACGCATACCGTGCTTTTCCAGCAGGACCCGGACGGCAAGTCGAATGACCGGGTGATCGTCAACTATAAGAACGCTATGCATAATGTGAGTTCTACCTTGAAAAAACGTTTGTTACGAAGCGGTGTAGTCTCGGCGATATAAGGTTAACACCATTAGCTATTAGCGGCAGAGCTGTAAGTGCAGGATAGTGCTGCCTTAGGAAATTTCCCAGTGCGCATAGGAAAAGTCTCATGGAGATGTAGGAAGCGCTCCTTGCAGACTGTTCGTCCTTTAATTGCGTGCGTGTAGACCTGCAATGCAAGATTTGACTGTTTTGGTGCTGGAGGATGAGCCCTTTCAGCGCCTTGTCACCGTAACCGCGTTGGAAAAGGTGCTTCAGGGACCCATTCTGCAAGCTGCTGGTGGAGAAGAAGCGATTGCTGTCCTGGCCGCTTGTGACGCTGTGGACATCGTCCTCTGTGACCTGAAAATGGCGGGCATGGATGGCCTGGCGTTCTTGCGTCATGCCAGCAGCAGCGGCAAAGTCGGTGCTGTGGTGTTGTGCAGCGAGCTGGATCCGGTTCTACGTCAGGGCACAGTCGCGATGATTCACTGCCTAGGTCTTACTTTTCTGGGCGACCTGGGCAAGCCGTTCAATCTTGATGGGTTTAGCCTATTGGTTAAACGGTACCGGGAATACTGCAGCAGCATTCCCAGACTGTCGCCAGCAGAATTGCCGACCTTGGGCGACGTGCAACGCGGCCTGGATAACGGCGAATTTGAAGCCTACTACCAACCCAAAGTTACTCTCGAGGGCCAACTGCTGGTCGGAGCAGAAGTTTTGGCGCGTTGGACGCACCCGCAGTGGGGCGTTTTATTGCCGGCGCATTTTTTGCCCGTCATGGAAGAACACAATCTGGTCGATAGGATGTTCTGGCAGCTTTTTGACCAGGGCCTGGCCCTGCAGCAAAGACTGGCTGTACAAGGACGGGTGATTAACCTGGCGTTCAATCTGCATCCCGCACAACTGGCGTGCACCGGGCTGGCGGAGCGCATTGCCGTGTTGCTCAAGCAATCGCAGGTGCCAGCGGTCAGCGTGATGTTCGAAATCACTGAAGTCGGTGTCGTGAGTGCGCCGGCCAGTAGCCTGGAGAACTTGGTGCGGCTACGTATGCTTGGCTGTGGCGTAGCCATGGATGATTTTGGCGCTGGTTATTCTTCGCTGGACCGGCTCAGTGAGCTGCCGTTCAGCGAGATCAAGCTCGATCGGGCGTTTATACGCAAGATGCAAAGCCAGCCAAAAAGCGCCGCAATCATCAGTTGTTCTGTTGCGTTAGCCCGAGCGTTGGGGGTCTCGCTGGTTATCGAAGGTGTAGAGACCACCGAGCAACAGGTACGTCTCATTGAGTTGGGCGCCACCCTTGCCCAGGGCTTTCTTTTTGCACGCCCCATGCCGGAAGCTCATTTTATAGACTTCTGTACCGTTCAGGCGGGTTGGGACCGTTGAGGATTGAACGACAGAGGCGACTTTGAACTATTATTGCCTCATCCATGACGGCCCTCCAGTATCATGCCGGGCTCTTGAATGAACGGCCTTCAGCCAACGGATTCCCGTACTTCAGGCATTTTCGGTCTCCTATTTCATATGTATCTACGTCCATTCTGTCTGTCCATCGGGCTGTTTTTGGGGGGCGCCCCGGTGATGGCTACATCATTACCTCCAGCCCCGCAGGTACTGTCCAGCCAACTGCGTATCGATCGTCCCGATCTGGCTGTTTCTGGCGAAGATTGGCATTGGCTGCGGCACAAGGCCGAGCTCAAGGTCGGCGTATCGGCAGCCGCGTCCGCGCCGTTTTCGATCAATGCCCAAGACAACCTGTACGAGGGCATCAGCGCCGATGCAACTGCTCTGGTCGCGCAGCTATTGGGCTTGCAGGTGAAGGTCTTGGCCTTCGCCAATGAGCAGGATGCGCACAAGGCATTACAGGCCGGTAGCGTTGATGTGATCAGTGTTCACGGCAGCACCAGGCCACGCCCGAACCTGCTGCTGAGCATTCCCTATGCCGAGGATAGGCTGGCGGTTTTCAAACGCAGTACCGAACCTAGGCATTCACCCGTTGATCTTGCTGGCTTGCGCGTAGCGATCACCGAAGAACACAGCGACGAGCTCAAGCAGCGCTACCCGCAGGCCGATTTGCGGGTGTATGCCAAGCATGATGAGGCGATTGCCGCTGCAGCCTTTGGCCAAGCTGACGTTTATCTGGACGATCTGTACAGTGCCTACTACCGGATCAACCACTCCTACTATGGTTACTTGCGCTTTGAGCGTTTCAGCGACCTACCGGTAGGCGGTTATGGTTTTGCCTTGCGCACGGATAACTCGCGCTTGCAGCGGCTCATCAATGTCGCCATCGAGGCTATCGGTGACGATACGTTGCGTAACCTGTCCAAGCGCTGGGTCGGCAACAGCTTTATTCCAAGTGAAGAACCCTTAGACCTCACCGTAGAGCAGTTACGCTGGATCCAGCGTAACCCAGTGGCGCGACTGGTAATCAATGATGACATGGCGCCGGGTGCCTACTTCGACTCGAACGGCGTATTTTCCGGTGGGTTCGCTGACTTGCTCGAAGTGATAACCCTAAATACGGGCCTGCATTTTGAGGTTGTTTTGCGCAGCGGCGGTTACCCGCAGATGATCGAAACGTTGAAAAATAACGAAGCTGATCTGGCCTTGATGACCGCCAGCCTTGAGCGTGAAGCGTTCCTGCGTTTTTCCAGGCCGCTGGATACCAGCCCCTTTGTGTTGCTTAGCAGCAAGGAACAGCAAGGCAAGCTGGAGAGCCTGGCCGACAAGCGTGTGGCGATTCCTACTGGGCACGTGGGCTCACAGCAACTGCGCAAGCGCTACCCCGAAGCAGTGATAATTGACGCTGGCACCACGCTGGATACGATGAACTTGCTCTATGAAGGCAAGGTCGATGCCGCCATTGTGGCGTTGCCTGCAGCACGTTATTACAAGGAGCGTTTGTTTCGCGATAAATTGGCGATCAACCAGGTGATTGATGTCGGGCCTGCCACGCTCAACTTTGCGATGCGACGAAGTGATGTCGAACTGCAATCCATTATCAACAAGGTCATGCAAAGCATCGCCCCGGATGAGATCAATGCGATTTCCAATCGCTGGCGTTCACCACCAGGGATGAGCGGCCAGACTTGGGTCGATTACCAAAGGGTTATCATCAACATCGTCGCGGTTGCGGTGTTGTTGCTTTTGCTGTCGTTGGTCTGGGTGGTGTATCTGCGTCGCCAGATTAAAGTCCGGGCAAGGGCAGAGCGGTTGCTCAGCGATCAACTGCAGTTTGTCGAAACACTGACTGATTGCATGCCGCCGCCGCTGTATGTGCGTGATCTCAAGGGACGCATGCTCTCGTGCAACCGCAGCTACTTGAAGAGTGTCGGCCTGAGCGCCGAGCAGGTGCTGAACAAAACGGTGCGTCAGCTACCCAAGGAAAACTTCGAGAGCCTCCCGGACTTTCATCGCAACTACTTTAAGGCGATGCGCGACGGCCAGACGATCGAGTCGGTGCATGCCATTCAGCTCCAGGGTAGGGAGGCGTGGATCAACCACTGGGTGCAACCGTTCCAGGACCCCAAAGGTGAGATAAAGGGGGTTATTTGTGGCTGGTTAGACATCACTGAGCATCGTCAGTTGGTGGAGCAGTTACGAGAAGCAAAAGCCCTCGCGGATGATGCCAGCCGTGCCAAGACCAGCTTTCTGGCGACCATGAGCCACGAAATTCGCACGCCAATGAACGCCGTAATCGGCATCCTTGAGCTGGCACTTAAGCGCGCCGAAAGTAAGCCGATTGACCGCGCGAGCATTGAAATCGCCCACACTTCGGCAAAAAGCCTGTTGGAGTTGATCGGCGATATTCTCGACATCGCCCGCATCGAATCCGGACGTCTCAGTCTGTCGCCCAAGCGTGCCAACTTGCGTGAACTGATCGAGTCGGTGGCCAGGGTGTTCGAGGGGCTGGCTAGGCAAAAGCGCTTGACCCTCATCCTTGACATCGATTCGAGCATTAACTGCGATGTGCTAGTCGATGCCCTACGCTTCAAGCAAATCCTCTCCAATTTGATCAGCAATGCCATCAAGTTCACCGAAGAAGGCTCGATCACGATCAGTATTTCCGGGTTCTTGGTCGATGCCAGCCTGCTTAATGTTCACCTCAGTGTGGAAGACACCGGTGTAGGCATAAGTCCTAATGATCAGCAACGCTTGTTCAGACCTTTCGTTCAGGCGCAGCGCAATGTGCAACAGACCGAAGGGACGGGCCTGGGACTAGTGATCTGTCGTTCGCTGTGCGAAATGATGGGCGGCCATGTCACTATGAGCAGTGCTTTAGGCCGTGGAACGAAGATAGAAGTAGAGCTGCATTTACAGGTATTAGAGCGCATCAACATCACGCAGTTACCCGCGTTACCCTTGGCTCATCAACGTTACTGCTTGCAAGTTCTGGTGGTAGATGATCACCAAGTCAACCGCCAAGTATTACACCAACAACTGGAATTCTTGGGTCATGATGTCTATGAGGCAGAAGACGGGCAGCGTGCCTTCGACCGCTGGGGCGAGCACTCTTTCGATGTTGTTATTACCGATTGTCATATGCCAGTCATGAGTGGTTCGGACCTTGCACTAGCCATACGCAGAGTCGAACAGGAGCAAGGACTAGAGCCCACGATGATTATTGGCCTTACGGCCGATGCGCAGCCGGAAGAAATAGAACAGTGTATAAAAGCGGGCATGAATGATTGTCTCATCAAGCCTATCGGTCTTGATGAGTTGGACGCGAGATTGTTGGGGCTACAACAGAATCGGGATGCAGAGAACGAGTGTCCTGCGACGACATTGCCACTGATGGCATCCGATTCACTACAACTGGTAGATCTGGGACCTCTGGAGTTGCTCCTCAATAATGACCCGGTAAAGTTTCGTGAAATACTGGATGAGCTAATCAATAATAATCGCAAAGATTATCAGTTGCTGAGAGTCCTACTTCAGAATGGTGAGACGGATAAGTTAGGGGAGTTGGCTCACAGAATTAAAGGCGCTGCGCGTGTGGTTAAAGGAGAGCAACTGGTCGAGTCTTGCCGGCGTATGGAGTTGGTATGTGCTGATGCACAGGCTTCGTCTGAAGAGCTCAACCAGGCGTTGAGCGAGATGGAGTTTTCCATACTCCAATTGGAGCGGGTACTTGCAGCTCTTTGAACGGAAATTGTCTCTAGGACTGCTTATGTCGCGCTGAGCTTCTTGAATAAATCTGTAATCCACGTCGGTATCCATTCCGTTTTCAAACTGCGGAACACTCGCTCCATCGGCGCATTGTCCCGGCAATTTCCCCTGCGGCTCATGCTCTGGCGCATTCGATAATGCCCACAGCCGCTGGCGAAATAAACGACTTGCATACTGGGCTGCAGCTCCGATTGGCGCAGCTTTTTGAAGGCAAACAATTTGTTTGCCAGCATGAGTCGCCGAGGTAACTGTCATGAAAACGCCGTGGCCGAGAGCTTTTTCCGTAAGCGTTCGGCAATTACACCTTGCTCTTGGGTATTGGCATAGCGGCGATCAGGCTGCCCACCTTATCCTCCATCCTGTTACCGCCCCAACATCAGATGACTACGCCTGAAGTCTTTTCGTGGAAGTCGATGGATTTCAGCGAGCGTTGGTTAACATAGAAAAACTCTAATTCACGCATACGGATTTTGGTGTTTACGCGATCAGTAGTGGAAGCAGGATAGCCTCCTGCTTCCACGAGTGGATTGCTAGTTAATGGGTTTGCTGATCAATCCCGGCCTGTAACGCCTGGCTATCACTGTGCCCGCCGACCCTCAGCGGTCCAAGGTTGAAGGCTTGATCCTTACGTATGGCGTCGTCCTGTTTCTGGGTCAATTCGTCCTTGGCGCCCAGCACCAGGTTGACCGGTGACTTCGACAGGTTCAGCCCGACATCCGCTCGGTAATCGCTGCCGGCCAACGTCGTTGCCGTGACCTTGGAACCACCCAGGTCGACCTTGCCCTGGTCCGCGCTGATCCGGGCGCCAGTCAGGTGGGTTTCGCCACTCACCTGCAGGTTGACGCCTTGCGTGCGGATGCCCGACGCTTGAGTGACGCTGTCTTTCACCACATGGCTGACGTCCAGGTTCAACGTCGGGGTGTAGGACGTGTTGCCGCTCTTGTCGCCGAACAGCACGTTTTCGGTGGTATTGGCCACCGAACTGCCGGTGGTGTTTTTGCCGTTGACGGCGTAGCTGTCAGTGGTTTTTGGCCAGGCCTTTTCCTTGAGGTCGGACAGGCGAGTGCCCACGGCATCCTTCTTGTCCGCCAGGTAAGCCTTGGCTTTGTCCACGCTCGTACCGAAGGCGCCGCGGGGCTCGGGGTTCACGTCGTAGCTACCGCTGCGGGTGAGTTTTTCGCCCAGGCGTTCCTTGGCGTTGCCAACGCTGTTGACCACGCTGTCCTTGGCCGAGGCCAGGTGCTCGGTGCCCTTGTCCACGGCGTTCTCGAGCTTTTCGCGGTGCTTGTCAAACGCGCCCTCGGCCTTGGCTTGCACCTTGTCCTTGAGCGGGCCGCTGGCCTTGGCCAGTTTGTTGACCACGCCGGGTTGGTTTTTCTCGACATCAAGCTTGGCGTCGACGTTGACCTGGGTGCTGCTGACTTGATCCTTGCGGCTCTCGACGACGAGATCGCCGCCGACATTGCCACTGACCTGATCCGCTTCAATTCGCGCGCCGGCCAGGTGGGTGTCACCGGCACTGTTGATCACCACCTTATTCGCCTTGATCAGGCTGTCGTGCTGGGTGGTGCCTTGCAGGTGATCCACGTCGACCTTGGCCCGCGCATTGATGCCGTGCTGGGTCTTGGGGGTGTCATGTTCACCGGCGTCGGCCAGGGTGGTTTTGCCGCCGCTGCCGCCTGCGCCCAGGGTCACGCCCCAGCTCTTATGCGCCTGGGTCGATTGCGCCGACTCTTGCAGGATGCCGCCGTTTTGCGCATCCAGATTGACGCTGTCAGCCACTACCTGAGTGCCTTGCAGGTGGATCGCATCCGCCGCGTTGGCGCCGCTGGTGAGGCTCACCTTGCCGTTGCTGTGCAACTGCCCGCCGCTAACGCCTTGGTCGTTTTCGGCGACTTTGCCGATGTTGAAGTTGGCGCTCAGGCTGCCGGTGGTGCCGCTGCTTTCAGCGCTGCTGGTCTTGCTGGCCCCGACCGTCAGGCCGCCGCCCAGGTTGCTGCCGCTGCTCACGTGCGTAGCGGTGGCCGCTTGCAGATTCAGCTTGCCGCCAGCGTTGAGGCTGATGTCACCGGTCTTCGCGGTGCTGCTGCCGACCTGAGTACCCTGCAGGGTCATGTCGCCACCGCTGCTGAGCTGGATCGGGCCGTTGCCCTGCAGCGTCGCGACACGCGCCTGGCTGTCCTGGGTGTTCAGGCGCTTGTCGTCCAGTTGCACGCCGGCACCGAGGCTGGCGTTCGTACCGTTGCTGCCCGGGGCCGTGCCCACGGTCATAGAACCGCTGCCGCGCAGGCTGTTACTGGTGTTGCTCTGGGTATCGTTGGCCTGGTTCAGCGCCAATTCGCCACCGGCTTTGAGGTTGACGCCCGCCTGGCCGCCGTTGAATTGGCTGCCTTCATAACGCGCGTCGCCTTGGGTCTCGATGTTCACACCCTGGGCCCCGGCGTAGCTGCCGACCACCGCCGTGCTGCTGGATTCGCGCCCATCGCTGCTGCCGCCTGCGCCATTGCCGCGCACGTTCAAGTCTTCACCGGTGGTGGTGTAGACGCGCACGCCCACTTTGGCGTCAACGCCTTGCTCGCTGCTGGTGTGGGTGTTGGCGGCCGCCGTGGCGAGGTGCTCGCCGGCATTGATCTTCAGCCCGCCCTCACTGGCGCGGTACTGGGTGCCTTCATCTTTCACGGTGTTGGCGACATTGACCTGCACCGTGCTACCGCTGAACTGGCTGACCACGGCGGTACTGTCCTGCTGTGTGCGGGTCTTGTTGGTATGGCCGACTTCCACATCGAGCCCGACATTCGGTTGCTCGAAGGCATCCAACAGGCCGGGCTGATGGAATTTGGCCTGGGCCACGCCGTCGACGGCTTTTTCGATCGGCCGGGTGATGCCTTTGTATTCAACATTGGCGCCGACGTCAGCGGTCCAACCGTTCTCTTTGTGGGTGCCGGTCTCGGTGTTATGCGCCGCCTGGTTATCGACCTGCGCCGCGTTGACCTGCAACTCAGAACCGGCCTTCACCTGCGCGCCCTGGCTGGTCAGGGTGTTGCCAGCGTTGATCGTCAGCGTGCCGGCCGACGCCACGCTGCTGGTTTGCGCGGTGGTTTTGTGGCTGGTGTCAGTGCTGCTCTGGTGGCTGAACTGCGCACCATTGCCGGCTCGGTCCAGGCCGCCGGTGTAATACACGCCGCCAGCGGTGGTGGTGGTGTCGGTTTGGCTACGGGTGCTGTCATCGGTCGCCAACAGCTCGACGTTTTTGCCGCTCACGGTCGCATCGCCCTGGGTCGCCTTCAGCTCGGAACCCTTGATGCTCACGTCGCCACCGGCCGTGACGGCCAGGCTGCCGCCGCTGAGGCTGGAAGCTTGCTGCTGGGTGGTGTCGGTCTTGCTGGCGTGCTGCTGGTCTGCATAGTTCACACCCGCGCGGTACTGATGCGTGCCGTCGGCGGTTTCCTTGGCGTAGCCATCGAAACCCCGCGTGTGAGTGCTGGTACTGGTGTGAGAGGTGTTTTCAGCCGAAGCGACTTTGATGTCACCCTTGGCATTCGCTTGCAGTTCGCCTGCCGCAGAGACCTTGGAGCCGCTGACGCTGATGTCCTTGGCGCTTTGCAGTTTGAGGTTGCTGTCCGAGCGCAGGTTGCTGGCGACGACGGTGCTGTCCTTGAGGTTCTTGCGGCTTTCATCCTTGGAGATACCAAAGAACTTGCTGTCGTTGCTGTAGCTATTGTCGTGGGAGGTGTCTTGCACGCCGTCGATCACCAGCGAGCCTTTGTCGCTGATGACGCTGGCCTGTTGGCCACCACGCGCCTGGCTGCCGCTGATGCGCACGTCGTCCGCCTTGACGATCAGCTTGCCATCGGCGTTGACCTTGCTGCCGGTGTTCAGGGTCTTGCCCTTATCGCCATCGCCGTTCTTGCCGAAGAAACTGCCGCCAGTCAGGTCGCCGGAGTAAGCGTTGTCGCTGCTGCTCTGGGTACGGCTGGCGCTGGTGATGTCGACTTGCCGAGCGGCCAATTGAATATCGCCCGCAGATTTCAGTTCGGCGCCTTGCAGTTGCAGTTTTTGCTGGCTGGTCAGTTCCAGGGCTTTGCCGGCCTTGAGGCTGCTGGTGACGCTGCGCTGTTCGCTGCTGGACTTGTCCCAGTTGGCTTTCCACAGGTGCTTGCGGTGGTTGCCCTGGTCGCGGGTTTCGTGGGTCTCGGTGGCGGCGCTCAGTTGCAGGTCGGCGCCGCTGTTGACGCGCAATGCGTCGCCTGCTTCGACCTTGCTGGCCTTGATCTCGGTGTTGGCGCCGGACGACAGCGTGGCATTTTGTTGTGCGACGACGTTGTTGGCGTGCTGACGCGAGTCCTTGTCGGTGGTGGTGCGGTCATAGGTTTCGTAGGTGAACAGGAAGTTGCTGTTGTTCCACTGCTCACGTTTTTCCTGAAGCTTTTTGCTTTCCAGGCTGCTGAGGGTGAGGTTGCGGCCGGCGTCGAGCTTGACGTTGCGTCCGCCGACGTCGGTGGCGGCGAGGCTCAAGTCTTTGGCACTGTGCAAGTAGACATCGCCCTGGCGGCTCTGCACACCGGCGCGGGTGGCGTCGAGGCTGTTGGCGTGGACCTGGCCGCTGATATCGAGGTCGCCGGCCGAGCTGACCTTCACCCCATCACGGCCCTCGACTTGCACCGCGCCCACGCGCACCCCGGCACCTTCGGCGGTGCTGATGATGTTGATACGGCCGGCCTGCATTGCCCCGAACAGGCGGGCGTCGATACGCTGGTCCTGGGTTTTGCTCGCCGGGTCGACCTGGCGCACCTGGCCGCTGGCGTAGTCGACCTGATTGCGGCCGACCGTGAGGTTCAATTGGTCACGCGCACTGAGGCGTCCCTCGCTGTCGATACGCGGCGCGATCAGGTTGATCGACCCCGCGCCGTTTTGCAGGCCCTGGCCCTGCACCGTCAGGTGGCCGCTTGCATCGCGAGTGTTCAAGCCTTGCAGCTTGCCGTCGTTGAGCTCAGGGCGGCCCACTACGAGGTTGGCATTTGGGGTGTTGATGAAACTGCCGCCGTTGACGGAAATGCCATTGGGGTTGGCCAGCACATAATCGGCAGCCCGGCCAAAAACCTCCTGAGCGCCGTTGATGGCCGAGGCGTTGCGGCTCACCACTTCGTTGAGGATCACGCTCGCCGCCTGGCCCTGGAACTGCGGGTTGGCCGCCAGCTGCCCGGCGAGTTGCGATTGACCAGCTTGCAAGGCGTTGTTCAACACCACGCCCTGACGGTCGACGTTGTAGTCCAGGAACTGGTTATGGGACAGGCCGCCGGCATTCGGCGCGACGATGTTGACGATGGGCACGCCGCCCTGGTTTTGCAGCTGCGGCGTACCGCCAGGCCCTTCGACGACGGTTAAGCCACCGGCCAGGACCAGCTGCGGCAGCAGGAACAGGCTGGCGATGGCCCAGCGCAGTTTGCCCTGGGGTGAAAGGTGAAATGTATGGGTGTCAGTCGGCATAAATAAATTCGCTCTGTGTTGGCTGATCCGCGACGTGCGTTGTTCGTTGCAACGCTGCTGTGGTGGTCAGGTACGGCGGTTAACTCAGGCTAAACAGGTGTTGCTCAAATCTGTACGCTAAGGCGCGTCAGCCAGACCTCCGGCTCCTGGCCAAACCCTGCGGGCGTGTTGAGGTTGCGCTGGTAATCGAGGTCCAGTTGCACGTTTTTCCAGCTGAGGTTGAGCCCGGCACTGGCACCGCTCAGGCGCTGGCTTTGAGCGCCGTGTTCGCGCTTGATCCAGCCGTTGTCCAGGCCCAGGCGCGGGGTGATTTTTACCGGCAGGTCGCTGGTGAGCGGCAGGCGCAAGGTGTTGCGCCATACCGCGCCGATGGCCCCGGACGTGATGTTTTCGCGGTAGCCACGCACCGCCGAATCGTCGGTGCCCAGCAGTTGTTCGATGGCAGGCAACGCATCCGGGCTGTATTGCGCCGACAGCTGGCTCTGCCACTGCCACGGTTGCCCCAGCCATTGGCCGTTGCGCCATTGGGTGAGGTTGGCGCGGTACTTATGGAATTGCGCCTGGGGCAGGTTTTTTTGCGTTTGGTCGGCATCACGGTCGGCGCTGAACCATGTCAGGCCTTGGGCGTAATTGACGTCGAGGTTCCACACTGCGCTGTTGAGCCAGAACAGATTCAGGCCAGCCTCGGCCACTGTCAGCGTCGGGCTCTGGATGCCTAAGCGAACCTTTTGCAGGTAGCTGTCGACGTCCTTGTAGGCCAGTTGCAGGTTGGCGCTGAGTTGATGGCCCTGGTCGCGCCACAGCACGCGGTCGGTGCGCAAACTGACCTGGTCAGTACGGCCGCTGTTGTAAAACGTGGCGCGGCTGAGCTTGAACGGCGAGCGGTATTCGTTGTGGCTGGCGAACAGGCTGTAGGTCCAGTACCCGTAAGGGATGGAATAAAACAGGCTGTTGCTGCGGCTGTAGCGCGGCCCGTGGTTGAGCGTGTCGCTGAAGCTCAGGTTGAGCGAATCGTTGAGCTTCAGCGGGCTGTCCAGGCTCAGGTTGATCGCATTGCGATCACGCCCCGTGCCGGCACTGCCGAGGTTATCCACTCCAAGCCCCAGCCCCCAGCGTGACGCCGTGCTGCGCGAGCGCAGGATGATGCGCGAGGCGCCAGCTTCATTGCCAGGGGCGATGTCGGCGGTGAGGTCCACCGAACGCAGGCGGTTGAGCTGGTCCAGGCCTTGTTCCAAATCGCGCAGGTTCAGCGGCTTGCCGAGCATCCCGGGGAACGCGCCGCCTAACGACACCGGCAGGCTCTGGTCGGCCAGTTCGATGGCTTCGAGGTAGCCCTCTTCGACGTGAATATCCAGCGACTGCCCGGCCGCCGGCGGGCTGATCAGGTACGGGCGGCTGGCGATATAGCCGGCTTGCACATACAGCTGGGTGATCTCGGCCAGCAGGCGGTTGATCTGGGTGACGCCCATGCACGGCGCCACGTAGGGTTCGATGCGTTTGTTCAGCTCAGCCTTGCTGAACAGGGTGATTCCGGCCAGGCGCGTGCCACTTAGCGGCCAGCAGCGGTCATCTTTGGCGATGTCTGTTGGCAAGGCCGGCGTGGCCGCTTGCGTACCGAAACTACCGCGTTGCAGTTGCCGTTGGCGCTGCTCCAGGTGTAATTGCTGCAAGTCGCGCTGCTGTTGCTGCTGCAAGCGCAGCGCTTCCTGGCCCGCTTGCGGCCCATCGGCGGCGGCGGCCGGCAGCGCGCATAGGCAGAGCAGGGCGACGCCCAGGCTCTGGATACAATACTGGCGTTGGGTTGAGGGCTGATTCGGCACTCGACATCCTTAACGTAGAAATACGTACAATCCATACCCATTAGCCAAACGGTGAACTCAGGGAGTTTGCACAGTTGAGCCATCATTAAACTGTTTGTTACATCAGTGGCAGGACTTTTTACGTAAAACGTGGGGAATGCCGCGTTATTCACAAAATAAATGCATAGAGGTGGTGCGGGAGGGCCAGGCGACAACTCGTTTGGGCGTTTCATGAGGCGATTTCTGCCCTCATTCTGCTGACTCACCGATCAACCCTGCCTTTCAGACGTATTTACCCCTTTGCCTTTTACAAAAGCCGCTGGGCCTAGCATCAGGTTGTTCAATACGAACAGCTGAACATCGGCATTCTGTTCTCTACTCTCCTCCAGGCACCGGTAGCGAATCTTGTGCTTGCCCCGTTACTGCACGCGGCCTTCGCCGTGATGCTTGTAACTGGTTGGCCGCGCACCATTTGCCAAGACAACGTCCTGTTCAGCCTGCTCCGCTTGCTTGGCAACATCGAGCGCATATGCCCGATGTAGTGCGCGCGGTTAAGGGTGTCCCCTTTCGACCCATAGCTGCCCTTGATGTATGTGTGTTGTCGCCATATGTTATTGGCATTCATGGAGGATTCTGACTGATGGCACGTGTGGGATTGATACTGACACCCGGTTTTGCGGACTGGGAATACGCTTTCATTGCTGGAACTGCGTCTCCGTTTTACGGGATCGATGTCAGGTTTTTCGCTTCTGCTACGGGGCAGTTTCGCTCGCAGGGTGGATTGGCGGTAACGGTCGAGAGCAGTTTGCAACAATGTCTGGACTGGAAACCGGACGTTGTAGTCGTGATTGGAGGAGTGGTCTGGGAACGTGCAGAAGCACCTGATATTCGGGAGTTTCTTCATGCTAGTCGTGCAAGTGGAGCGACAATTGCCGGTATCTGTGGGGGAACGCTGGCACTTGCCAGGGCCAGCCTTCTCGACACCGTTCCTCATACATCGAACAGCGCTGACTTCCTGCAGCAGAATGCCATGGGTTATGAGGGGGGCACGCTTTATCGAAGCAGCCCAGTAGCTGTGGTTGCAGACCGCATCATAACTGCTCCAGGCCCTGCACCCGTTAGCTTCACCTGCGCAGTGTTCGAAGCTGCCGGGCTATCTTCCGAGACCACTTCTCAATTCAGATCAATGTTGGCAGCGGAACATCGGTGACTGCGTCATCCTACAAAACAGCCGGTTAGGTGATGTGTTCGGATGGCCGCTCATGGGCGATTTCTGCCTGTCATGAGGGGCAGCATTCGGCCCGAAGCGGACTTAGGCTTGGTCCGCCTCGAGGCCATGACTCAGAACGCCAGAGCTTTTCGCGCCCCTAAAGTTGCATTACTGCGAGCGCCCTGCGCAGGGGCTCGTCGGATATCTGGATAGGACCATGAAATGGCACGTCCATGTCCAAAACAAGGTAAACGGAAGCCGCAATGAGCAATGACGAGATAATGAACATTCCTATCACCATCGAATTACGGGGAGCGCGGTATCCAAAGCTGGCGAAAATGAGTGTCAACCAGGCAACAAGCATCCCAATCAGCGGGCCAGGAATCGCTCCCTCTGACTGCTCTACGATCCTCCAGCGTTGCTCGATGAGCGAATGATATTGCTGACGAATATCCTGAAGCATCGTTTCATGGTAGCGGTCCGGGGGCATTATAAGAGCCAAAGACTTGCCGATATCATCCAGGTATTTAGCCGCCTCGCTGTTACGATGCTGCAGCGCCTCGTCTCCCCGATACGGGGTCTCGATAGCACGCTCAAGATAGAGGATCAGACGGTTTCGCGTGTCTTGTGCCGCATCGCCATAGCCCCGCAGTGTCCGATCAAAAATGATCATGCTGGTTGCATATCCATGGAAGTTTGCATCAATGGACTCGAAAGTGTTTTTGGCAGAATTGATCATCAAACCAAAGACCAGCGATGTCATAACCACAAAAATGTTGGCTACTAGACGAATTACGGAGTTAGTGTCGTCATCCCTGTGGCGGGATGCCAACTTTGGGTACCAGTGCATCATGAGAAGCGAGGCAGCAACGAGGCACCCAAAAATGGCCAGTGCTATCCAGAGAGAGTTCATTTATCAGCGCCCTGATCAATTGGAGTCAAGTCTTGAAGGATAGACCGTTGGGGTTCTCTCCGAATTCTGCTCGGCAGATACCGCGTTTGCACTCCGGGAATGCCCCCCATATTGGTATGAACGCCAGCGCTGATCATCGGTAGATATTGGTCGAGCTCTGCCAATCGTTAGAGGCAACAGATCAGGACCGTCTGCTTATGGCCGAGAAAAGCCATTCATGAACAGCGACTCCAGGCCTCGGCTGATCTAGCAATGAAAGAGCTTTTCAACCAAGCTCGCCTCCAGCGGTGAGAGCTCCAGCGATTCAGACGCTTGAACCAATAGCTACGCAGCTCCCGCCAGAGTCGGGGTCAGCGCCGCAGGCGTATTCCAGGGGACATCGGCCCACGCTCCGCTGCCGGGCGTCAGCAACTGGCGCAGATGCTGCTCATGGAATGCTTCGCCCAGCGAGTCGACGCGAAACGCCGCCACCCACTGCTCGCGCCCTAGCTGATAGGCCTTGCCGAATTCTTCCCAACTGTCGAAACAGTCCTGCGCCCGCTGTGCATTGAGCAGCAGCACACGCCAGGCGAGGTCGGGCTCGAGCCAACGCATCAGCAGCGCACAACGGACCAGAAACGCCACTCGAACGCAGGCAAAGGCCATGGCCGCACGCGGCTCATCACCGGTCATCAGCGCCTGCAGGTCGAGGTTGTACCACTGCTGTTCGAGGGTCGCACTGAAGTGCGACCGCACGGCTTCGTCATTGCAATTGCTGCGTATCCCGGCCTGGTGTAACAACGCTGCCCGTACAATCGTCTGTGCTTGCTCGGTGAAGTGATCGCACGCCGACGAGTAGAAACCCTCGACTTCCATCGCATCAGCCATGGGCCTGGCCAGCAGCAGCGACCAGTGCCTGCGTTGGCTGAACAACTGGGCGCCACGCGGTCTGAATGCTCGCCACAACATCCAGGCTGAAACAACAACTGCGATAAGCAAAAACATCCCGCTCTCCTTACCTTGCCCGGGCCTGCCAGGCCAGGATTTCCTCGGCCATTGGCGAGGTCATTTCAGGCCACGGCACACCTTCGGTGAGGTACAACGGGTCTTTGGGCTGACGCTCAATGTATTTGCTGAAAATGTGCCGGATGGCGTACTTGACCGACACCGCCTTCGGGGCAGCCTGCAGGAATTGCTGCGGCTGACGCCCGGCGACCAGCCATTCGACCATGGCGGATGGCGCATCGAGGCGCTCATAAAGTTGCGGATATCGGGCTACCAGGCGAGTCTGGGCGGTCGGGTCGTTGACCTCCTCGATACGCAGCCAGCCGGCTTCGGTACGCACGATGCCGATGGCGATACAGTCGGCGGGTGTCTGCTGGTCGGTGTCCAGAGCATTCAGGCACTGCAGCAGGTCCTGGTAATAGCGCTCCACCGGAGGCCGGTTTTGCTTACCCTTTACCTGCTCGACCGTCAAGGTGCCGTCGGCCTGGACGATCAGGCTGATGGTGATGTGTGGCTGGCCCTGACTGTCGCGCAAACTGAACACACGCATGCGCTGCTGTTCGACGGCTTCGGCATAGCGCTCGCCGTAGCCGCCAGTCAAGGCGCGGCGATCGGCGAACTGGCCCAGACAGTGGCGCATCACGTAGCTTTCAAAGGCCATTTCCGCGCGCAGCAAGGAGCTTTCGGGACGCAGTTCCTGCAATACGTGCTCAGCGGTGTTCACCCGCGCAAGCAAGGCCTCGGGCTGGCTCTGGCGCCAGCCTTGTTCGACACGCGCCGCCATCTGCGCGTGTTCCTTTTGCCACAGCATCAACGCCTGGGGGCAGTTGATGCGTTCGAGCTTGCCCGCCAGTGCTGTGCCCTGACGCGAGGTCAGGAACTCCACCAGCAAGGCTTCCAGCGCCAGCAATGGCGCCTGCTGCGGATCGACCCAGACCAGCGGTGCAAGTGAATCTTTTTTTGCATCGCTCAAATGCCCAACCACCCAGGACGGCGGCTCGGCTCCCAATGCCTCGATAGCCTGCCCCATGCTCAGGATTCGCCGCGCAGGCTCGAAATTGCCGACCAGATGACGGTAAAAATGGTTGAGCAACCATTTGCCCACCTCTGGCGCATCACCTCGGGCCTTGCTGCGCTCGGCAATGCCACGCTTGAGTTGATCGGCATTGAGTGCGTTGCGCGGGGCATAACCGGACGTTCGCAGCTCCGGTGTCACTTCCATATCTGCCACCAGGCTTTGCCGGCCGGTTTTGCCGGCGCCTGCAGTTCGGCGATGCACTGGCGGATCATTTCATTGTTTCCCCGATCAACTTCGTTGTTCGGATCACTGCGCAGAATGGAGCGCTGATAATAGGCCACGGCCTCTGCCTTGCGCTCGAGCCCCTTGAGCACATCGCCGGCACAAGCCAGCAGAGAGGATTCAGAGAGTTCATCGATGACCGGCGCGTAACGTAACCACAGGTTAGTGGCCGCCTCCGGCAGGCTGTATGACAGGTACATGGCAATTTTCATCCGTGCGAACAGCGGCGAGTACTCCAGGTCCTTGTCGCTGATTTCGCGCTCTTCCTGCCATTTGAGAATGCGCTCCAGCCAGATCAGAATCTCGCGCTCGCGGTCCAGTCGAAACAGGGCGCGGGTGACGTCCTGTATGTAATCTTCCGGGTTGTGGCGGCCGTAGCCATAGTCGGCTGCGTAGTGCCATAGCTGCTCGGCGGCTTCGGCGATGCCTGGGTTATCGTTCAGCAGAATACGATTTTCGAGGATGCCCTGATAATGTTCGGCGAACGGGCTGGCGGCGATGCCACGGGTATGCAACTCAAGTGCTTGACCCATGAGTTTGTCGTTGTAGCAGCGGTAATTGATCGCCAGGTTGTTGCACAGCATTGAGTACAGGTGTGCGCAGGCATCGTAGCGGTGTCCGCGGCCGCTGGCGAAGCACTGCTCCATACGGGCCTGGCCATGTTCGTAGGCAACCTTTTGCACTTCCCGCAGCCGCCACCAGACCGAATCTGCCTCCTCGCTGGAAAGCTTCTCGACATGCGTTTCGACCAAGCTTTCAAGGGAAGTCGCAAAATTGTAGTAGTACATGCCGCTGGCCAATAGCGGCAAGGGTTGGCGCAAGGCATCGAATATGCCGAATGCACTGGCGTGGGCGCTGAACAGACTGTAGACGCTGCGGTGGTCCTGCAGATCGCCGGCCGAAACCGCCTCGCGTAGCATCGTCAGTTCGGTGTTGGCGTCGATGCGCCCGGCCTGACGTTCACGTACCGCCACCAGACGAGTGATCCACGGGTGATTCGGCGCGCGTCGCCGGGCTTCTGCAAGGGCCAGGGTGAAGACGTTGTCAATTTGCTCAAGGTCATCGCGCGCGTCATGCAGTGCATCGAGCAGCGGGCCCATGGACGGGGTCGACTCGTCCCGCCATGGCAGGCCGGAAGTGAAGCGCTCCAGCACCCTCTGATCATCACAGGCACGTATCACGCACAACGGCCACCACGCTGACTGGTCCTCGGCATCGAGCAGGCGATCGTGGACCCAGTAGGCCGTGCCCGGCCACATTTCGCCGCGCATTTCATAGATTTCCATGAATGCACGTTGCCCGGCGTCGTCGATTTGGCCGTTTTCAAGCAGCCAGGGCAAATGGAAATCAACGAAGTTGTCACCGCCGCCGGACTCCAGACTCAGGGTCGCCACTTCACAGATTTTCAAAGCACCGGCGAGGTCGCCCTGGGCCTGCAATGAACGGGCGGCCAGACGTGCCAGGCGCACTTCCCATTCTCGACGCTGGGGCAGCGACAATTCGGCGATCAATCGCACAACCGGCTGTTCGAACATCGCCAGGCGCAATGGAACGATTTCGATCAGCGCATCGCCCAGCCACAGCCAGTCGTTACCGTCGACATCCTGATCTTCGCCAGCGGTGCGTAACGCGGCAATTGCCGCCAGCGCGGCTTCACGAGCCTCTTCGTCGCGTTCATGGGCGGCCAGCGCCTGGGCCCGTCGCTGGTGTTGATCGGCATCGTCCCAGGCTCGCAGTGCATGACGGTCGGGGTTGATCAGGGCAAGGGTGTGACGCACTTCGATGGTCTTCAGGGAGACGTCGAGGGTGGCGTGTTGGAGATCTTCGAAAATGCGGTAGCGCCGGTACTGCTCGATGTCGAACGGCAGCGGCTCGTTGGTCAATTGCTGAAGGTTGTCGAGCGCCTGAAGCAGGCCCTGCTCGTCTTTGAAGTAGTTGCCCAGACGCAGTTGGTAGATCAGCAGGTTGACCTTGAGTTCGTTGCGCTCATCATCAGGCGTAGCCTCGATCAGTGCCTGGCCGTCGTCAGCCAGTACCGCCCTGGCCGCGTCTGCATCACCCGCGTTGACCCACAGCACGTGCAGCCGTCCGATCGACTCCAGCGAGGTTGCCTTGAGCGGTTGGCCGCGCAGCTGGCCCAACAGGTAGTCGACACCATGTTCCTGATGCTCGACCTCAAGACGGTCCATGAATTGATCCAGCTGGATGCCCGACAGCACGGTGCTGTTTTGCGTCATTGTGAACTCCATTTGCGAATGACTGTGCATCGCCCGATGCGTCCTGCGTCAGTGCCCTCGAGTGGGGCAACGGTTCTCGTGCAGGTCACGAATGACGAAAGGGATCGGGCAATACAGCGAGGTGCCGAACGCTACCAGTTGGCGTTTAAAAAACCAAGAGTGCGCGGGGGGGCAAAGTCAGTGATTAACGTGCATGCAGCGGGTCGAGACTGTAAATCGCCCGCAGATTGGTCGGCACTTCAGAAGGCTGATTCTGGCCAATTGCTGCCGTTCGCGACCGTCGGCTTTGGGCCAATAGCAGCCATAAATATGGCTACGAATCTAGGGCGGCTCAATGAATAGGTGCTCCTGAACGACTCTGCTCAAGAGCTGGCTTTGCCCCATAAAACGGGGCAAAGCCACATCAATAATTTAGTTGCCGCGGTAAGTCGAGAACCCATAGGGGCTGAGCAGCAGCGGAATATGGTAGTGAGGCACACTACCGTCTGCTTCGAAAATCACAGGTACTTCCGGGAAGAATGTTGCCGACTGATGCTCTTTGAACCAGTCACCCGTTTTGAACGTTACGCGATAGGTCCCTTTCTCGAGCACCTTGTTTTCCGGATAAAGCGCAGTAATACGGCCCTGTTCATTGGTGATGCCGGTGTTCAGTTTGCTCCAGTCTTGGCCGTTCTGTTTTTCAAGTGTCACATTCACGCCAGGTGATGGCAGGCCGTCTTGTAGGTTCAGCACATGGACGCTCAGAGGGTTACCAGCCGCAAAAACAGCGGAGGAAAGTGCGCTCAACACGGCACCGGCCAAAAGGGTTTTCAATGTATTCATGATGAGTCTCCTATTTATGGGTGGGTAAAACTTGTGCGATAGCTTTGAGGGCACAACCTTCATCGATCTGCGCACCGCCGGCCCCGGCAACGCCGATGGCACCGATGACTTGATCGCCCACCTTCAGCGGTACTCCACCGCCTAACAGCAACAACTCACCGAGTGTGTTTAGGTTTTCAGCTTCGGGGTTACTGCGTGCACGCTCTGATAACAGGCCTGTAGCGGTCTTTGTTGATAGGGCGGTAAAGGCCTTGCGCTGCGCTGCCAGTGTGTTGTGTGGCCCGACATTGTCATCGCGCTGCACGGCTACCAGATTGCCTCCGCGGTCTACGACTGCTGCTACCCCGGTACGGCCGTCTGCATGGCAGGCTGCCAATGTGGCGTCTAGCAATTGGTTGGCCACGGCAAGGGTGACATCCGCACGCTGGGCAACCGGTGAGGTATCTGCCCATGCGGCACTTGAACCTATCGCCAGGGATAGGAGTGAGGTGGTGCAGCTTCTTGCGATTTGCATAAATCCTCCCGTTCAAAGCTCGGTTGAGCCATTGGCGGCCATCATGCATAAGCGTTGCGCTCAGACTGATTGCGTGAGGATTACCAATTTGTAATGGGACGAAGCTGTTTATTGGCCTAGGCTATGCGCCTGCGCTGGAGGACTAGATGCGTATCCTGGTTGTTGAAGATGAAGCGAAGACAGCTGACTACCTGCACAAGGGGCTGAGTGAGTCCGGCTATCTTGTGGAAGTCGCCCTGAATGGATTAGACGGTCAGCACTTGGTGCAGGAGTGCGAGTTTGATCTGATCATCCTCGATGTCATGTTGCCGGGCTTGGACGGCTGGCAATTGCTGCAGATCATCCGACGAAAGTGGCAGACGCCTGTGCTATTTCTGACGGCGCGCGATGCTATCGAAGATCGGGTCAAAGGGCTTGAGCTGGGGGCGGATGACTACCTAGTGAAGCCTTTCTCTTACGCGGAACTGCTGGCTCGTGTACGTACGCTGCTTCGCCGCGGTCCGGCGAGAGAAGTAGAGCAGTTTCAGATTGCCGACCTGCATGTCGATTTGCTCAAGCGCAAGGTCACTCGCGGTGGCGAGCGTTTGCCCCTTACCAACAAAGAGTTCGCGTTGCTGCATTTGTTGCTCAGCCGCGAAGGTGAGGTTCTGTCACGTACGCTGATTGCTTCGCATGTCTGGCAGATGAATTTCGATAGCGATACCAACGTCGTAGACGTCGCTATTCGACGTTTGCGTGCGAAGGTTGATGATCCTTATCCGATCAAGCTGATTCACACCGTACGCGGAATGGGCTACATGATGGATGCTCAACCATGAGCCTATGGCCACGTAAACTCAGCCTTCGCCTGGCCTTGATGTTTGCCTTGATCAGCGTGGTGCTCTTAGGTGCTGTAGGGTTCTATCTGTATCACTCTCTGCAACGTGAAATAGCCTGGCGTGACGATCAGGCCCTGCTCGGTCGGCTGCAGCATATGCAGGCACTGATCGGCGACAGTAAGAGTGTAGATTCGCTGCGCACGCGCCCGCAGCTGTACGAAAACATGCTGGGCAACCGCGACAACATGCTTTGGATTGTCGACAGCAATGGGCAGTTGCTAATCGAAATCAACCCGCTCGCTGTGCCATTGCCGAGTCTGCCGAAATCGTCCGCGCCAAGGCTTGCCGATAGTCCTGATGATCCAGCTTTGCGTTTTGCCTGGGTCGATATCTCGAGTCCAGAGCGTCGCCTTACCCTAATTGCGGGTAAGTACCTCGGTGAGCGTGAGCAGATGCTCAGTGCCTATCGTTGGGAAGTGCTGACAGCAGTGACGGTTGGTGCGTTGCTGGCGTTTCTGCTCGGCTGGCTGGTCAGTCAGCGCGGCCTCAAGCCGGTACGTCAACTGGCGACACGCGCAGCGACCATCGATGTGCAGCACCTGCATGTGCGCTTGGAAGCGTTCAATGATCTCAGCGAGCTAAGTGCCCTGAGCCATGCGCTCAATCAGATGCTTAGCCGCCTGGAGCAAGGCTTCGCTCAGCTGTCACGCTTCTCCGAAGACCTTGCCCACGAGATGCGTACGCCATTGAGCAACCTGATGGGGCAGACCCAGCAGACGCTTGGTCGTACTCGCTCGATTGAGGAATACCAGAATCTGTTGGTGTCCAATCAAGAAGAATACGAGCGCCTGGCGCGGATGATTGACAGCATGCTTTTCCTCGCGCGTACCGAGCAGCCAAAGTCGTCCATCAGCCGCGAACGCATCGACCTGCAGGAGCTTGCCGGACAGCTCTGCGAATATTTCGAAGGGATGGGGGAAGAGCGCGGTATTGAGCTGATAAATCAGGCCAGTGGCACGTTGTACGCTGACGCGCAGTTGCTACGCAGGGCACTGGCCAATTTGATTGCAAACGCACTGCGTTATGCCGCTCCTGGTACGCCGGTGACTATCAGCACCATGAGCGCTGGGAATGGGCTCGAAATCAGCGTACACAACCAAGGTGATGCGATTGCTGGCGAACACCTACCGCATTTATTCGAGCGGTTTTACCGGTGTGATCCTTCTCGCAATCAGCCCGATGATTCGGGCGGGCTTGGATTGGCCATCGTTCGATCGATCATGCAGGCCCACAGTGGAAAAGTGGGTGTAACCAGCAGCAATTTAGGCACGGCGTTTTTGCTCACTTTTCCGAACGAAACGTCTCTACTTTGAGCGAAGCTATTAGTGTGGTTGTGGTCAGTTGTTGTTGATCAGCGCTATGTGAGTCGCCGCGAGATTGTGTAGGTCCTAGATGACCGCTTCTGGCCAACTTCTGCCTGTCGTAGCGGGCAGCAATCGGCCAGAAGCTTCCTGTCACGAAGGACCTATCCAAAGCGTAAGCGGCTAGCTATCCCACCTTGCGCAATCACACGATGTAATCGCCCGCAGTCCGCTCGGTATGTCGAAGGGCGTAGCATATGTTCTTGATTGGATCGTATGGTCAATGAGTGGTTTAGGAGTTGTTCCCTTTGAAGTTCGATTTAACTGAACAAGGCACAAAATATGCGGGCGCGGCAGACCCTGGCCGCGGCTATATTCCAAACGATCTGATAGCGGCTATCCAGGATGTGTACACGCCGGCGGGAATGCAATTGACGGATTTGGCTATGCGCGAGGCTGAGAGTGCCGAGTATGGTGCCTCCCGCTTTGGCCTCGACGGACACACCATTGTCTTCCGTGTGGCTAAAACAACGCCGACGAAGATTGGACAGTTCGTCACAATATGGAAGCGCCCGACGTCAGGCAGCATCATTGCACCTCTCGATATCGATGATGGCGTAGCCTTTGTTGTGGTAAGTGTGTTCGATGCAACGCATCGCGGACAGTTTGTTTTCGACCAGAAAATACTGGCATCAAAGGGCATCATGGTGATTAACGGTAAAGGTGGTAAGCGCGCTATCCGCGTTTATCCACCTTGGGTCAAACCAGTCGCCAAACAGGCCGTTAGGACACAGCAATGGCAACTGCGTTACTTTCTTCCTCTTGAACAAAGCGGAAACGCCGATTCCGTGCGGGTGCGTCGGCTCTTTGAAGTTTAAGATCCTTATCCGTCATTCTTGAGCGTTCTGGGTAATGGCAGCTAAAGCACTGTGATCGAGCCGCCCGCGCCTACCCGCTGCCAAGGCAAGCCCAGTATCAAGGCCTGAAGTTGCTCGTTGTCGAGTTCGACGTCCGATCCGTGCCGGATACCTGGCCAGTGAAACTTGTCTTGGTTCAATCGTCGCACCGAACACCGCGATAACTCTAGCCAACGCGGTCTCGGTACCGGCACGCATGTCCATCGGCTCGGTGGCGATCCAGATGGAATTGATGCGGATCATTGAGCGAGTTCACGGATGAATCGTGGCGCTGTACTGCCTGTGTTTTGCGGACTACGGGCTTAGATGTTCCAACCCATCACCGATAACGCTGTTGAGTTTACGCCTGACTGGCGGCAAACGACGCTAACCTGCCCTTCACGAAGGGCTGCAGCACCTTCAGTTAGGGTGTGAATATTTACCAGGAGGGCTGGTCCTGTGAGTCCTCGTCTCCGGACTTTACTACTTTCTGAATCGACCACAGGTCTTTGCGCACGCGTTCTGGAGGCGGTGAAGCCCCCGAAAATGTTCCCCCTGAACGCCTACTCAATGCCTATAGAGGCCTGACTGACACCTGTATAATTACATTCTTTGATCCTTCATCACCATTTACGCATGGCTTTGTAGGAGGTGTGTTTATATGAATTTTATTAGATTATTGCTTTAATTTTTTGACTTGCGTGCAATTGTCGGTGCGATGTAAATGGCGTTTAAAACATGATAATATGGCCCGTAATTATTTGAGCTGTTCCATTTTTAATTTATAGCAGGGCGAATAATGCTTTTTATTGTAATGTTAGGCGGAAAACATCCTAGAGCGAAAATTGAAGTCCATGATATAGCCTTCGTATTGGCTGATAGCTTAGAGGATGCATATCCTCAGCTTAGACAGAGTTGGTTTGGATCTCCTGTAGGCCTTCATATTGATGCATGGATGGCAGTTGATGGAGTTGCAGGCTGGAAATTGGAACTAAGTGAATTAGCTCCCCGCCCTGGATCAATGCGTTTGTACTTTATCAATTTAGGTGGGTATGAAGTTAAATCCTTTGGTGAAGCGCATCACTATTCCCTGATAGTTGCGAAAGATAAGCGGGAGGCGATGAGCCTCGGTAAACGCGAGATTTTAAAGCACTGGGTCCAGGCCCATACTGATGGTGTGCTGGATGTGGACGACTGTTTGCCGATTGATGCGATAGAAGGACGATACGTTCATTTGGTTGAGGGACCACACGACGGCATCATTCAGCGCAATGACTACATTGTTTTGTCGTAACGTTTGATTAGCTCAACACGTCATCTGCTGAATCGCCCGAATTTCCTACGTAATGAGCGGCCACTTTTGGCCGAACGCGGCCATACGACAAGTGCCCCGAATCGTGGGCAATTTGGTAGTTCGTGTTCGGCCGGCAGGTACCCCCCGGAAAGTCTAAGAAGTCACTAGATGAGGGGTCACATAGACCCACGCGGCATATGTGAAGAAACACATGCCAGTGCAGAAGCAAACAAATCCAATCAGGCTTGCCCCCCACATCAAACATCTCGCTTCACGCTGCGTCCCGCCCTGACTACTGCCAGCCCCCCTTGTCATTTTCATAACACTTGACCTTCCCCTCATGGCAAGCCGGATAAGACCTCCAGTGTTGGTTTGTCCTGAAAATTACAAGGAGGTACACGATGTACGGCAAGCGCATAACCCTGGTCGCCGTGGCGATAGCTGTCGTGTTCACGCTGGGTGGCTGTAAAGAGAGCGCGCCCGCGGCCGATGCCGCCAAGCCGCCTGGCGTGCCGGTGGCCGAGGTGGTTGCGCAGCCGGTGATTCCGTTTGTTGAATACACCGGCTCCTTGACCGCGATTGAGCAGGTTGAGTTGCGCCCGCGTGTCAGTGGTTATCTGCAAAGTGTCAGCGTGCCTGAAGGGCAATCCGTGGCCAAGGGCAGCCTTTTGTTTATGATCGACCCACGGGAGTTCCAGGCGGCGCTGAACGCTGCCAAGGGCCGTTTGCGTGAGGCTGAGGCCAATGCATTGCTGGCCCAGGCCGAGCATGGTCGGGCTGAGCAACTGTTCGCCAAAAAGGTGGTGGCGCGGGATCGTCTCGACAGCGCCATCGCCTCGTTGAATGCCGGCAGGGCTCAGGTCGACGCCGCCAAGGCCGCGCTGGATGCCGCACAACTGGACTTGAGCTACACCCGCGTCACTGCGCCCATCAGCGGGCGTGTCGACCGTGCCCTTGTCACCGAGGGCAACTACGTCACCCGTGGGGTGACGCCGCTGACGACGATCGTTTCCATCGACCCGCTGCATGTGTATTTCGATGTCGACGAGCGCACCTATCTGCGCTCGCTTGCCGCGACTCGGGAGGTTGCTGCGTCGAAAGGGGAAAAGGCCGCCAGGGTCATGGTGGCGATGCTTAACGATGCAAGCTATGCACGCGCCGGGCGGGTGGACTTCCTGGCCAATGCGGCCGACCGCAAGACCGGCACAGTGCGTGCGCGTGCCGTGGTCGACAACCCGGATGGGCGCCTGACGCCGGGGCTGTTCGCCAAGGTCAAGCTGGACATCGGTGCGCCGCAACCCCGGGTGTTGGTGGCCGACCACTCGATTGGCACTGACCAGGGCCGCCGCTATGTGCTGGTGGTCGGCGCAGACGACAAGACCGAATACCGTCCCGTCGAACTGGGGCCGATGGCCAACGGCTTGCGCGTGATTGAGCAGGGCCTGCAACCGGGTGAACGCATTGTCGTCAAGGGGCTGGTGCGCCCCGGCATGCAGGTGACGCCATTGGCCGCCAGGATTGATGGGGCGCCGTTGGATGCGCCGTTGGTGTTGGGGGGCGTGCAATGAGCTTCCCACGCTTTTTCATTGACCGGCCGATCTTCGCCATCGTGCTGTCGGTGTTAATGATGATCGCCGGCATCGTGGCCTTCTTTCATTTGCCTCTCAGCGAATACCCCGCCGTGACGCCGCCCACGGTGCAAGTGACGGCTTCTTATCCGGGCGCCAACCCCCAGGTGATCGCCGAGACGGTGGCGGCGCCCCTTGAGCAGGTGATCACCGGCGTCGAGGGCATGCTGTATATGACGTCGCAATCGGCGACCGATGGCCGCATGATCCTCACCGCGACCTTCGCCCAGGGCACCAACGCGGACATGGCGCAGATCCAGGTGCAGAACCGCGTCTCGCGGGCCCTGCCGCGTTTGCCCGAAGAGGTGCAGCGCCTGGGCGTGGTTACGCAGAAGACCTCCCCGGACATCCTCATGGTGGTCCACCTGCTGTCGCCCGACCAACGTTATGACCCGCTCTACATCTCCAACTATGCCTACCTCCAGGTGCGCGACGAGCTGTCGCGGATTCCGGGGATCAACGACGTGCTGGTGTGGGGGGCGGGCGAGTACAGCATGCGTCTGTGGCTCGACCCGGACCTGATCGCCGCCCGTGGCTTGACCGCAGGCGATGTAATTACCGCAGTGCGTGAGCAAAACGTGCAAGTGGCGGCCGGCTCGGTCGGCCAGGCGCCTGACTCCAGCGCGGCGTTCCAGGTCACGGTCAATACCCTCGGGCGCCTGACGGACGAGGAGCAGTTTGGCGACATCATCATTCGCACCGGTGATAACGGCCAGGTGACGCGTCTGCGCGATGTGGCCCGTGTCGAAATGGGCGCCGATGCCTACGCGCTGCGCAGCCTGTTGGACGGCGAGCCGGCCGTTGCCCTGCAGATCATCCAGAGCCCGGGCGCCAACGCGCTGGATGTGGCGCAAGCGGTGCGCGATACCATGCAGCGTCTGGAGGCCAATTTCCCCGAGGGCATGGTGTCGCGGATTGCCTATGACCCGACAGTGTTTGTGCGTGCATCGCTGGAGTCAGTGGCCATCACCCTGATGGAAGCGATCCTGCTGGTGGTCCTCGTGGTGGTGGTGTTTCTGCGTAACTGGCGTGCGTCGCTGATCCCGTTGATGGCCGTGCCGGTGTCGATCATCGGCACCTTTGCGGTCATGCATCTGATGGGTTTCTCCCTCAATACCCTGTCGTTGTTCGGCCTGGTCCTGTCCATCGGGATTGTGGTCGACGATGCAATCGTGGTGGTCGAGAACGTCGAGCGGCATATCGAGAACGGCGAGGAGCCGACGCAAGCTGCGCGGCGAGCGATGGGCGAGGTCACCGGGCCGATCATTGCGATCACCTCGGTACTCGCTGCGGTGTTCATCCCCACCGCCTTCCTCAGTGGCCTGCAAGGTGAGTTCTATCGGCAGTTCGCGCTGACCATCGCGATTTCCACGATCCTGTCGGCGGTCAACTCCTTGACCCTCAGCCCGGCACTCGCCGGCCTGTTGCTGCGCCCGCGCGACGCTGCAGTGGTGCATGACCCGCGCAGCCTGCGCGGTCGCGCCGCGCATCTGGTGCAAGTGCTGAGCCGGCCGTTCCAGCGGGCACCGCAGGCGTATGGCAACACGGTGCGCAAGGTCGCGGGTCGTCGCGGCGCGGCGCTGTTGGTGTATGGCGGCTTGCTGGCGCTGACCTGGTTTGGTTTCAACGCTGTACCGGCGGGCTTCGTGCCGATGCAAGACAAGTACTACCTGGTCGGTATCGCCCAGTTGCCCAATGCGGCCTCCCTGGATCGTACCGATGCGGTGGTGCGGCAGATGTCGAAAATCGCCCTGGATGAGCCGGGCGTCGAAAGCGTGGTGGCGTTCCCTGGGCTGTCGGTCAACGGCTTCGTTAACGTACCGAATGCTGCCGTAATGTTCGTTATGCTCGATCCGTTCAAGGAGCGTACTTCTCCCGACATGGCTGCGGTCGCCATCGCCGGGCGCCTGCAAGCCAAGTTCGCGAGCATTCCCGACGGTTTCCTCGGTGTATTCCCACCGCCGCCAGTGCCCGGTCTTGGAGTGACCGGAGGCTTCAAGCTGCAGGTTGAGGACCGGGGTGGGGTCGGGCTCCAGGCTCTGGTGCAGCAGACCCAGGTGCTGATGACAAAAGCCACCGAGTCGGGCCAGGTCGCCGGGTTGATGACCAGCCTGGACGTCAACGCGCCCCAACTGAATGTCGATATCGACCGCACCCAGGTCAAGAGCCAGGGGGTGCGACTGGCGGATGTGTTCGAGTCTTTGCAGGTCTACCTCGGTTCGCTGTACGTCAACGACTTCAACCGGTTCGGCCGCACCTACAAGGTGACTGCCCAGGCCGATGCGGACCACCGTATGCAGGCCGAAGCCATCGGCCGCCTGCAGGTGCGCAACGCGGCCGGGGACATGCTGCCGTTGTCGGCGTTTGTCACCGTCACACCGAGTTCCGGGCCCGATCGGGTGATTCATTACAACGGCTATCCTTCGGCCGATATCTCCGGCGGAGCGATGCCCGGGGTCAGTTCCGGGCAGGCCGTCGCACTCATGGAGCGCCTGGCACAGGAGGTACTGCCCGAGGGCGTGACCTATGAATGGACGGACTTGACCTACCAGCAAAAGCTCGCTGGGTCATCGGCGCTGTTCATTTTCCCGCTGTGTGTGTTGCTGGCCTATCTGATCCTGGCCGCGCAATACAACAGTTGGTTGTTGCCCCTGGCGGTCTTGCTGATTGTGCCCATGTGTCTGCTCAGCGCGATCATCGGCGTTTGGTTGGTGGACGGCGATAACAACGTGTTTGTACAGATCGGGCTGGTGGTACTGGTCGGCCTGGCTGCGAAAAACGCCATCCTGATTGTCGAGTTCGCTCGCAGCCTTGAAGCCGAAGGCGCCAACCCGCTGGAAGCGGTTATCCATGCGTGCCAGCTGCGCTTGCGACCGATTCTGATGACCTCGCTGGCGTTCATCGCCGGTGTGGTGCCGCTGGTATTTGCCAGCGGTGCCGGGGCCGAGATGCGCCATGCCATGGGGGTTGCGGTGTTTGCCGGGATGTTGGGGGTGACCCTGTTCGGTCTGTTCCTGACGCCGGTGTTCTACGTGGTGATGCGCAGCCTTGCGCTGCGCAAGGTTTCGAGTCCGAAGCTGCAGTTGGAGGAGCGCGTGTCATGAAATTGGCCTATCAAGCGTTTCTGGTGTCGTCGCTCCTGCTGGCTGGCTGCACCGCAGTCGGGCCCGATTACTCCGCGCCGGTGTTGCCCGCCGCGCAACGGCCAGCAAGCTTCGGCGCGCCCATTGCCGGTCTTGGTACGGGCGATGTCGAGGTGCAGTGGTGGCGTGTGTTCGATGAGCCGGCCCTCAGCCAATTGATCCAGCAGGCGCTGGCGGCCAACCACGATATCGGCATCGCGGCCGCGCGTCTCGACGAAGCCAAGGCGATGTTGCGCGAGAGCCGCCAGGGCTTCTTGCCCAGCGGCGGTGCCGCGTTAGGGTATGAGCACCGACAGCGCAGCGAAGTCGAGACCCCCCTCGGCCAGCAGCGCTCCCTTGAAACCACGCGCGCGGCGCTGGATGCCGCCTGGGAAATCGATTTGTTTGGCCGCGTCCGGCGCTCGGTGGAGGCGGCGCAGGCCCAGGCGGGATCGCGCCAGGCGTTGCTGCGCAGCGTGCAGGCGAGCGTCGCCGCCACCGTCGCGGCAACCTGGTTCGAGCTGCAAGGGGTCGAAGCCGAGCAGGCGGTAGTGGCGGACATCAGTCAAAGCCAGCGCGACAGCCTGGGCCTGGTGGAGCACTTGGTCAGCGTAGGCGCCGCCACCGAATTCGATCGGCTGCGTGCCGAGGCCTTGCTGCGCAATGTCGAGGCGGTAGCGCCTGGCCTGGAGCGACGTCGGGCAACCACCACCAACGCGTTGGCGGTATTACTGGGGCAGGCGCCACAAGGGTTCAAGCCACCGCAGGCCCGGCCCGGCCGTGAGACCTTGAACCTGCGCACCCTGCAGGTCGGCGACCCGGGCGGCTTGCTGGCCCGGCGCGCCGATATCGCCGCAGCCGAACGGGTGCTGGCAGCCGAGACCGCGCAGATCGGCGTGGCAACAGCCGGTTTGTATCCGGATATCCAGGTGCAGGGCTCCATCGGTCTGCTGGCCGGAAGCCTCGGCGCCCTGGGCGACTCGGGCATGCAGTCGAACTTTATCGCACCGGTCATTCGCTGGTCGCTGCTGGACACTGGGCGCGTACGTGCGCGGATCGCCGCCAGCGAGGCGCGCACCCAGGCGGCATTGATCAGCTACGACCAGACCGTATTGCGCGCCCTGCAAGAAACCGATGACGCGTTCCAGGCCAACAGTGCTGCAGGCAGCACCTTGGGCTTGCGGCTGCTGGAAGCGGCGGCCAATCGTGAGGCGGCGAGGTTGGCCCGCACGCGTTTCACGGAAGGTGAGGGGGTGTATCTGGACGTCCTGGAGGCCGAGCGCGCGGACTTCAGCAGCCGCCGCGCACTGACTGTGGCGCGCACCGAGCAGCGCTTGGCGGTGGTCGGTATCTACAAGGCATTGGGCGGTGGCTGGCAGATCTGCGAGCAGGCGGGGCAGGTGTGCAGCGGTGCTGCGGCACTGCGTTAGACACCGTTGTTGTACGCAAGCGCGCTGCTTGCGGTGTTCGGCGAAGAACGGCCTGGCGGCAGATTTACTGTCGCAAGCCACCATTTATCGAATGAGGAGTCACCCAGATGGATACCAAGCAGGTTCTAACCGTTGGCCTGGCAGTGCTAGGCGCGGCGACAATGCCGTCGATGGCAGCCCAGGAAAGCATCAAAGGCACGTTCGCGCTGCCCGGCGAGAGCGAAAAGGCTGTTGGCGCGCTGATCGTCAAAGAAACCGGCCCACTGACACGTGAGTTGTCGATTGCCTTTACCGACAAGGCCACCGGGCAACCGATCGTGCAGTTTGACGAAGAACTGACCCAGCGCCTTCATGTGCTGGCGACCGACAGCCATTTCACCAGCTTTATCCATGAGCACGCGGCCAAGCTGGGCGCTGATGGTCGCTTCAAGGTCGCGATGAAGTTTCCCCGGCCGGGCACCTATTACGTCTATGCCGATGCCGTGCCGAGCGGGCTTGGCCAGCAGGTGGTGCGCTTCGAGGTGCCAGTACAAGGCGGCAGCGATGCGGTGGCCCAGGCGCCGGCCAAGCCGGAGCAAGGTAGCGATGGCCCGTACACGGTCAAGTTGGACACGTCGGCCTTGCGTGCCGGCAGCGAAAGCATGATGTCGCTGACCGTGCTCAAGGATGGCAAGCCGGCCCAGGACCTGGACACCTACCTGGGTGTGGCGGCCCATGCGGTTTTCGTCAGTACCGATGAGCTGGACTATGTGCATGCGCACGCCATGGCGGCGCAGGCCGCCCACGGTGACCATGGCGACCCAGGCGCAGTCTCGGCGCAGTTGATGCTGCATGCCAAGCCCGCGCATGCGGGGCCTTATGCCTTGTGGATTCAATTCAAGGGAGGCGACAAAATTCGTACCGTGCCTTTCCTCGTGACAGTTCCCGCCGCGTCCTGAAGCCTCCCCCCGGCATCCTCGCCTCGCCGTTGGTCAGCCATCGGCGGGGCGAACAGCCCTGGTTACGGGCTGTTTCAACTCAATGAAAAGAATTTTCCTACAGGTGTTGACCTTGCCACTGGAGGAACCTTTAGGATTTTTTTCGAGTACGTAAACATCATAAAAATAAGGATCAAAGGGGTTATCAATGGATACTGCTGCCCTGCAACAACGCCCGGACGCCCATCAGTGCACCATCGCTTCGGCGCTGATGGCTGATGCTTTAAAGCCCGGCGCGCCATACACCCAGGTCACCAGCGCGCTGGAAGCGCTGCTCGCGCTGACCCGGCAAGGCCTGTCGGGAGACGCCGGCGCCTACGCCCACTACCAGTCAGCACTGCTGCAACTGCACATTCCCGGCGAGCCGCGCACCGAGCCGACCCGTCGCTGGATGGCCAGTGAGGTTTACCGCGTTGAAGATGAATTCGCGGCCGACCTGCCGAGTTTCACCGCACTGCCGGCGGATGAGTTCCGCAAGCAGGTCGATGCTGAAATCGCCGCACGCAGCCGGGTCAATCATCCCATGTCGGTGCACCTGTTCCAGGGCACGCCGCCGGTGCAAGACGTGCGCTTCTTCCTGGAACACCACTGGACCCGCTCTTACAACTTCTACAGCCTGCTGGCCGAACTGGCCTTTCGCTTCGAAGCCATTGAGGACGCGTCGGTGTTCTACCGCAACCTTTACGGCGAAGCGGGCGCGGAGACACCGGAGCGTTCCCACCCGGCGATGCTGGCCCACCTCATGGAGTATTTCGATATTCCGCTGGCGATTGACTTCCCGGCACTGCACCCCCTGGAAAAGGCCTACCTGAACAATCGCATTCGTTGTGTGCGGCACACCGATGTGGCGTGGGGCCTGGCGTTGCTGTACGCCGTCGAGTCGGTCAGTTGCGTCAACCATCGGCGCATCTACGAGTTGTTGCAGCGCCTTGAGGTGCCAGAGGGGCCCAGTGAGTTCCACCGCCTGCATGGCACCCAGGATGAGATCGACACCGAGGAAATGTGGGCACTGATCGCCAAGTTCGCCAGTGATGAAGGCTTCCAGCGCATGTTCATGCGGGCGCTCAAGCGTCACTTCGAAATCAACAAGGCCTACTTCGACAGCCTGTGGCAGCAGATGCAGGAACAACGCCTGCCCGCCTGATCCTCCCAGCGACCCTAGAACAAAAAAATGGAGCACATGATGAGCCCACGTAATTTTTCGCTGCCGCAATTACAGAGCATTCACACCGCTGAAGCCCGCCTGCTGGCTGAGGCGCTCAAACCTGACACGACATTCAACCGTATCGAAATTGCCGCCAATATGCTGCGCGCCTTGTGCGAATCGGGCCACCGGGGCGATGCCGCGAACGCGGCGCAGTGTCAGCAATTGTTGTACATCCTGTCGCTGAGCGATGACGTCGCCACTGCCTCGACCCGGCGCTGGCTGGCCAATGCGATCTATGGCGTGCAAGAGCGTTTCATGCCGTCTGCGGACCTGGCATCGCCCTTGTCCGAAGCTGGCTTCCAACAGCGCCTGGAAGAGGAAATCGCCGCGCAGTCGCGGGAAAACCATCCGATGTCGCAGTACATATTTGAAGGCAAGGCCTCCCGTGAGCAACTGCAGGTGTTCCTGCATCACCAGTGGTTCCGCACCTTCCGCCTGTACCGCGACGCAGCGGACCTGCTGGTCAACCTCACCGACGTGGATGAGGCAGCCGCGCTTGGCCGTTACCTCTACGGCGAGCTGGGCGAAGAGGACGAGCAGCGCTCCCACCCACGGCTGTTGGCCAAGCTCCTCGGCGCCGTGGGCCTGCCTGCCGATTTCGACGCCATCTCGACCATGCCCGAAGAGATCGCCTACCTGAACAACCGGGCCCGGTGCTTTCGCAACCCGGATGTCGGCTGGGGCCTGGCGGTGTTCTACATCACCGAACTGGTGGTTCCCGGCAACCACGGCAAGTTGTACAACGCCTTGCGCAACGCTGGCCTGAGCCAGGACGACGCGGAGTACTACGAAGTGCATATCAGCCTTGTCCCGCCGCGGGCCAAGCGTGAATGGGCGCTGATCTCACGGCGTATTCCGGACCTCGCGTTCCAGAATTCATTCCTGACGTCCCTGGCCCAGCACTTCCGGCTGGAGAGGGCTTATTACGACGCTGTCTGGGAAGAAGTGCAGCGCGTGAAGTAGCCCTCCCTGGACAACGCGAGTAACCCGACATGCCGAGTCATATATCAGAATCCCGTATCCACGGGGGCGCTTACTCGTCCCCGGAATTTGCCGCGATCTTCTCTGATGCCAATCAGGTGCAGAAGTGGCTCGATGTTGAAACAGCGCTGGCGGCGACCCAGGCGCAGATGGGCATCATCCCCCATGAAGCTGCGCGGGAAATCGCCCGGGTGGCCAGTGTGGAGCTGCTCGACCTCGACGCACTGGGGCGCGAGAGCATGGAAACCGGGCACATCCTGGTGCCGACCATTCGCGCACTGGAGGCCTTGTGCGCCGATGGGTTGGGTGAATACGTGCATTACGGCGTGACCACCCAGGACATCCTCGACACCGGGCTCATCTTGCAGGTTCGCGATGCCTGGGGCCTGGTCTTGCAGCGTTTGCGGGGGATTCGTGGGCATTTGCTCACGCTCGCCCTGCAGCATAAGCACACGCCGATGGTCGCCAGGACCCACGGGCAGCAAGCGCTGCCCACCACGTTTGGCTACAAGGTCGCGGTGTGGGTCGATGAAATTGATCGACACCTTGAGCGCTTTGATGAGGCGTATGCCCGGGTAATGGTGGGCAACCTGACCGGCGCCGTGGGCACCTTGGCGGCCTTGGGCACACAGGGCCTGGAGGTACAGCGCCGGACCCTGGAAAGCCTTGGCCTGGCGGCACCGTTGAGCAGTTGGCACAGCGCCCGCGACCGGGTCCTGGAGGCGGCCTGGCTGCTGGTCCAGGCCTCGGCGACCTTGGGCCGGGTCGCCAATGAGATCTACCACCTGCAACGCACCGAGATAGATGAAGTGCGTGAAGGCCGCCGGGCAGGGCAGGTGGGGAGCAGCACCATGCCCCACAAGCAAAACCCGTCGACGGTGGATCTGATCAGCGCGCTTTCGCGGCTGGTACGCGCACAAATGCTCGCGCTGACCGATGCGGCGTTCCAGTTGCACGAGCGTGACGGCACCACCTGGCGCATCGAATGGGCGGCCTTGCCGGAGCTGTTCATCTACGCCGGTGCCTTGCTTGCACGGATGGAGGGTGTGCTGCTGGCCGGGTTGGACGTGCGCGAAGCGCGCATGCGCAGCAACCTGGATTTGCTGGACGGGCTGATCCTGTCGGAGCGGGTCATGCTCGCGCTGGCGCCTCGCCTGGGCAAGCAGACGGCCCATCAGTTGGTCCACGAAATAGCTCTGCAAGCCCAAGGCGCGGGTGTTTCTTTTCGCGAAGCCCTGCTCAACGATCAGCGTTTGCACGGCTGTTTCACCCGCCAAGCGCTCGACGACCTGCTTGACCCGACCACCTACACGGGGCTTGCGGCACAGATGGTCGAATTGGTGGCGAACAAAGCGATACCCCGGTCTTCAAGCGATGGCCTTGAAGCGGTGATGGCAACCCCAGGAAATGTCGGTCAGTCCCAGTACGCGATGGAGGGTATGTGATGGATTCGCAAACGTTGGAAAAGGTAGCCCGTGCATCTTGCACCGCTCGTTCGGAACACCTCGGCCTGGGTCATGACGGCGAGCAGTGCCGGCACGAACACAGCCACATCCTCGACTCGAAAACCCACGGTTCAGGCTATGCCGGCCCGCAGAGCCGCAAGATCTTCTGCAGTCACTGCCGCCTGCAGCGCTGGCTGGATGTGGAAGCTGCGCTGGCCATGGCCCAGGCCGATGTCAATATCATCCCGCTCGAGGCCGCCCTGGAGATCGAAAAAGCCGCCTTGCTGTCGGGCATCAATGTGCGCCAGTTGGCCGAAGGCGTGGCTGCCACCGGTCATTCGCTGATGCCCTTGCTGAGCGCCCTGCAAAAAAACTGCAGCCCGAGTGCCCGTGAATTCGTGCACTACGGCGCCACCACCCAGGACATACAGGACACCGCCCAGTCCATGGAAATGCGCGACGTCCTCGACGCGATGGACCTGGCCCTGGAGACCTTGCTGGGCAAACTGTCGACGCTGGCCGATGCGCACCGTGATTCGCTGATGGTCGCCAGGACCCATTCGATCCCAGCCTTGCCAACCACCTTTGGGCTGAAGGTCGCCGGCTGGATTGATGAACTGCTGCGCCACCGCCAGCGCCTGGCTGAGGCCCGCCAGCGAGTGCTGGTGGTGCAGCTGTTTGGCGGGGTCGGCACGATGGCGGCGTTCGGTCCGGACGCGATGCCCATGCTGGAGCGTTTTGCGCAGCGCTTGTCGCTGCAAGTACCCCTGACCGGATGGCACGTATCCCGTGACCGTGTCGCAGAGTTCGTCAGTACCTTGGCCATGGTCACGGCATCGCTGGCCCGTGTGGCCGACGAAATCCGCACGCTCAATCGCTGGGAAATCGGCGAGGTGGAAGTGGGCTGGAGCGATCAGCAGATCGGCAGCAGCACCATGCCCCACAAGCGCAACCCCGAGGGCTGCGAGCAGGTCGTGGTCCTGGCGCGGTTAGCCAAGGCCCAGGTCGTGCTCGCGCTGGACGCGATGATCCTCGAGCACGAGCGCGATTACCGTGGCACGCGCCTGGAGTGGTGTGCGGTGGCGGACGTTTCGCACTATGCGCTGATGGCGCTCTCGATTCTGACCGAGACCATCGACGGGCTGACCGTTAACGTCAAGAAGATGGAATGCACCGCCCAGGGCTATGGCGATGCGATCTGCACCGAAGCCGTGGTGTTCGAAATGGCACGCAAGCTCGGCAAGAGCAGCGCCTACCAAATCATCTTCGAAGTGTCCCAGGCGAGCCAGCGCGATCACGTGTCGATCCGCACGGCGATCGAGGCCGATACCCGGGTGGTCGCTGTCATGGATGCAGGCGTCCTGGCGCGGCTGTTCGAGCCCAGAAGCCATCTGGGCATGTCCGAACGCATTGTCGATAACGTGCTGTCCAAACTGACGGACCGCTGACCCTTGCTCAATGAGCAGGCTTGCAAACTTATCAAGGAGAGACAGATGTCTAAGGTTATGGAAGTTGATAAAACCAAGGTCCAGCAGTTTTCCGCGCGGATCATGGAGGATTACGGCAACACACTGCGCGGTGCGATGCTCTACATCGGTGACCAGCTTGGCCTGTTCAAGGCACTGGCCGACGGTGAGGCCGTGACCCTGGAACAGCTGGCGCAGAAGACCGGCTACAACGCACGCTATTTGCGCGAATGGCTGGGCAGCATGGTCACCGGCAGCTATGTGACCTATGACGCGCAAACCCGTAGCTACCAGATGCCCGCTGAATTTGTGCCGGTTCTCGCCGATGAAGACTCGCCCTATTTTGCCGGTGGGATCATTCAGCTGAGTGTGCCGTTCGTGAGCATGGCGCCCAAGGTCATCGAAGCTTTTCGCCACGGTGGTGGTTGCGCCGAAGAGGCGTTTCCGCTGGAAACCTGGAAAGGCATGGAGCGCATGACCATGCCTTGGTACAAGCACTACTTGGTGCAGCACTGGATTCCTTCCCTGGACGGCGTCGAAGAGAAGCTCAAGACCGGCGGCAGTGTCCTGGATTTCGGTTGCGGCGCCGGCCTTGCGGCGATCACCATGGCCAAGGCGTACCCTGAGGCCCGGATTGTCGGCTGCGACTTTCACCTGCCTTCCATCGAGCTGGCACGGGCCAATGCCGAGGCAGCCGGGGTCGGTGACCGGGTGCAATTCGAGGTGAACGATTCGGATGCCTTGCGAGGCCAGCAATTCGACTTCGTGACCACCTTCGTGGTGATCCACGATGCCACCGATCCTCAGCAGATGCTCAAGGACCTGCGCGCCGCGACGGCCGAAGACGGCACCTACCTGATGGTCGAGCTCAACCTGTCCGAAGAGCTTCACGAGAACATGAACCTGTTCGGTCGAGTGATGTATCCGCAGAGCACCCTGTATTGCATGACCTGCTCGCTGTCCCACGGTGGGGCAGGGCTGGGGGCGTTCATGGGCGAGAAGCGCGCACGGCAGATGGCGCAAGCCGCCGGGTTCAGCCACTTCCGCAAGGTACCTTCCGAATGGCCGCCAATGCCGGCGTTGTTTGAACTCAAGCCGTGACCTAGCGTGCCCGGGGGCGTGTGGTACACGTTCCCGGGCATGCTCCTGCGACACCTGCGTGATGGACCGCCCAACTCTGTTATCGTGGCGCCCCTCTGAACGCACGGAAGCAATCACCCATGGATTTCTGCAAACCCCTGGCAATCGTCCTCCTGGTGTCGATTGGCAACCCCGCTGTGGCCGCCGAAAACAATAACCCGTTCCAGGGGGCGCTTATGCTCACCTCGGTAGCGCCCTTTGTGATTACCTCGGGAGCTACCGCCGGTACTTCCTACATTCCAGAACTTTTCAAATCCTCCAAAAGTGACGCGCTGGCGTTCATTGGCTCCGATGGCGAGATCCGGGGTGCACAGTTCGAGCAGGCAAGCAGGTTTTATCGCTCGACCTACACGCCGCCGCTGATGTCTGACGCACAGCTGGCCCTGGCGATCGCGGCCTCATCTATACCGGCACTCTAGTGTTGGTTGTTCACGCTGCTCAACGGAACGTATGATCTGAGCCAGCCCTCCTTAGTTGGGGCTGCGCCGACTCACACCCGTTGAAGGACATGAGCATGCAAAAGCACTTCGGTAATTCAGGCCTGTTCAAGGCTGCTTCGTATCACTGCAACAACTCCCTGGTGAGCGGCATCGCGCGCTGGGAGCTGAAAAACATTGCGCTGAATACGAAGGAGTTTTTGATATGTCCAAAGAACTACTCGGAGTTTTTGCTCTAGGGTTGATGGTGATCGGTGAGTTTTGTGCAATCTACAGCGAGGTAGTCACCGCCAGGCTGGCCCATGCCGGCGACGGTTCATGGCAGGCATTCATCATGCCTGTAGTGCTGATGTGCTTTGCCGGGCTTTGCTTGCTGGGCGCCTATTGGCTGGGGTATGTGGCGGTCGGTGATATCTGGATCGTCACCGTGGTCTCGGTCACGTCCTTGCTGCTACTGGAGCCTGTGGTGGTCTGGGCGCTGTTCCATGAGGCACCTGGGCGCGGCGCATTGATCGGCTTTTGCCTGGGGGCGCTGGGGATGCTGGCTACGGTATTGTTGTAGTTGCACTTTCCTGGCCCGGCATGCAGATGCCGGGCACCCCGCTTTCAGCCAAATCCCAGACAAAGAAAAGCCCGCGATGGGGAGTGCGGGCTTAAAGGTTTTCACTAGGAGCTGGGATCACCTTAGGCGCCCGACTGTGAAAGGGATGTGAAAGCGTTAAGCAATCTGCAGTCGCGCTGATCAGCGCTGTGTCGATAAGCGATAAACCCCCACCGGCCACTGCACCAGGGATTTACCCTTGTTGAACAGGGCTACGCGGTCCATTTGTGGAGTGGGCAGCCACAACGTCCCGTCCTTGTCCAGGAAAGGCGCGTCAACCCAATGCAGGCGCTTGTCCACGACCAGGGTTTCGATCTGTCCGTCAGGGCGGCGCACGCGCATGGCGTCGTGGGCCAGATCGGAAAAGTACAGGTTGCCCTGTGCATCCATGACCGAACCTCCCGTTGCCGGTATATCGGCAAAGAATTCTACCCGCGCGGCCAGTTGTTCCGGGGGCAGGGCCGGGTTCGCAAGGTCCTGGATCCGCACCTTGAACCACGGGCCTTGCAGCGCGCCATAGTACAGCCAGACGCCGTCAATGCTGACTTCCAGCGGGTCGGCGTTGACGCGCAGGGGTTGGCCGTTGGGGGCCTTGACCACCTGGTTGCTGAGGATCAAGTCCCGGTCGGGCCGGGCGACCACTGAGGCATGCTGGTTCAGCACGCGCCGGGCTTCGCCGGTCTCCAGGTCGACGACAATAATGCCGGCATTTCCCGCATCGGTGAGGAAGGCCTTGCCGGCGCTGAAGCGGACGTCGTCCACGTAGCTGCCGGCCATGGCGATATCCGGCCCGAAGAAGTAGGTGCGAACCACCTGGTTTGTAGGCAGGTCGATACACACCAGCTTTGCGCCTTGGCTGACAGGGTTGCCGCCGAATTCGGGCGAGCCGGTGTCCACTACCCACAGTTTGTCGCCCTCCAGGCGCAGGGCATTGATATTCACGAAGACGTTGGCAGCATCCCGCCCTGGTGCCCAGCTGTTCCAGGCACCGCTTGGATAGGCAGCGCGCTGGCCATTTTGGTCGATTGCCGTCAGTTGTGGCCCTTGGGTCCCGGTCCAGCGTGGCCCCGAGAGAAACGTGCGGCCGCTATAGTGCGCTACGGCGTTCCAGATCTGCCCGGAGCTTTGGACCGCGACGTCCAACTCGGGCTGTTTGACGGTGGCGCACCCGGCAAGCAGTGCCAGCATGGCGGCGCCCAGCAGCAAACGGGTCATGAGCGTGCTCCCCCAGCGCGGGCACAGGTATCCCACAACTCGGTGAGGCGTTGATGGAGGGTGTGCATGAACTGGCTGACGGTGGCTTTCGACATGATGATTCTCCTGCATCTGGTGACGTGACCTAACGAGGAGATAGCTTGATTGCTGGCGTTTAACTGAAAAAGCCCAGGTTCGATGCAATCAGCTTCTTCAAAATATTGATAATCCGCGTTCACACAGCCCAATACGCCACGTTCGTTGCGCAATGTTTCCCCGGGTGAGAAGTTGGCCTAATTGTGACCGGTTATCATCTGCTGCCTATGTCATCTTCTTCCGCACGCATCCTGGTCATCGAGGATGACCTCGAGCTGTGCACCTTGCATAAACACGCCGGCAAGCCCTTGTCCAAGCGGCGCAAGCTCGTGGCGATGAACCTGCAGATGCTCAGCCAGGGGCGTTAGGTCCGCCAGGCTGGCACGCCCTTGTCGTCGATCGTCCAGTGCGGCTGCCCCGGTACGATCTGCACGCCACCGCCCCAGCGCTCGTGGCTTGCATGATCGGGCCAGTACTCGCTGCCACTCAACACCCGGTGGCCCAGGGGCGTCAGCGCCAGTGTGCGGCCAGGCCAGGGTAGGTGGCTGTCGGACTCAGTCAGCAAAGGAGAGGCCCCGTCGATCAGCGGCCGCATCAGGGCATGGAACATCATGTCGCCGAGGTAGGGCAGGGGTTCACGCTTGGCCATCAGCTCGGCGAACACTCGGGCAAACGGCGTGGGGCCGACTTCGGCCAGATATTGCAGGGCCAGGCGCTCGGTCAGCGACAAGCCATCGCGAGCGCCGGGCAACTCCTGCAACTGCCGGCGCAGTGCCGGGGCCAGCAAGGGCAAGGCGGGGAGGGGGTTGCGGGCCAACTGTGCCAGGGCCACGGGCGAGCTGTCGCAATAGGCCGCCCACGCCTGCCGCGCCAATTGGCGCATGGGCTCGTCAACTGGCCGGCGCTGGGGCCACAGCCAGGCCAACACCTGCGGGGCCAATTGCCCGATGCCGATAAAGCGCTGCACGCCGGGAATGCGGTCGACCGCGATCAACTCCAGCCTGGCCGGCGTGTGCTGAAGACCTGCCAGGGCACGGATCAGGAACAGTTGGTCATAGGCATCCGCTTCGCACCACAACACGCTGTGGTCGGCGCTGCCCAGCTCTTCAAGATGGCGGTACTCATCGTCCAGGCGGCGTGCGGCATCTGCCACATCCAGGGTAAACGCCTGGCCGATGAAGCGCGCCCGCATCGCCCGGTAGGCCTCGCCAGGCAAGGCCTGGACCGGGCCCATGCACAGCGGGTCGCTGAGCATCCGAAACCGCCCCTTGAACCCCGCCACGCCAAGGCTGTGGGCAATATCATTGCCGCAGCGCCAATGGGTGGTGCGCGCTTCATCGCTGGCTTCGAAACCGGGGTGGTTGGCGGCAAAATCCACTGCATCCACATGGGCCTTGAGCTTGGGCCAACTGCTGAAACCCAGTTGCCGGGCAATCAGCCATTGGGCATCGGAAAGCGTCGGGTGCGGGTTGGCAAGCAGCGCCAGTTCAGTGGGCGCGGTGCCGTGTTTCAGGCGCTGCAACAGTTCCTTGGCGCGCTTGCGCTGCTGCTCAAGGTTGATACGGCCGTCAGTGGACGGTGACGCGGGGCGTTGCGACATACGATCTCCTTGCACAAACCTTGTCCGCTTTAAGGTTGGGAGTCGTAGTGATGAGGTCTGCAGTCATGTCCTGGGCGCAGCCCTTTCCGCGGAAGGTGGCGTAGATGGCGCCTGGCGCGAATATAGGTAGGGGGAGGGTGGATTGCAAGGTGTTCTGTTTCTGGATGTTGAAATCGGCAACTTCTCCAAGAGCCGAAAAAACACTTGAGGTAGCCTTATTTCCTACAGACAACAAGGAGTCGTCATGCAACGAAAAACCATCAATCCCCCGACAGTCTTCAACTCCCTGCAATACGGTTTCAGCCAGGCCATGGAAGTGCGCGAGGGCCGGCGCATTCTCTTGTCCGGCCAGGTGGGGGTGGATGCTGACGAGCGCACCGTCGGCCCCGGCATCGCCGAGCAGACCGCCACCGCCCTGGACAATATTGAAAAGGTACTGGCCGCGGCCGAGGGCGATCTGTCCCATGTGATCATGCTGCGCCTGTATATCGTCGAGTCCGCCCGCGATCAGCAGGAGCCTATCGCTGCCGCGCTGCGCGAGCGTTTCCCCGACAATCCGCCGCCGTCGTCATGGATCATCGTCAGCGGCCTGTCGCTGCCCGAGTGGTTGATCGAGATCGAGGCGGAGGCGCTGATCCCGGGGTGATCAATAGCGCATCATCACCGACTTGAGTTCGGTGTAGTCCTCGATAAACGCGCTGCCAAACTCCCGGCCAATCCCCGAGGATTTGTTGCCACCGAACGGCACGGCCGGGTCGAGCAGGGTGTGCATGTTCACCCATACCGTGCCGGCGTTGATCGCCGGGACCATGCGCAGCGCCTTGCCCAGGTCGTTGGTCCACAGGCTGGCGCTGAGGCCGCCAGCGGTGTGGTTTATCAACGCCAGCAACTCATCCTCGTCGTCGTAGGGCAGGAACGTGGCGATGGGGCCGAAGGTCTCTTCGGTGAGCAGCGTGTCGTTGATGCTGTTGGCGAGAATGATCGTGGGCTCGACATAGCAACCCGGCCGATCCATTGGCTGGCCGCCATGGATGATTGTGTTGTTTTCGGCGCGGGCGGTGGCAAAAAAACCTTCCAGCTTCAGTTGGTGCTGACGGTGGGTGACCGGGCCGAACTCGGTGCGCTCATCCAGTGGCGAGCCGATACTCAGTCGGCTCAAACGCTGGGCCAGGGCTTGCATGACCGGGTTGATCTGCGAGCGGTGGACGAAGAACCGCTCGGCCGCCGCGCAGATTTGCCCGGAGTGCAGGAACCCGGCTTCGATAATGCCGTTGACGGCGGTTTCCAGCTTCACATCGGGCAGGAACGCCGCGGCGTTTTTGCCACCCAGTTCCAGGGTCGCGCGAGTCAGGCCGGCGCCCATGGCCGCGCTGCCCACCGCAAGGCCGGTGGGCACCGAACCGGTGAATGACACCTTGTCGGTGCCGGGGTGTTCGATCAGCCCCTTACCCACCCGGCCGCCGCCGGTCAGCACGTTCAGCACGCCAGCGGGCAGGCCGGCTTCCACCGCCAGTTCGGCAATGCGCAGCAGGGTCAGCGGCGTGAACTCGCTGGGCTTGATGATGATGCTGCACCCGGTCACCAGGGCCGAGGCGAGTTTCCAGATGGCGATCATGGTCGAGAAATTCCACGGCACGATGCCTACCACCACGCCCACCGGTTCGCGCAGGGTGAAGGCGGTGTAGCGCTCGCCGGCAAACGAGGGCAGTGACGGGGTGAGGGTCTGGCCGCTGATCTTGGTCGCCCAGCCCGCGTAATAACGCAGGAAATGCGCGGCCTGGTCCACCTCGAACGCCCGGGAAATCTGGATGATCTTGCCCGACTGACAGGTCTCGATCTGTGCCAGCTCCTCACGGTGGCGTTCCAGCAGGTCGGCGAGTTTGAGCAGCACGTTACCGCGCACCGCCGGGGCGGTCTGCGACCATTGTTTAAAGCCGTGCCTGGCGGAGGCCACGGCCAGCTCGATATCACTGGCTTGCGCGTCGGCGACCGTGGCGATGACCTGGCCGGTGGCGGGGTTGATCACCGCCAGGGTCTGGCTGGACTGGCTGGCGACGTAGCCACCGTCGATAAACAGGCCGTGGTCTCGACGCAGGAAGGCTTCGACGGTGGGCAGCAGCGCGATATCGCTCATGGGGAGGTTCCTGATCAAAAGGGAAACCCCGAGGCTAACCAACGCTGCAGGCGACAGCTTGACTGTGCCTGCCGGGGCGTATGTCTGTGGCTGCCATGCCCCTGTGGGAGCGGGCTTGCCCGCGATGGCTGAGTGTCAGTCGATACATTCGGCGGATGAACTACCGCTATCGCGGGCAAGCCCGCTCCTACAGGGGAAGTGCGGTGGCTCAGGCGCAACCCACGGCTTAGAACGGCACCGCCACCACCAACTGGCTATACACGTTGGTGCCGTTGCCACCGACCTGGTTGCCGCCCGTCTCCTGGTCCTTGTCCGGTTGGTACAGGCCAATCAACGGCGTGATGATCAGGTGTTCGTTCACCGCCCATTCGACATACAGGTCCAGCTCGCGGCCATCCAGGTCGAGCATGTTGCGCTTGCTGACAGTCTGGTAGTCGAAGAACAGTGCGCCGAGGGTCAGGATGTCCAGCGGCTTGACCTTGAGTGCCACGTGCTGCACCGAGGTGTTGCTGTTGTAGGGCCCGGAGTAGTTGCCCGCCACTTCGCCCTGGACCCAGGTACCCAACCCTCGATTGAAGCCAGCGAATAGCGCATCCCAGTTTTTCGAGTAGCGCGCATAGCGGTAGGTCAGGTTTGGCGACCAGGGCAGGTCGGTGAAGGTGTAGCCGGCCTCGGCGTACCAGGCTTTTTCCGGGCCGGGGTCTTTGTCCTGCCAGGCGTATTCAAACGAGAAGTGCGCGTTGTCGATCCCGGCATTCCCGGTGCCGCGCAGGCTGTAGAGGTTCATGCCCTTGCGTTGACGTTGCAGGTCGTTGGCAAACCGCTCGTCCACGTCGATGCCATGCAGGTAGGTCAAGCCCAGGGTGCCTGGCGCTGCGCTGTATTCCAGGGTGCCGATGGCCATTTCGGTCAGGGCCTGGGCGCGGTTGTCGGACTCGATCCACATCAGGCTGCCATGCAAGCCGTCCTTGCCGCCCAGGCGCATCACTGCGGCCTTGTCGAACGCATGCCGCGCCGCGATGTAATAGGCGCCGCCGCGGTCGAACTCACCGTCGGCCACGCCATTGCCCAGGTTCGGGCCATCGTCGTTGATGATAAAACCGTCGCCCACGGTGATGATCTGGCGCCCGTACGACAGGTCCAGGCCATCCTTGCCCAGGGCCGGCAACAGGTCCCCCGAGCGCCAGCCGGCAAAGGCTTCGTCGAACTTGGTGGTGCGCTCGCTGCCGTCAGTCACGCGGGAGGCATCGCCATCGCCCCAGGTGCCGGAACTCACCAGGTTGGCGGTGCCATACACACTGGCGTTGCTGCCCAGGGTCTGCTCGACGCTCAAGCCATACTTGATAAAGCCTTCACGCCAGGTCGAACCGCCCTGGCTGCCCTCGTAGTTCTTGCGGCTGTTGAACATGCCGTACACGGCCAGGAAGTTGCCGGTGACGGTGGTGTCGTCGTCGGCATACAGTTCGATTGCCTGGGCTGAAGGTTGGCCAATCAACAGCGCCAGACCCAGGCCGACAGCCGGGCGCAGGTGGCGGGTTTTGCGTGTGTGCTCCATTGTTATAGTCCCCCAAGGGTTAAGTTGAGGGCGCATTAGGGCGAGCGTCGGCGGCGCAAGTCTTTCACCTGCGTGCCAGGTAATTGATCCTGGCCGCCAGGCTGCAAACCCTGGCAGGGAGCAACAAAACCGGCGGCAGCCAGGGGCAAGACGATCAGGTTGGGCGGGGCGCACAGTGCAAACACTTCTAAAAAATCCCTTTCGAGGATCTGCACCATGTCGAGCAATGACAGACTTACTGCGCACCTGAACCGGGGCACGGTGGGTTTCCCCACCGCGTTGGCCAGCACCATTGGCCTGATCATGGCCAGCCCGGTGATTCTCACCGCGACCATGGGCTTTGGCATCGGCGGCAGCGCGTTTGCGCTGGCCATGCTGCTGGCCGTGGTGATGATGCTGGCCCAGGCCACGACCTTCGCCGAGGCCGCCTCGATACTGCCCACCACCGGCTCGGTGTACGACTACATCAATTGCGGCATGGGCCGTTTCTTTGCGATCACCGGCACCTTGTCGGCGTATTTGATCGTGCATGTGTTTGCCGGCACCGCCGAGACCATCCTCGCCGGGGTCATGGCCCTGGTGAACTTCGAACACCTCAACACCCTGGCCGAATCCGCCGGTGGCTCGTGGCTGCTGGGTGTCGGTTTTGTGCTGGTGTTCGGCGTGCTCAATGTGTTTGGCGTCAGTGCCTTTGGCCGCGCCGAGATCATCCTCACCTTCGGCATGTGGACCACCTTGATGGTGTTTGGCGTGCTGGGCCTGATCGCCGCGCCGGCAGTGCAGCTGGACGGCTGGTTTGGTGAGTCCCTGGTGGGCACCGACCTGGTGACGGTGCTGTCGTTGGTGGGCATGGCGATGTTTATGTTTGTCGGCTGTGAATTCGTCACCCCGCTGGCGCCGGACTTGCGCCAGTCGGCCAAGGTCATGCCCCGGGCAATGATGCTCGGCCTGATGGGCGTGGCAACGTGCATGTTCATCTATGGCGCAGCGATGAAGCGCCAGGTGGAAAACGTGGTGCTGGACGCGGCCAGCGGCGTGCATCTGCTGGACACACCCATGGCCATTCCGCGCTTTGCCGAACAGGTAATGGGCCAGATCGGGCCGCTGTGGCTGGGCATTGGCTTTCTGTTTGCCGGCGCCGCCACCATCAACACCCTGATGGCCGGTGTGCCACGCATTCTGTATGGCATGGCGGTGGATGGCGCGTTGCCCAAGGTCTTCACCTACCTGCACCCACGCTTCAAGACCCCGGTGCTGTGCATCCTGGTGGCGATGCTGATTCCGTGCCTGCATGCGCTGTACCTGGGCGGCAACACCGACAACATCATGCACCTGGTGCTGGCGGCGGTGTGTGCGTGGAGTTTCGCCTACCTGTTGGTCACGGTGTCGGTGGTGATCCTGCGCATTCGTCGCCCCGATTTGCCACGGGCTTATCGCTCGCCGTGGTTCCCGCTGCCGCAGTTGCTGTCCAGCGCCGGCATCCTGTTGGGCATGTGGTTTATCACGCCGCCGGGGATGAACCCGGCGGATATCTATGTCCCGTTCGGCGTGATGCTGGGCGGTACTGCGGTGTATGCGCTGTTCTGGACCCTGGTGGTGCAGAAGGTCAATCCATTCACGCCGGCGTCGGTGGAAGACGTGCTGGCCAAGGAGTTTGCCAATGAACCGGATCACGCTCATCACGGCTATGTCAGCACTGCGGCAAAAGCTGTCTGAACTGTTCAGTGCGCAACGGGCGCCCGCCGGCTATCAGCCTGGGCGCACCCTGGGGCAGTTGCAGCGCAACCTCGGGCTGGCGCGTTTCGAGCAGGTATCGCCGACTTTGGCGCACGCCGTCCTGGACGACGACAGCCTGCACCTGGAAATCCGCGAGCGCACCGAATCGCAGTTGTTGATGCACCTGGTCATGACCGAATTCAGCCTGCGCCTACCCGCCTCGGCAGAGGGCGCGGCACGCTTTGAATTGCACCATGGCGGGGCCATTCGACGAACTGGAATCTGCTGCCGGCAGCGCGCGGGCGAGGGGGCATTGCTGGGGCAATTGCAGGCGCGCTTGCAACAGGACAGCGCGCTGCACGAGGCATTGATGCCCCTGGATTTCAAGCGCCTGCACATCGAGCTGCATGCCCAGCAATGGCACGTACGCCTGGAGCACATGGGCGGCAGCGAGGTGGTCAACCGCATGCCGGCCTTCCGACGCTACATTGCCCTGAGCCGTGAACAGCGGGATGTACTGCTGGCTGCGCTGCTCGGCTTGCAGCGCGTATTGCGCACGCTCTGATTGGCATCATTAGTGCTAACACAATGGTGGACAGGTACTTGTTGCGTGCATATAGATAACATGTTAACTATTGCCCGACAAAAACAATAAGCCATTGTGGAGACACCCATGGGTATCCAACAGAGTGCACAACAGGGGCTCGACACCTGGAACCGCGACTTGCGTGCCATGTGCGGCCACTTCGACACCGAACTGGCCTTCAACCGCTCGCTGTTTATCGGCGAGTTCTCCCTGCTCGCCAGCGGCGGCCTGTCGTTGGCCAGCCTGCGTACCAATGCCGGGTTGATCAAGCGCCAGGCGACCAACCCCGACCGCGATAACGATCAGGATTGCTTTTTGGTCAGCCAGCGCAGCGGCTATTCGCAGATCGTGCAGAACGGCCAGCGGGTGCAACTGGCCCCTGGCGAACTGCTGCTGATGGACTCGGTGGGCTCCATTGAAATCACCCCATTCGGTTTGATCGAGCATGTCTCGCTGTCATTGCCGCGCACCCAGGTGTGCAAGCAGATGGGCAGTCAATCAAAGACCTTTGGCAAGATCTCCTCCAGCAAAGCCTGCGGGCGCATGTTGCATGTGTTGATGGACCAGTTGTGCAAGGGCAGCGAGGGTGCCGAGGACGAGGTTGAGGCGCTGCAGTGTGCCTTTGTGTCATTGCTGGGCTCGGCCCTGGAGCAGGACGATGACCCGCGCGAGGACGTGGGCGCGTTGCAGGGCAACAACCTGCGCAGCTACGTGCAGAAAATCATTGATGAGTCTCTGAGCCAGCCTGGCTTGAGCCCGGTGGGCCTGGCCAGCCGCTTGAACATCTCGGTGCGCCATTTGTACCGGCTGTTCGAAGAACAGGACGACAGCGTCTGCCGCTACATCCAGCGCGCGCGGCTCAAGCGCAGCGCCGATGACTTGATCAACCCGTTCCTGCGCAGCGAGTCGATCACCTCGATTGCCTACAAATGGGGCTTCACCGATTCCGCGCATTTCAGCCGTTCGTTCAAGAAGCAGTTTGAGCAGTCGCCCAAGGCGTTTCGCAGTAGCCGGTTGCAGCAGGTGGTAGGAATGGCCTGACCGCGACTTATCAATCAGCCCACCCCCAATGTGGGAGTGGGCTTGTGTGGGAGCGGGCTTGCCCGCGATTGCGGTATGTCAGATTAGAAGTACTTAACTGATCCACCGCCATCGCGGGCAAGCCCGCTCCCACACCAAGCAACGCAGTTATGCGACCGCGAAGTAGTGCTTGACGAAGCTCTCGCTGACCACTTCCCACAGCACGGGTGTGCCCTGGGTCACGAACCAGCTGTCACCGGCCTGGTAGCGGGTGGTTTGGCCGGTGTTTTCGTCGGTCAGGCGCACCTCGCCGGTGACCACTGTGGCTTGTTCATGAAACGGGTAGACCATGCGGAATTTGCCCTGGGTGGTGCCGAAATAGGCGCTGCTGACTTTGTCGGTGGGCGCACCAAAAGTCATTTTGCCGAAAGCCTTGAGCTCGCCGGCGAGGATCTCGGAGCCGAGATCGGCAACGGTGCCCCAGGCGTCGAGTTCAGACAGCTGGATATCTTTCTTGAGGGTAACGAGGGCCATACAGTTGCTCCTGAGGGATAAAAATGGAGTTAGCGGCGACCATTCCAGTAACCGGACAGTTGGTGCCAGGATTTGCCGGCGGTCAGCAGCAAGGGGCGGATTGCGTCCTTGCCGATAATCGTCGGGCGGTGGATTGAGCTGACCAGGTCATAGCGCGCCGAGCCTTCGCTCATGCCTTCGGCCAGGACCTTGCAGATGATGTGGCTGGGGGTGACGCCAAAGCCCGAATAACCCTGGACGAAGAACGCATTGCTGCGCCCCGGCAGGGTGCCGATCTGGGGGAACAGGTTGGGGCTGCAGGCCATCGGGCCGCCCCAGGCCAGGTCGATTTTCACGTCCTTGAGGTAGGGGAAGATCTTCAGCATCAACTTGCGGTTCCAGGCTTTCAAATCGCCGGGAATGTGCTCTACCAGCGGCGTGGCGGCGCCGAACAGCAGGCGGTTTTCGTTGGTCACGCGGTAGTAGTCGATCACCGGGCGGATGTCGCTGTAGGCCCCGCGAATCGGGCTTATCCGCTGGATCAGTTCTTCGCTCAACGGCTCGGTCATCATCTGGAACGCGTAGGTGTTGATGGTCGAGCGATGCAGCTCCGGCTCCAGCTTGTTGAGAAAACTGTCACAGGCCCACAACAGCTTGCTGGCCTTGACCGAGCCGCGCCCGGTGCGCACGGTGATGCGCTCGCCATAGCTGACTTCCAGCGCCGGGCTGTTCTCGAAGATCCGCACGCCAAGGCCGGCCAGGGCGGTGGCTTCGCCCAGCAGCAGGTTCAGCGAATGCACATGCCCGCCGCCCATATGCAACAGGGCGCTGCTGTAGGCGTCGGAGCCGATGATCTGCTGGACATCGGAGCCGCCGAGAAAGCGGATTTCATGCTTGCTGTTGATCGACTTGAAGTCTTTTTCCCAGGCCCGCAGGGTCTTTTCCTGACGGGCGTTGAAGCCCATATAGCCGTAGCCATGGCAGAAATCGGCGTCGATGTTGTACTTGGCGATCCGGTCTTTGATGATGTCGGCGCCCAGGTCACTGATCTCGAACACTTGGCGCAGGCCGTCTTCGCCGACGTCTTGCTTGATTTTCTCCAGGTCGTGGCCGATGCCGGCCATGATCTGCCCGCCATTGCGCCCGGTGCCGCCAAAGCCCAGGTAGCGCGCCTCCAGCACGACAATATTGGTGATGCCCTTTTCTGCCAGTTCCAGAGCCGTGTTGATCCCGGAAAAGCCGCCGCCGATCACGACGACGTCGGCCTCGATGTCCTGCTCCAGGGTGGGAAAGCTCAGGTTGTACTTCTTGGTCGCGGTGTAATACGTGGGGGTTTCAATAGTGATCATGGCGCAGCCTGAAAAGTGAAGGAAGGCTCTAAAGCAGATGTCTTCATTAGGGGCTTTGGCGGCAGCAATGTCTTGATCCTGCGTGCCGGAGCTTTTGATTCAGCGCGCCATGGACGTGCGCGACCATTAAGTTATAGCGCTTGCGCGGGGTGGGGATGTTAGAGTTTCGTTAAAACATTAACTAAATATCACGTGACCCTGACTCTATGCTCAAACCCCGGCAGTCCCTGACCCTCACTTTGCTACAGGCTCGCGAAGCGGCCATGAGTTTTTTCCGCCCCTCGCTGAACGAGCACGGCCTCACCGAGCAGCAATGGCGGGTGATCCGCATCCTCAATCAACACGATGAACTGGAGATTTACCAACTGGCGGAACTGGCCTGCATCCTCAAACCGAGCATGACTGGCGTGCTGGTGCGCATGGAAGCGTCGGGGATGATCCATCGGCGCAAGGCCGAGCAGGATCAGCGGCGGGTACTGGTGACCCTGGCGGACAAGGGGCGGGCGAGTTTTGCCTCCATGAGCCAGTGCATGGAGGCCAACTACCAGCGCTTGCAGGAGCAACTGGGGGAGGAGAAGTTGCAGACTTTGCTGGGGCTGTTGGATGAGCTGAAAAACATCAAGCGCTGAAACACGATCTCTCAAACACCACGCATCCAAAATGTGGGAGCGGGCTTGCTCGCGAAAGCAGTGGTTCAGTCACCGAATATATTGACTGACACACCGCTTTCGCGAGCAAGCCTGCTCCCACATCGGGTCCTGCGGCGTTTGAAGGTAATTAGTAGACGCCGCCAGTGCTCGCTGGCGCGGGTTTGTCTTTGAACGTGCCCACCAACCCCTGCAACCCACGCATCAGCACCGTGGTATCCACCCCCACCGCGACAAACCCCGCGCCCAGTTCGATGTAACGCCGGGCCAGTTTCTCATCGGCACTGAGAATCCCCGCCGCCTTGCCCGCCTGGCGGATCCGCGCAATGGCATCTTCGATTGCCGCTTGCACGTCTGGGTGCCCCGGATTGCCTCGGTGGCCCATGGAGGCACTCAAATCCGCCGGGCCGATAAACACGCCGTCCACCCCCTCGACGGCGGCAATCGCGTCGAGGTTGGCCAGGCCTTGCAGGCTTTCGATCTGCACCAGCAGGCACATCTGTGCATCGGTCTGGTCCAGGTAGCCGTCGATGCTGTTCCAGCGCGAAGCCCGCGCCAGCGCACTGCCCACACCGCGTATGCCCTGGGGCGGATAGCGCATGGCGCGCACCAGCTCCCGGGCCTGGGCGGCGCTTTCGACCATCGGCACCAGCAGGGTCTGCGCGCCGATATCCAACACCTGCTTGATCAGCGCGGTATCGCCGATCACCGGGCGAATCACCGCCGCGCTGGGGTAGGGCGCCACGGCCTGCAATTGGCCGAGCATGCCGCGCACGTCGTTGGGGGCGTGTTCGCCGTCGATCAGCAGCCAGTCGAAACCGGCATTGGCCGCCAGTTCCGCGCAGTACGCGTCCGCCAGGCCCAGCCACAGGCCGATCTGCGCTTCACCGCTGGCGAGCCGCTGTTTGAAGCGGTTGACAGGCATGTCCATGAATCAGTCCTCCAGGGGTCAGACGAAGCGGCAGGAAATCGAACCGAGCATGTCGTAGTCGACATGGAAGGTATCGCCCGGGCTCGCCGCCACCGGCCGGGTAAACGAGCCGCCGAGGATGATTTGCCCCGGCAGCAAGGTGACGTCGTAGGGCGCCAGCTTGTTTGCCAGCCAGGCCACACCCTTGGCCGGGTGGTTGAGCACGGCGGCCGAGACCCCGGACTCTTCGATCACGCCGTTGCGGTACAGCACCGCCGGCACTTTGCGCAGGTCGATTTCGGTTGGCCGCACCGCGCGGCCGCCCATGACAACGCCGGCATTTGCGGCGTTGTCGGAGATGGTGTCGAACACTTTGCGCGTGGCCTTGGTGTGCGGGTCGATCTGCTGGATACGCGCGTCGATGATTTCCAGGGCCGGGATCACCCACTCGGTGGCGTCGAGCACATCGAAAATCGTGCAGTTGGGGCCCTTGAGCGGTTTGCCGAGGATGAAGGCCAGTTCGACCTCGACCCGCGGCACGATAAAGCGCTCGAACGGAATGTCGGTGCCTTCCTCAAACAGCATGTCATCGAGCAGCGCACCGTAGTCCGGTTCGGTGATGTTCGACGACACCTGCATCGCCCGCGAGGTCAGGCCGATCTTGTGCCCGACCAGCTTGCGGCCGTCCTTGATCTTCTGGGCGACCCAGGCGCGCTGGATGGCGTAGGCGTCCTCGATCGTGATCGCCGGATGCTCAAGGGAAAACTGGCGTACCTGTTCGCGGCTGCGTTCGGCATGGTCCAGCTGGGCGGCGGCTTGCAGGATGAGCTGTGGATCAAGCATGACAAGGGTCTCTTACTGAGGGTTGACGATGGCAGCGTTGGTGCGCAGCACCAGCAGGCCGCCAAGGGCGATAAACAGCGCCAGCACGTACAGGGCGAGGCTGGCGCTCTGGGTGGTGTCGCGCATCCAGCCGATCAGGTAGGGCGCGAGGAACGAGGCAATGCTGCCAAACGAGCTGATCATGGCGATCCCGGCCGCCTGGGTGCAGTTGGACAGGAAGGCCGGCGGCAGTTGCCAGAACATCGGCAGCGCGGCGCTGGCGCCCATGCCGGCGACGATCAGGCCGCCCATCACCACCAGCGAGTTGCCCGGTGCCAGGCCGGCCACCGCGATCCCCGCCGCCGCCATCAGCAATGGCACACACAAGTGCCAGCGGCGTTCGCGGTTGCGGTCCGAGGAGCGTCCGCAGCCGATCATGAAGAAGCAGCCGGCCAGGTACGGCACGGCGCTCAGCAGGCCGACCTGGCTGTCGCGGCCGATGCCGGCGCCATGGATCAGGGTGGGCATCCAGAACGCCAGGGTGTTGACCGCCAGCATCACCGCAAAATAGATCGCTACCAGCAGCCACACTTGCGGGTCGCGCAGGATGCCGCCAAAGGAGGTGATGGATTTGCGCTTTTCCTCGGTGCTCAACTGTTCGCGCAATTGTTGTTTCTGCGCAGGCTCCAACCATTTCACTGTTTCAAAACTGTCCGGCAGGTACTTGAGCACCACCAGGCCCAGCAGCACCACGGGTGCGCCTTCGATCAGGAACATCCACTGCCAGCCGCGCATCCCGCCGAAGTCGTGGAAGTTTTCCAGGATCGCCCCCGAGAGCGGCCCGCCAATCACCCCGGCCATGGGCACGGCGATGGCGAACAGGGCGGTGATCTGCGCACGTCGGCGCGCCGGGTACCAGCGGTTGAGAAACACGAGGATCCCGGGGAAGAAACCCGCTTCGGCCACGCCCAGCAAAAAACGCAGGACGTAGAAGCCGGTGGAGCTTTCGATCCACAGCATGCTGGTGGACAGGATGCCCCACACCACCATCAGGCAGGCGATCCAGCGCCGTGGCCCAACGCGGTCCAGGGCAATGTTGCTGGGCACGCCGAACAGCGCGTAGGCGATAAAAAACAGACCTGCACCGAAGCCATACACCGTGTCGCTGAAATGCAGGTCGTTGCTCATCTGCATCTTGGCGAACCCGATGTTGATCCGGTCCAGGTGGGCAAACAGGTAACAGATCAGCAACAACGGCATCAGGCGCCAGGTGACAGTGCTGTGGGTGCGATCATGCTCGGCAAGGGTGACGCTGTGGGCGGTATTGGCTGTGCTCATGATGTTGTACTTTTTGTCTGAGAGGCCGTTGGGGGAGGCGGGGGGTCAACCCGCCTGGTTGCTTAAAAACGCGTGGACGTTGTTCTGTTTGAAATTCAACTGCGGGTGCAGCTCGACCATCTCGAAGGACAGCGCCAGCAGCCGTTGTGCCTGCAGGGCGGCGAAGTGCTCGGTGATCACCATGAACAAGGTTTCAGCCACCGCCTGACGGGTAGGCAGGTCGCGACCGTGGCCGACCTTGAGGGTCATATGGACGAAGGCGTAGTCGTGCTTGCCATCGGCCATGCGCCAGGTGTCCAGGCGCACCGCGCGGCTGCGGATGCCGCCGAGGGGGAACACGCCACTGTCTCCCAGCACCTGGTGGACCTTTTCAAACAGCCCTGGCAGATCGGCCTGGGGTTCGAGGTTGTCGGTGTATTCGGCGATGAAATGCGGCATGCAAAGCCTCCTTCTGTAGGCGATTTAATGTGGGCGCTGTGTCGCCGGGCGAGACAGCGCCCACATCTGCGGGTGTTGAATTCAGAGCGGGAAAATGGCGTTGATCTGGCCGGTGCCGGAACTGCCGAACGGCTCGGTGATGATCTCGGCCGGGCGGTTGTACTCAGGCCCGCCGAGCAAACCCAGGAGCATCGCGGTGTCGTGCATCTTGCCCTCGCCAAAGCAGTGTTCGGCGTAGTCCGGGAGCATCGCGCAGAACTCCTTGAAGCGGCCTTCGCGCCACATCTGCACCACGTGCATATCCACTTGCTTGTCGAACTCGCGGGTCCAGTTGTGGATGTTGGCTTCGGCTTCGCGGTCGTCGGAGAAGCGGTGCGACAGTGACCCGGAAGCCAGCACCAGCACCTTGCGATCACTCTTCTCGATGGCGCGGCGCACGGCGGCACCGAAGGCGAAGCTGTCTGCCAGGCGATGCCAGGCGCACCAGGCGGCGATGGAGATCACCTTGAATTTCTGCTCTTGGGGCACGTCCATGTGCATGTAGCGCATGGGCACCAGGGTGCCGTATTCCAGCTCCAGGCTCGGGATGTTGTGGTTCATGGTGCGCACCCCGGCCAGGTTGGCTTCGGCGGCAATCAGTTCACCCAGTTCCGGGCAGCCGGGGTAGGCGTACTCCATGTTCTTGATGAAGTGCGGCAGCTCATTGCTGGTGTAGGTGCCCTGGAAGCGCTCGCCACCGTTGACGTGGTAACCGCTGTTGACCAGCCAGTGCACATCGAATACCACTGCGGTGTCGGCCCCCAGTTCACGGGCGCGGCGCCCGATCTCCTTGTGCCCGGCAATCGCCGCCTCGCGGCAACCGTGGTGCTTGCCCGGTAGTTCCGACAGGTACATGGAAGGCACGTGGCAGATTTTCGCCGCCAGGACTACTTCACCCATGATCATTCTCCTGATTTCATTATTCTTGTTGGTACGCTACGGACCCTGTAGGAGCCAGCCCCGGCGGGGTTACACGCCCCAGCGCGGGATGTGGTGGCTGCCCATGGAAATGCACACGTTCTTGATCTCGGCGAACACTTCGAAGCTGTACTGGCCGCCTTCACGACCGGTCCCCGAGCCCTTGACCCCGCCGAACGGCTGACGCAGGTCGCGCACGTTCTGGCTGTTGATAAACACCATGCCGGCCTCGATGCCACGGGCCAGGCGATGGGCCTTGCCGATGTCCTGGGTCCAGATATAGGACGCCAGGCCATACTCGGTCTCGTTGGCCAGTTGCAGGGCCTCGGCTTCGTCCTTGAAGGGAATCAGGCACACCACCGGGCCGAAGATTTCTTCCTGGGCGATGCGCATGTTGTTGTTGACATCGGCGAACACGGTTGGCTGGATAAACTGCCCGCGTGCCAGGTGCGCTGGCAGGTTGGCCGGCCGCTCCAGGCCGCCTGCAACCAGGTTGGCGCCTTCTTCGAGGCCAATCTTGATGTAGCCGGTGACTTTGTCATAGTGGGCTTGCGTGATCATCGAGCCCACCTGGGTGTTCGGGTCTTGCGGGTCACCGACAATCAGGCGTTTGGCGCGGGCGGCGAACTCGGCGACGAACTGCGGGTACACGCTCTCCTGGATAAACACCCGGCTACCGGCGGTGCAGCGCTCGCCGTTGAGCGAGAAGATGGTGAACAGCGCGGCATCCAGGGCCCGTTCGAGGTCGGCGTCTTCAAAAATCAGCACCGGCGACTTGCCACCCAGCTCCATGGAGTACTTTTTCAGGCCGGCGGTCTGCATGATCTTCTTGCCGGTGGCGGTGCCGCCGGTAAAGGAAATTGCCCGCACATCCGGGTGACGCACCAGGGCATCACCGGCGGTGGCGCCGTAGCCCTGGATCACGTTGAGCACGCCCTTGGGGATCCCTGCTTCCAACGCCAGGCGTCCCAGTTCGTTGGCGGTCAGCGGCGACAGCTCGGACATCTTCAGTACCGCCGTGTTGCCCAGGGCCAGGCACGGGGCGGTCTTCCAGGTGGCAGTCATGAACGGTACGTTCCATGGCGACACCAGCGCGCACACACCCACCGGTTGGTACAGGGTGTAGTTGAGCATCTGGTCGTCCACCGGGTAGCTGTGGCCGTCCATGCGCGTGCAGACTTCGGCGAAGAAATCAAAGTTGTGCGAGGCCCGAGGGATCAACACGTTCTTGGTCTGGTGGATCGGCAGGCCGGTGTCCAGGGTTTCCAGTTCGGCCAGGTGCGGTACGTTCTGCTCGATCAGTTCGCCGAGCTTGCGCATCAGGCGCGCGCGCTCCTTGGCCGGGGTGTTGGCCCACTTCGGGAAGGCTTCCTTGGCCGCAGCCACGGCCTGGGCGACTTCTTCAGCGCCACCGCTGGCCACTTCACCAATCGCCTCGCCGGTGGCGGGGTTGTAGTTGATGAAGGTGTCTTTGCTTTCGACCTCGCGGCCGTTGATCCAGTGTTTGATCATGGGGTTCAAGCCTCTTTCCGGGCGGCGAAAAAGTCCGCCTCGCTGACAATTCGGTTGACCAGGCGGCCGACGCCTTGCACTTCCACCACCACTTCATCCCCTGGCACTACATCGGCCAGGCCTTCGGGGGTGCCGGTGGCGATCATGTCGCCGGGTTGCAGGGTCATGAAGCTGGACAGGTATTCGATCAGGTAGGGGATATCGAAAATCATGTCGCGGGTGCTGCCTTCCTGGCGCAACTCACCGTTGATCCAGGTGCGCAGGGTCAGGTTGCCTGGGTCCGGCACATCGGCCACGTCGACCATCCATGGGCCGACCGGGGTGGTGGCGTCGCGGTTTTTCACGCGCAGGTTGGGGCGGTAGTAGTTTTCCAGGTAGTCGCGGATCGCGTAGTCGTTGCACACGGTGTAGCCGGCCAGGTACTCCAGGGCGTCCTCGCGCTTGACGTTGCGCGCCGGCTTGCCGATCACCGCCACCAGCTCGCACTCGTAGTGCATATAGGCGATGTTGTCCGGGCGCCAGGTGATCTGGTTGTGCCCGGTGTAGGTGCCTGGCGACTTGATAAAGGCCAGCGGCTCGGTCGGCGGGGCGAAGGCCAGCTCGGCGGCATGGTCGGCGTAGTTCAGGCCCAGGGCGAACATATTGCCGGTGGCCGGTGGCAGCCACTCGACCTGGTCTTCGGCCAGCAGCCGGCCATCGGCCAGGCGCACAGCGTTATCGGCTTCGACGTGGACCTGATGGACCTGGCCTGCATAGCGGATACGGGCGTGTTTCATGGGTGTTCCTCGGCCTGGATGTGGTTGACCAGGCGGCCCAGGCCGCTGATCTCGACTTCGACGGTGTCGCCGGGCTGCACATCCACCCGGCCTTCAGGCGTGCCGGTGATCAGCACATCGCCCGCATGCAGGGTCATGAACTCGCTGATTTCGGCGATCAAGCGGGGAATGTCGCGCACAAAATTGGCCGTGGTGTTCTGCTGGCGCAACTCGCCGTTGACGAACAGCTTGAGGCTCAACTGATGGGGGTTGGCGATCTGCTCGCGGGCCACCAGCTCAGGGCCCAGGGCGCAGAACCCGTCGCGGCACTTGGCTTTGACGGCGGGGCGGTAGTAGCTGTTTTCCGGCAGGCTGAACTCATTGACGATGACGTAGCCCGCCACGTGCTCCAGGGCATTTTCCACGCTGACGCGGCTGGCGCTTTTGCCGATCACCACGCCCAGGGCCGGGCCCGGTTGCAGGCGTTCGCCGTGGGGCTGGAGCACGATGCCGTCATGGCTGTTGCGGGTGTTGGGGGTCTTGATAAACAGCACCGGCTTGACCGGCGGCTTCTGGTACGGCGGCTGCTCGAATTCGGCGAGACGCTGGTTCAGCAAGCCCTGGTAGTTCAGCGCGACGCCGAACAGGGTGCCGCTGGCAACATCATGCAGGGTACGGCTCATGGATTTCTCCTGGCGATGGCGACTGCTCTGGAGGCAGTTCGTTAATGTGTTAACTTTATAATTAATATGTTAACTACCGTCAAGCGTGGCAAAATCATCGGGTGCAAAAAACAATAAAGAGGCGCCTGTGAAACCGATCCCCAACATCAACATCGGCCAGGTCTACGACCAGCGCTACAGCGATGCCGACGTGCATTACGACCGGCTCGGCAACCTGGCGGGGTTTTTCGGGCGCAATATGCCCGTGCATCGGCATGACCGGTTTTTCCAGGTGCATTACGTCAAGAGCGGCGCCGTGCGGGTCTACCTCGACGATCAGCAGTACCTGGAATCCGGACCGATGTTTTTTCTCACGCCGCCCACGGTAGCCCATGCCTTTGTCACCGAAGCCGATGCCGACGGCCATGTCCTGACCGTGCGCCAGCAACTGGTACGGGCGCTGATTGATGCCGACCCGAGCCTTGCGCCCGGCCCGCAGATACCGCCCGCCTGCGTCGCGCTGGCACGCCTGGCACCCACGTTTGAGCCCGAGATCAAGCGGCTGGAGTGGCTGTTCGACGAGCTGTGCAACGAGGTCAACAGCACGGGCGCCGGGCGGGCGACAGCCCTGGAAAGCCTGACCCGCCTGATCATGATCAGCCTGCTGCGCCTGTGCGCCAATTCCCTGGAAGCGCGCCCGGCGCGCCACGAAGACTTGCGCATCTTCCATCGCTTCAATGAACTGATCGAAGACCACTATTTGCTGCATTGGCCGCTGTCGGCGTACGCCGAGCACATTGGCGTGACCGAGGCGCGGCTCAACGACGTATGCCGGCGTATTGCCGACCTGCCGTCCAAGCGCCTGGTGCTGGAACGGCTGATGCAGGAAGCCCGGCGCCTGCTGTTGTTTACCGGCAGTTCCGCGAATGAAATCTGCTACCAGTTGGGGTTCAAGGACCCGGCCTATTTCAGCCGGTTCTTCCAGCGTTATGCACAGATGACGCCGGGGGAGTACCGCCTGCGTCAATCGGGCCTGCGTTGATCACCACAGCGCCAGGCTGTAGCCGACGATGATGCGGTTTTCGTCGATATCACTGGTCAGGCCGTTGCTCGACCGCAGGGTCGCGTTGCGCAGCCTGACGTTGACGTTTTTCAGCGGTCCGCTCTGCACGGTGTAGGTCAGGTCGGTATCGCGCTCCCATTCGCGGCCATTGCGCACGCTGGCGGTCTGCACATGGCTGCCGTCCACATAGCGCGTCATAAAGGTCAGCCCCGGCAGGCCGAGGGCGGCGAAGTTGTAGTCATAGCGCGCTTGCCAGGCATCGGTCTCGGCCTTGGTGAACACATTGATGGTTACCAGGTTGACCGAGTAGGGGTCCATGCCGGGGTAGGCGAAATCGCCATGGCCTGACAGGTTCTGGTAGCCCAGGCCGAACTTGTGCGCCCCTGTCGACAGGCTCAGCATGCCGTTGAAGAACCGGTTGTCGATGCGCCCGCCATCCACCCGCGAAGCGCCGCGCAATTCATGGCTGCCCTGTTCGCGGGTATCGAAGTAGCGCAGGTCGCTGCGCAGGCTCATGCCGTTGCTCAGCGGCAGGTCATGCACCAGGCCGATGAAGTGCTGGCGGTAGATATCCTGCATCTGTGCGTAGTAGTAAGTCGTCGCCAGCTGTGGGGTGATTGCATAGGTGCCGCCGGCCAGGTCCAGGTGGCTGCTGTCGACGCCGGCGTAGCTCATCGCGTCGTTGCTGGAAGAGTCGCGCAGGTTCTGTTTTTCCAGGCGGCCGAGGTTCAGGGTCAGGCCGGCGATGTCCTGGGAGGTGAGCAACTCGCCGGTATAGGTCGAAGGCAGGAGCCGGGTGTCGTTGTAGGCGGCCACCGGCAGTTGCGGCTGCAGGGTGCCGGCCTTGAGCACGGTTTTCGAGACCCGCACCTTGGCCGTCAGGCCCAGTTCACTGTAATTGTCGACGGGCTGCTGGCTGGCGCCATACGGCAGCAGCCCGGTGCCACGGCGGTCGCGGCTGGAGTCGAGCTTGACCCCCAGCTCACCCAGGGCATCCACGCCAAAGCCCATCCGGCCTTCGGTGTAGCCCGACTCCAGGCGCAGCACAAAGCCCTGGGCCCACTCATCGGCCTTGTTCTGCGGCGCGTTGGTTTGGCGAAAGTCGCGGTTCATATAGAAGTTGCGCAGGTCGAGGCTGGCCTTGCTGTCCTGGATAAACTCGGCGTAGGCGCTCAAAGGGCTGAACGTAGCGCACAGGCCAGCGCTGGCCGCCAGGGGAAGGAGGCGCAAATGCATGACAGATTCCTTTTGTTGTTTTTGTAGGTATCGCCCTTCGGATCGCTGAAGGGAGTGGCATATTGTTAACATGTTATATTTATTATGGGTAGACAATTTGCGCTGCTTTAAAATAATTCGTGTCGAGGTTAACGAGTTTGTGTGGCGGCCGGCTTGCATGCCCGTGGAGCCGACCCTAAGCTTCGACGCTTCGATCTCTTTTGTGCGTGAGCCATGTCCACTCCCAGACCTTCCCTGACGCTGACCCTGCTGCAGGCCCGCGAAGCCGCCATGGCGTTTTTCCGGCCGTTGCTCAATGAACATCAATTGACCGAGCAGCAGTGGCGGGTGATTCGGATCCTGCGCCAGCAGGGCGAACTGGAGAGTCATCAGTTGGCGCACCTGGCCTGCATCCTCAAACCGAGCATGACCGGCGTGTTGGCGCGCCTGGAACGCGACGGCATCGTGCGTCGGCGCAAGTCCAGCGAAGACCAGCGCCGGGTGTTCGTGACCCTCACCGAGCAGGGGCAACAGTGCTTCGTCGAGATGAGCGCGGGGATGGAAAGCAACTACCAGAAGATCCAGGAACAGTTCGGCGAAGAGCAATTGCAGCAACTGCTCGACTTGCTCAACCAGTTGAAAAACATCAAGCCCTAAGCTGTTGCCGGCGATGGCGCCTCATACCGCGCCGCACACAGGTTGAACACTCATGGAAAGACGGCAATTCAGCGGCGGGATGAAAGGCAAGAACCTGCGCTACCTGAACGAAACCCCGGGCCAGGCCCAACGCCAGGTGCGTGCAGGGTTTGTGTTGCTGGAACACTTTTCCCTGCCGGCCTTCACCCAGGCGCTGGACACCCTGATCACCGCCAACCTGCTGCGCCCGGGGTTGTTCACTTCACGCACTTTCGGCCTGGACGAGCAGGAGGTGATCAGCGACCTGGGCCTGGTGATTCGCCCGGACGCGCGCCTCGACCATAACGCCCTGGGCGACCTCGATCTGTTGGTGATTTGCGGCGGCTATCGCACCCAGCTCAAGGCCGGTGAAAGCTTTATCGAACTGCTCAAGGCTGCGGCGCAACAGGGTGTGGTCCTCGCTGGCCTATGGAATGGCGCGTGGTTTCTGGGCAAGGCCGGGGTGTTGGACGGCTATCGCTGCGCCATTCACCCGGAACATCGTCCGGCCCTGACGGAAATCGCCAAGGCCACCCAGGTCAGCAGCGAGCCCTATGTGATTGATCGCGACCGACTGAGCGCGTCCAGCCCTTCGGGCGCGTTCCATATGGCCCTGGACTGGATCAAGAGCCTGCACGACAAGGCGCTGGTGGAGGGCATTGAAGATATCCTGGCGTTTGAGGAGTCGCGTTACCGGCGGATCAAGCCCGCCGAAAATATCTGCGTGAGTGCGCCGCTGCGCGAGGTGGTGCGCCTGATGGATGCCAACCTCGAAGAACCCCTGGCCCTGGAGCAACTGGCGGTGTATGCCGGGCGCTCGCGGCGCCAGCTGGAGCGCTTGTTCCGCGAGCAGTTGGGCACCACACCGCAGCGCTACTACATGGAGCTGCGCATCACCGAGGCCCGGCGCCTGCTGCAGCACACCGAACTGTCCCAGGTCGAAGTGCTGGTGGCCTGCGGGTTCGTGTCGCCCAGCCACTTCAGCAAATGCTACAGCGCCTACTTCGGCTACCGGCCTTCAAAGGAAACCCGGCTGGTGAAGTAACCCCCCATTTCTACGCGGAATGCGTCGCCGGTTTGCTCGCCGGTGCGCGCTTGACGCAATGCGCCAGCGCCTGCTCGATATCCGCCAGCAGGTCTGCGATATCCTCCAGCCCCACCGATAAGCGCACCAGTCCTTCGGCAATCCCGTGCTGGGCACGTTCCTCCGGGGTGTAGGTGGAGTGGGTCATGCTGGCCGGGTGCTGGGCCAGGGATTCGGCGTCGCCCAGGCTCACTGCGCGGCTGAACAGCTTGAGCGCGTTCATGAAGCGTTTGCCGGTGGCGATGCCGCCCTTGAGTTCAAAGGCAATCATGCCGCCCGACAGTTTCATCTGACGTGCTGCCAACTCGTATTGCGGGAAGGAGCGCAGGCCGGGGTAGGTCACCGACTCGACTGCCGGGTGGGCCTGCAAGGCCTCGGCCACGGCCTGGGCATTGCTGCAATGGCGATCCATGCGCAGGGCCAGGGTCTTGAGGCCGCGCATCAATAGAAAGGCGTCCTGGGGCGACAGTACGGCCCCGGTCAGGTCCTTCAAGCCCTGCAGGCGAATGCGCTGCGCCAGGTCATGGCGGCTGACGGCGATCCCGGCAGTGATATCGCCATGCCCGCTGAGGTACTTGGTGGCCGAATGCACCACCACATCCGCGCCCAGTTCCAGCGGGCGTTGCAGGTACGGAGTGCAGTAGGTGTTATCAACCACCATGGTCACGTTGGCTTGCTGGTGAGCGATCTTCGCCACGGCGGCAATGTCGATCAATTGCAGGTTGGGGTTGGCCGGGGTTTCGCAGTAGATCATGCGGGTCGCGGGGGAGAGTGCGGCACGCAGGGCGTCGAGGTCTGCCAGGTCGACATGGCGCACCTTGATGCCGAACTCACCAATGCCATGGTGCAGCAGGGCGAAAGTACAGCCGTACAGGGTCTGGCTGACGATCACCTCATCGCCGGGGCGTAATAGGGTCCAGAAGGTCGCCGCAATCGCGCCCATGCCGGAACTGAACGCCACTGCGGCCTCGCCGCCCTCCAGGGTGGCCATGCGTGATTCCAGCAGCGCCAGGGTCGGGTTGGAAATGCGCGTGTAGAAGTGCCCGCTTTCTTCACCGGCAAAACACCCCGCGCCGTATTCGGCGGTCGGGAAGGCAAAGGTCGCCGACAGATAGATCGGCGGCACCAGGGCACCGTGATGGTCTTGCGCATCGTAGCCGTAGTGAATGGCACGGGTAGAAAAGCCGAATGTGTTGTGTTTATTGTGCATGTCGGACACTCCTTATTTCCTACAATGCTATGCTCATAACCGAGGCAGAACGTTGCCTACTTTGCCGAGAAAAGCCTGTGGCGAAGGATAAAATCCCATAAAAATAACAACTTGAGGCAAGACATGCCCAGCAGCCTGGACCGTACCGACAAAGCCCTGCTCAACGCCCTGCAAGGCAACGCTCGCCTGACCGTCGCCGAACTGGCCGAGCGCGTGTCCCTGACCACCTCGCCCTGCTGGCGAAGGGTCAAGAACCTGGAAGACAGCGGCGTGATCAGCGGCTACCAGGCGATCCTCTCGCCCAAAGCCCTGGGCTACGGGGTTACGGCCTTCGTCAGCATCATGATGGATACCCATTCCAAGGAAATCGCCCGGGCGTTTGAACAGCGGTTGCTGGACATCCCGGAAATCGTCGCCTGCCATAACGTGTCCGGCCGCTATGATTTTTTACTGGAAGTGGTGGCCAGGGACCTGGAGTCCTTCGGCGAATTTGCCCGTGAGGTGTTGCAGACATTGCCGTGTGTGAAGGAAATCTACTCGAGCTTTTCCTACAAGTCGGTCAGGCCGTTGCGGGTGATTCCGTTGCCGGGGTGATGAGGCGCTCATGGGTATTGCGCAAGGCCGTGGTGCTTTCCTGCCGGCTTAAGAGATAAATCGTATTTCTTGCTCCGCTGTGACCCTTCAAGCCCATACGGTACTGCCGGATGCTAAAGGGCAGGGGGGCGATGTCTGGTTTGTAAGCAATGATAAAGATATGTCCGTGCCCAAAGCCCAGCTTGGTGATGCCGGTCGCCATACGCTCATCCATGAACTGGGCCACGCAATGGGGCTTACGCACCCCGGCAACTACAACGGCATTCTCGAACGTTCGAAGATCAACTCCCATGAAGACTCTCAAAGCCATAGCGTCATGAGCTATCGGGGCGAACGCACGACCTATGCCAATCATGGGGGCTTTCGGGCGTCGGCTCCCCAGCTCGACGATATTTACGCTTACCAATCCAAATATGGCGTCAATCACCAGACCCGCAAAGACGACACCACGTATGGCTTCAATTCCAATACCGGTCGTGACTTCCTGAGCGTCAATACCAAGCACGACAAAATGGTCGCCGCCATTTGGGACGGTGGCGGCAATGACACGCTTGACTTCTCGGGCTACAGCCAAGACCAGAAAATCAGTCTTGAAGAGGGTACGTTTTCCGATGTGGGTGGCCTAAAAGGCAACGTTTCCATTGCTTATGGCGCCACTATCGAGAATGCCAAGGGTGGGACAGGCAACGATTGGCTGGTGGGCAACGCCGCGAATAACGAACTGCGCGGTGGCGATGGCAACGACGTGCTCTACGGCGCCGAGGGCAGCGATAAGTTATGGGGCGGCAAGGGTAAAGACACCTGTGTCTACGGCAACATCAACGACTCCAGCGCCACGGCACCGGACCGGATCCAGGACTTTGTCAGCGGCGAGGACAAGGTTGACGTGTCAGGTATCAGGGCGCAGCTGGGTGATAAACCGTTGCAGTTGGTCAGCCGTTTTACCGGGGTGAGCGGTGAAGCCATCGTCGCCTATGACCGACAGTCGAACATGAGCACGTTGCAGATTTCGGGAAAACCCAACCAGCCGGCCTTTGTCCTGGAGGTGCAGGGAGAACTGCAGCGCAGCGATATCGTGAGCTGATCGCTAAAGGTGTCCAAGGACGGTGGGCCAGTCCTGGCTATTCAGTACACCCAGCACCTTGAGCTTGCCATGCGCATTGATTTGAACGAACAGTGAGCTGCCATATTCGGCGCCATCAGCGTGGGGGTAACCCAGCACCCGCTCCAGGTCACCGATGCATTCGCTGTGGGTGACCAGCAACAGGTTGCGCCCAGGGCGTTTGCGTACCGGCAGATCGTGGGCGAGGGCCGTGCCACATAAGGTCAAGCGGTCGGGCAATATCTGGGCATCGCCGAACATGAGTCGCGAGGTTTGCACGGTACGCGTGGTCGGGCTGCTCACCACATCGCTGTGGGACATGCCCAGGGTGTGGAACGCGCTACCCACGGCGACGGCCGAGACACCGCCGGGGCGGCTCAAGCCATCCGCAGGGCCCAGGCAGGGGTTGCCAGAGCGGTCGCAGCGTTCTTCATGGCGTACCAGCACGATCAGGTCGCCACTGCGCCAGGCCGCCAAGGCTCCCGAGGTGACCAGGCGATTGTCGATTCCCAGGTTCGGTGGCGTGGTTGGCCAGAGCATTGCGCCCATCACCACCAGGCACAGGGCGATGAGCGCAACGAAACGCAGCCATAACTGCTTGAAGGTTTTCGCCCGGCCCTCATCCGGGCAATTTATGTCAACCACACTCTTCACCCTGACACCTGAGATACAGCCGTTTGTGTTGCTGGGCAATTTAGGGGGCGGGGCGTGGTCGGCCAGTGAAAGCGATGTGAAAAAATTGCCTGGGTGGCTAGGGATAAGTCCCTCGCAACAAGGTCAGTTTCTCCTACAGCACTGATCACATCCTCCTTGCATCTATTTGAAAAAATACTGTACATACATACAGCATTATCCTACAGTCCATCCCAGGTGAACGGATTTCACCGCGCACCGACGCCACAATTTTTTAACTATGGATGGATAAAAAATGAAATCGAAACAAGCCTTTATGCTGGGCGCGGCCATGGCGGCCTCCTGCTTCGTTTCGGCCTTTGCCCTGGCCGAACAATACCCTTCGCAAGCCCCAGCCAAACTCTCCGCTCAGGCAGTCAAGCAAGCGGTCGATCAAGTGCTTAAAGTGGGGGGCAAGGTCCAGTCGTCGAAATTGTCGGTCGAACTCAAGCAAAAACTCAAGGCGGCCAAGGCAGCCAAGCCCAAGGCCCTGGCGAGCAAAGCCGCAGCCAGCGCTGCGCCCTTTGAGGCGGTGATCGGCGAGTTGCAAAAGCCGCAGCAGGATCAACTGCAAGGCGCAGCGATCGCGGCTTTTACCCCACAGTTTCCGACCCTGGATATCAACACCCTGTACACCCTCACCGGGGTAGAGACCGGGGCCGAAATCGCCTATCACTTCAACCTGCCGAAAAACGCTCGCATCCAGGTCCAACTGCTGAACCAGAGCGCCGGTACCGATATGTCGTTGAGCCTGTTCCATGACGATGGCCAGGGCAACCTGACGCTGCTGGGCACCTCTGATAACGCAGACAGCGCTGATGAATACCTCAACGGCGTGATGCCTGCCGGCGATTACTACTGGTACATGGTGGCCAAAGCCGCGAGCAATTCGCAGTTCAGTTTTGGCGTGGCGGTGGACAGCAATATCGACGCCTTCGAGCCCAACGACACCGCGCAAACCGCGTTCGCCCTGCCGGATGCCCTGAACCAGGTGACCGGCAACCTCGACAGCGTCAACGATGTCGATTACTTCGACTTCACCGCGCTGCGCGGCCAGGGTGTGGGCATGTTCCTTGGCGATGACGGCGAGGGCACCCGCGACCAGTGGATCTTCGAGCGCTTCGATGGCAACAATTGGGTGGTGATCCAGCCAAACAACACCTCCACCTACCCCAACCTCACGCCTGGCTACACCGTCAAGGTTCGGGTGCGGGCCAACCCGGCAGTGGCGCTCAACCCGCAGGCGCGATACCTCTTGTCTTTTGGCTCGGCGCCGCGACTGAACCAGAGCAATGTGAATGGCGATAACGTGGTGCGCATTCCCAGTTCGATCATGCAACTGGCCACCCAGGCTGCCCGTAGCCTGAGCTGGAGCACCCAATGGTCGGACAGCACCGGTGAGCCGTTGCGGGGTGTGACCCCGGTGCTGCGGGTCGACAAGCGCTTCGATAACACCATCAACTACCACTGGGTCAATTACGAGGCCAAGACCGGTATCACCGGCGCGGCCTCCGGCAATGTCGACCTGGGCACCTGCTCCGGCGATCTCAATGCGGTCTACCCGGACAGCTCGTCCGGCCAGACCTACAACTGGCGGACCTGGTTCAACATGGGCGGCTGGCGCATCGAGCTCAAAGAGTTCCCCGGTGTTGGTGTGGGCGGCAACATCACGCAGTACGTAAGCCTGGGGCATATCTGCAGCCAGACCATCGTGCGCTAACCGAAAACGGCTTGCCGGCGATCGCCGGCAAGTCGGCTTCTACAGCGCCAGTTTCAGTGGCAAGCGGGCCATGCTGGTGTTCTTCAGCGAGCCCAGGTACAGCCAGTCGCCATGCTCGCGCGCCGTGGTCACCGGCGAATAGTTGCCGGCACTGCCATCCTGCAAATTAGCGATCACCTGGCCATGCACGTCCAACCCCAGTACAAAGGCTTTGCGCTCAACGGGCTTGGGCAGCACCAGCAGCGCACGTACCACCATCTTGCGGATCGCCGGGTAACCGGCCAAGCCATCAAGCAGCGGGTTACGCGGTGAATACAGGGCTACCCAGAACCGATCCCGGCCGTTGAAGGTGAGGTTGTCCGGCAACCCTGGCAGGTTGTCGATAAACAGGTCATGGGTGCCCGCCTTGTCGCCCTTGAGCCAATAGCGACTGATGCGATAGGCCCCGGTCTCATTGACCAGCACATAGGCCTCATCCGGCCCCAGCGCCACGCCGTTGGCAAATTGCAGTTGATCGAGCAACACCTCGGTCTGGCCGTTGCTGAAGTCATAGCGCAACAAGCGGCCATCGCCACCATGCTCGATCACCGCTTCACCATCCTGGCCATAGCCCCAGCGGCTCGACGCGTCGCTGAAGTAGGCGTAGCGCCCGGCCGCATCCACCGTCACATCATCGGTAAAGCCGAAGGGCAGGCCATTGGCGCTGGTCGTCAGGCTGGTCAGTTTGCGCTGGTCGTCCAGTGCCAGCAGGCCCTTGACCCCGTCGGCAATGATCAGCCGCCCGTCCGGGTGTTGCGCCAGGCCCAGCGGCCGCCCCCCGGTATGGGCCAGCACCTCCAGGGTCTGGCTGTCGGGTGCGGTGCGGATGATCCGCCCGTCATGCAGGCCGGTGATCAGAAAACCCTCAGCATCCACCAGCAACGCTTCAGGCCCGTCGATGCCCAGGGCACCGATACGCTGGACGTCCTTCAGGCGCTGGTTTTCGCTGTAGGGCCCATCCTTCAGCGAGGGTGCCTTGGGTGGTGTCCAGTTGACCGGTTGCACCTGGGTGGGCATCAGCAGCAGGAAGGCCACGACGACGATCAATACCAGGAGCAGCAAGTGACGGATTTTTTGATTCATGGTGTGTCCCGAGGGGCTTTGGAGGGGGGCGTGACCGGCTCCCAGTGCAACGTGCCGAACAGATAGTCCATCAGCGGCAGCACAATGTTGAAGTTGCGCCCTTGCATCAACTCACGGCGGTGGTGCAACGCATGGAGCTGGTGCATGTGCCGGATCCACGGCAGGCGTGCCAGGGGATGGTCGGAGGGCAGATGTTCACAGGCATGGAAGGTTTCGTAGAGCAGGTAACCGAGGATCATACACCCGGCGAACAACCCCGCCACGTTGGGGTTTAACTGCTTGAGCAGCCACCAGGCGGGGAGGGTGATGGCAAGGCTATGGACAACGATCAGCCAGGCGGGAAACAGGATCACCCGCCAGTCCCTGGTGCTGTCGTAGGTCATATGGCCAGGGGTGAAAAAACTGTGGTGATCGCCGGTGTGGCGTGCATAGAACAGCTTGGCGACAGCGTGTTTGTGATGGCCCAGGTGGCGGTGGACGAGGTAGATGCACAGGTTGAAGAACACCAGGGTCAGGGGGATGGTCAGCCATTCCCAGGCCTGAATGTGCTGGGTGCTGCCCCATGCCAGGAGGATGCAGGACAAACCGTAGAGCAGTACAAAACCGGCATGCAGCCACGGGTTATAGCGTGGGTGGACAGCGGCACGGTAGCGTTCGCGAAAGGCCTCGGTGGGATGGGTCATGGCGTCGCTCGTTGTATTTTTTGTTGGTGAGTGAGCTTAGTCCGGCCTGAGGATTTTGCGAGCTGAGCTTGCCCCTGTGGGCGCTGGCTTGTCGGGTCGCCACATCGCTGCGATCACGCCAGTAAGAACACCCCGGGTGTGCGCCTTAACGACCCACGCGAGCATGCCCACACCCACAAGGGATATCGCAAGGGGCTTGCACCCACCTCATTTCCTTGCTAGCTTCTGGCAAAATGTTAACGATAACATTTGCTCTAAAAATAAAAACAAAACAGAGAACCACGCCATGAAAATGCTTCGCAAAACCCTGTGTTTGTTGGCTTTAAGCATCTCCACCGTCGCCCTGGCCGACACCAAGCCTGCCCCCATGCGCATCGGCGCTTCCTTCCAGGAAATCAACAACCCGTACTTCGTCACCATGAAAGACGCCCTGCAAGAAGCGGCGGCGACCATCGGTGCGCAATTGATCATCACCGATGCCCGCCACGACGTGTCCAAGCAGGTCAGTGACGTGGAAGACATGCTGCAAAAGGGCATCGACATCCTGCTGATCAACCCCACGGATTCGGTCGGCGTACAGTCCGCCGTCAAATCGGCCCACGCCGCGGGTGTGGTGGTGGTTGCAGTGGATGCCCAGGCCGAGGGGCCGCTGGATTCCTTTGTTGGCTCGAAAAACTTCGACGCCGGCTTCCAGGCCTGTGAATACCTGGCCAAGAGCATCGGCGACCAAGGCAATATCGCGATCCTCGACGGCATCGCCGTGGTACCGATCCTCGAGCGCGTGCGCGGTTGCAAGGAAGCCGTGGCCAAGCACCCGCAGATCAAGATCGTCAGCATCCAGAACGGCAAGCAGGAACGTGACCAGGCGCTGAGCGTGACCGAAAACATGCTCCAGGCCCAACCCACCCTCAAGGGCATTTTCAGCGTCAATGACAACGGCTCCCTCGGCGCACTGTCGGCCATCGAGGCCAGCGGCATGGACGTCAAGCTGGTCAGCGTCGATGGCGCACCGGAAGCGATCAAGGCCATCCTCAAGCCAGGCAGCAAGTTTATTGCCACCTCGGCGCAGTACCCCCGCGACCAGATCCGCCTGGCCCTGGGCATCGCCCTGGCGAAGAAGTGGGGCTCCCATGTCCCCGCCAGTATCCCGGTGGACATCGCCCTGATCGACCAGGCCAAGGCCAAGGATTTCAGCTGGTAAACCGTCCATGCCCCACGTCAATCGTGGGGCACAGGGCATCCTTCTGAACGAGAGGTCGGCGGTATGAGCAGTCTTTTGCAACTGGAAAATATCTGTAAGCGCTACCCCGGGGTGCAAGCCCTCAAGTCCATCAACCTGCAGGTGGAACGCGGCGAAATTCATGCCTTGCTCGGGGAAAATGGCGCGGGCAAATCGACCCTGATGAAAATCCTCGGCGGCGTCGAGCACCAGGATGAAGGGCGCATTCTGATTGACGGGCAGGCCCGGCACTTTGCGACGTATCGCGATGCGATTGCCGCCGGTATCGGCATTGTCTTCCAGGAGTTCAGCCTGATTCCCGACCTCACGGCCGTGGAGAACATTTTCCTCGGCCATGAGTTGAACAACCGCTTCGGCCTGCTGCGCAAGCGCGATATGCATGAGGCGTCCCAGGCATTGTTTCAGCGCCTGGGGGTGAGCATCGACCTGCAATGCCCGGTGCGGCGCCTGAGCGTGGCCGAGCAGCAGTTCGTCGAAATCGCCAAGGCCCTGGCCCTGGAGGCGCGGCTGCTGGTGCTCGATGAGCCCACCGCGACCCTGACGCCGAGCGAGGCCGAACTGCTGTTCGAGATCATGCGCGAACTCAAGCGCCAGGGCGTGGCGGTGATTTTTATCTCGCACCATCTGGAGGAGATTTTCCAGGTGTGCGACCGCATCAGCGTGTTGCGCGACGGCGGCAATGCCGGCGTCACCGACGTGGCCGACAGCGATATTGACCGCCTGGTGGAGATGATGGTGGGCCGCAAGCTGGAATGCAGCTTCCCCGCCAAACCCACCGCCGCGCGCGGGCCGCTGCTGCTGGAGGTCAGGGATATCCAGTTGCAGCGCAATGGCCCCCACAACCAGTTCCACCTGCACCAGGGCGAAATCCTCGGCTTTGCCGGGCTGGTCGGTTCGGGCCGTACCGAGCTGGCACTGGGGATGATGGGCGCACTGCCGTCGGTGACCAAGGATGTGTGGTTGCGCGGCGCCAAAATCAGCCTCGACGACCCGGCCCAGGCGTTGGCCCACGGCATCGGCCTGTTGCCGGAAAGTCGCAAGAGCGAAGGCCTGATCACCGATTTCAGCATTCGCGAAAACATCTCCATCAACAACCTGCACAAGTACCAGGGCGCCAGCGGCCTGATCGACAAGGGCAAGGAGTGCGCCAGCGTCGAAGCGTTGATGCAGCAACTGTCGATCAAGGCGCCGAGCGGCGAAAGCCGGGTGTTCAACCTGAGCGGCGGCAACCAGCAGAAAGTGGTGATTGCTCGTTGGATCAACCATCACTGCGATGTGCTGGTGTTCGATGAACCAACCCGTGGCATCGACGTCGGCGCCAAGGCACAGATCTACGCGCTGATGCGCAAGCTCACCGAGCAAGGCTACGCAATCATCATGATTTCCTCCGAACTGCCGGAAATCATCGGCATGTGCGACCGCGTCGCCGTGTTCCACAAGGGCGCCATCGTCAAGGTACTGGAAGCGTCCGCCGTCAACCCACAAGAGGTCATGCGCCATGCAACAGGGGGCTCAAGTGAATACGTCCATTAACCGCGCAGGTACCCAGGGGTTACGGCTGAACCTGGCACGACTGGTGCGCTCGCCGGCGTTCTATCCGTTTATCGGGCTGCTGGTGGTCACGGCGGTGATGATCGTGGCCAGCGACAACTTCCTCACCGCCAGCAACCTGTCCAATATCGGCCGCCAGGTGTCGATCAACGCGATCATCGCGGTGGGCATGACCTGCGTGATCCTCACCGGTGGTATCGACTTGTCGGTGGGGCCGGTGATGGCCTTGTCCGGCACCCTGACCGCCGGGCTGATGGTCGCGGGCCTGCCGCCGGGCCTGGCGATTGGCGCGGGCCTGTTGATCGGCGTAGCCTTTGGTATCGGTAACGGGCTGTTCGTGGCGTACCTGCATATGCCGCCGATCATCGTCACCCTGGCGACCATGGGCATCGCCCGGGGTTTTGGCCTGATGTACACCGATGGTTATCCGATTTCCGGGCTGCCGGAGTGGTTTGGTTTCTTTGGCCGCCAAAGCCTGCTGGGCATCCAGGTGCCGATCCTGATCATGCTGGTCACCTACCTGATGGCCTACGTGCTGCTGCAACACACACGCATCGGTCGCTACATCTACGCCATCGGTGGCAACGAAGAGGCGGTGCGCCTGTCCGGGGTGCGCGCGGCGCGCTTCAAGTTGCTGGTGTATGGCATCAGCGGCCTGACCGCAGCGATTGCCGGGCTGGTGTTGACCTCGCGCCTGATGAGTGGCCAACCCAACGCCGGCATCGGTTTCGAGCTGGATGCGATTGCCGCGGTGGTCCTGGGCGGCGCCTCGATTGCCGGTGGGCGCGGGGTGATTGTCGGCACCTTGCTCGGCGCCATGCTGTTGGGCGTGTTGAACAACGGCCTGAACATGCTCGGGGTCTCGCCCTATGTGCAGAGCGTGATCAAGGGCGCAATTATTCTGCTGGCGATCTTTATCAGCCGTCAGCGCCACAAGTAAAAAAACCAGCACCTCGACGCGGCCGCCGTGGCCGCGACGGGCTCTCTCATCTTCAATAAAGGTCAGTACATCATGGATAAGCACAGCCAAATGCAAGCCGTCGTCTGCCACGGCCCGAAAGACTACCGCCTGGAGCGCATCAGCAAACCCCTGGCGCGGCCCAATGAACTGGTGATCCGCATTGCCGCCTGCGGGATCTGCGCCAGTGACTGCAAATGCCACTCGGGCGCGGCGATGTTCTGGGGTGGCGACAATCCGTGGGTCAAGGCGCCGGTGGTGCCGGGGCACGAGTTTTTCGGTTACGTGGAGCAAGTGGGCGAGGGCGCCGAGGAGCACTTTGAGGTCAAGGTCGGCGACAAGGTCATCGCCGAGCAGATCGTGCCCTGTGGCAAGTGCCGCTTCTGCAAGTCCGGCAAGTACTGGATGTGCGAAGTGCACAACATTTTCGGCTTCCAGCGCGAAGTGGCCGAAGGCGGCATGGCCCAGTACATGCGCATCCCCAAGACCGCCATCGTGCACAAGATTCCCGAGTCGGTGTCCCTGGAGGATTCGGCGTTGATCGAGCCCATGGCCTGCGCGATCCATACGGTCAACCGTGGCGACCTGCAACTCGATGACGTGGTGGTGATTGCCGGTGCCGGCACCCTGGGCCTGTGCATGGTCCAGGTGGCTGCGCTGAAGACCCCGAAAAAGCTGGTGGTGATCGACATGGTCGACGAGCGCCTGGAGCTGGCGAAAAAATACGGCGCCGATGTGGTGATCAACCCGGCCCGTGACAACGCCCGTGCGATCATCAACGGCCTGACCGACAGCTACGGCTGCGACGTGTATATCGAGACCACTGGCGTGCCGGCCGGCGTGACCCAGGGCCTGGATTTAATCCGCAAGCTGGGGCGGTTTGTCGAGTTCAGCGTGTTCGGCGCCGAGACCAGTGCCGACTGGTCAATCATCGGTGACCGCAAGGAACTGGACGTACGCGGCGCACACCTGGGGCCGTATTGCTACCCGGTGGCCATCGACCTGTTCGAGCGCGGCCTGGTGACATCCAAGGGCATCGTCACCCACGATTTCCCCCTGGATAACTGGGCCGAAGCGTTCGACCTGGCCAACTCGGTGAAGTCGATCAAGGTGCTGCTCAAGCCGGGGCAATAAGTATGAAATACGTGATTGGCGTGGACATTGGCACCCAAAGCACCAAGGCGCTGTTGGTGGATGGTGAGGGTCGGATCATTGCCCAGCACAGCCAGGGCTATCGCGTGGACACGCCAAAAGTGCGCTGGGCCGAGCAGTGGCCGCAGGTCTGGCTGGACGCGGTGGAGGCCTGTGTGGCCGGGTGCATGGGCAAGGCCGGGGTCGTCAAAGAGCAGGTCAAGGCGCTGTGCATCAGCAGCCTGTACGGCGGCTCGGGGATAGCCGTGGATGCGCAGATCAAGCCGCTGCACCCATGCCTGATCTGGATGGACCGCCGCGCCGGCGAGCAGGTGGCCTGGGTCCGCGAGCAGGTTGACCTGGAGCGCCTGTTCGCGGTCACCGGCAACTCCCTGGACAGCTACTACGGCTTCACCAAGATGCTCTGGCTCAAGCAGCACCAGCCTGAAGTCTGGGCCAACACCCGCTACCTGCTGCCGCCCAACAGCTATATCAATTACTGCCTGACCGGTGAGGTGGCGGTGGATCACAGCAGCGCCGGCAATATCGGCGGGGTCTATGATGTGGCCGCGCGCGGCTGGTCCGTCGAGATGCTGGCGGCGCTGGATATCCCGTTGGCAATGATGCCCGAGCGCTTGCTGTATTCGGGCGAAGTGGTGGGCGGTTTGCTGCCGGAATGGGCTAGGCGCCTGGGCCTGGCGCCGGGCATGCCGGTGCTGGCCGGTGGCGTCGATGCGGCAATGGCGACCCTGGCGGCCGGCGTCACCCGGCCGGGCAACCACGTGGCGATGATCGGCACCAGCATGTGCTGGGGCTACCTCAACCAGCAGGTGGATGCCCGCCATGGCCTGGTGAGCATGCCCCATGTCTATAACGGCCAGCAGGACCTGTACATCTTTGGCGGCGCGATTACTGCCGGTGCCTCGGTAAGCTGGTTTCGCGAGCAGTTCTGCCAGGCCGAGGAGCAACAGGCCCAGGCCACCGGCCAAGACAGCCTGTGGCTGCTGGAACAGCGCGCGCGCGAGATCCCGGCGGGCAGTGAAGGGCTGTTGTTTTTGCCTTACCTGATGGGCGAGCGCAGCCCGGTGTGGGATGACCAGGCCAGCGGCAGCTTTGTCGGCCTGAACCTGTATCACAGCCGCATCCACCTGTACCGCGCGGTGCTCGAAGGCGTGAGTTTTGCCCTGCGGCACAATATCGAGGCGGGCATGCGCGGTGCCCATTCCCTGGACCCACGGTTGATCGTGGTGGGCGGCGCGAGCCATTCGGATTTGTGGATGCAGATTATCGCGGATGTCACCCGCTACCCGGTGTACACCATCGTCCAGGAAGTGGAGGCGGCGCTGGGCGCAGCGTTGTTGGCGGCGCACACGGTGGGGCTGGTGGATAAGGCGCAAATGGACAAAGGCTGGGTGCAGTTGCAGCTGCGGGCCGAGCCTGGGGCTGAAAATGTGCAGGCATACGACCGCGCTTTTGCCGACTACCTGAAGCTGTATCCGGCACTCAAACCGATCATGCATAGCCTGCAAATGAGTTAAGTGAACACAGACCAAGATTTGGGAGCAGGCAAGCCAGCTCCCACAGGGGTTCTCCATTGCATTCGAGACCGTCATCCATGACCACCACCTTCGACTTCAGCCACCAGCGCATCCTTGTTACCGGCGCCACCAGCGGTATTGGCCGGGAAATCGCCCTGCAACTGATCGCCAGCGGCGCCCAGGTCTTTGCCATCGGCCGCGATGCCCACGCCCTGTCCCAATTGGGTTGTGCAACCCTGTGCCTGGACATCGCCAACAGCGCCGCCCTGGACCTGGCCCTCAAGGACTTGCCGCCCATGCACGGCCTGGTCAATTGCGCCGGGATCTCGCGCCTGGAACCGGCAGTGGCGATCAGCAGCGCCGCCTTCGACCACGTGATGAATGTCAACGCCCGCGCCGCCGCGCAAGTCGCCAGCCGGGTAGCGGCGGCGATGATCGCGGCAGGTATCGCCGGCAGTATCGTCAACGTTTCCAGCCAGGCCTCGTTGGTGGCGCTGGAGGATCACCTCGGTTATTGCGCGTCCAAGGCTGCCCTGGATGCGATCACCCGTGTGCAATGTGCCGAATGGGGACGTTTCGGGATCCGCGTCAACAGCGTCAACCCCACCGTGACCCTCACGCCGATGGCGCAACAGGCCTGGTCCGACCCGGCCAAACGCGACCCGGCCCTGGCGGCGATTCCCCTGGGGCGTTTTGCGCAGCCCCGGGAAGTGGCGTTGCCGGTGCTGTTCCTGTTGAGTGAGGCCGCGAGCATGATCAGTGGGGTCAGCCTGCCGATTGATGGCGGCTACACCAGCCGCTAGCCGTTCTCCAGCTTGCCGGCGATCACCACCTTGTCCCGGGGTTTGTGCGGGTCTTGCAGGCGGTCGAGCAACAGGCGCACCGCACTGCTGCCGGCCAGCGACGCATCGTGGGCCACGCAGGCAATCGGCACGCCGAAGATATCGGCAAACGGCAGGCGGTCGATGCCGCAGATGGTCAGGCTGTCGTGGGGGATATTGTGCATGCGCAAGGCGCGCAGGGCGCCGAGGGTGATCAACTGGTTGAAACCCATGATCGCCTCCGGCGCGGGGTGCGCGGCCAGGTAGTCGAGGGTGTGCAGGTAGGAGGGCATCAAGGTGTAGTCGCCGGCGCACACCTCGACCTGCACCTGGGGGTGCTCGGCGAGCACTTCGCGCAGGCCCTTGAGGCGCTCCACGGTGATGCGTGAATGCTGCGGCCCGGTCAGTACCAGCAGGCGCTTGAGCGCCGGGTTCTGGCGCAACAGGTACTGCGCGGCCTCGATCCCGCTGTGGTAGTTGTCCAGCACCACGCGGCTGAACGGGCTGTCGTGGATCGTGCGGTCGAGCAGCACCACCGGGGTCTTGCCGTTGCCCAGGCGCTCCAGGTAATCGGGCTGGTAGTCGGGCTCGTCGGAGACCGGCGACAGGATAATCCCCGCCACGCGATAACCCAGCAGGGTATCCACGGCCTTGCTTTCCAATTCTTCCAGCTCGTCGGTGTCCACCAGCATGATGGTGTAGCCGTGCTTTTTCGCCTCGCGGGAAATCGCCTTGATCATTTCGCTGTAGAACGGGTTGTCCACCGACGCAGTGATCACCCCGATGATCAGGCTTTCGCTGCGCTTGAGCCCGCGAGCAAAGGCGTTGGGCACATAGTCCAGCTCGCGCGCCACCTCAAGGATCCGCGCCAGGGTGGCGGGCTTGACCAGGTCAGGTTTGCTCAACGCCCGCGACACCGTGATGGTGGTCATATTGACGCGTTTGGCGATGTCGCTGATGGTGACGGATTTTTTCTTGTTCATCGGCAGGTGGGACCAGGAGAAAACATCAGGAGGCTACCATGGGCATCGGGTCAAAGCACCGGATCCCAACGCTGTGACCAATCGCTCTCGGCCTTGACCACCCCGCGCAGCAGCACCAGGGCCTGCTGCAGGATCGCCGAATCACGCTCACGCGAGTACACCAGGTAGGTCGGGAAACTGAACTCCGGGGCCTTGGGCACGCGCTCCATCACGCCGCTTTCGAGATAGCTCTGCACCACCCGCGTGCGGAAATAGCCGCTGCCACCGTTCTCCAGGATGTACTGCAAGGCCAACGGCCCCAGGTTGAAACTCACAGCCGCGCGGGCCTTGTCCGGCAGGGCGGCGTCGTGTTGCTGGCGAAAGCCCGCGCCCCAGTCGATATACACATAGGGATCGGGGCGGGCGGCCAGACGCACCAGGATCAGTTTTTCCTCCAGTACCTGCTCCACCTGCAACCCCGGCCAGTACTGCGGCTGGAACACCAGCGCCGCATCCAGCACCCCCAGTTCCAGCTGGCGCAACAGGTACTCCCCGTCACGCACTTCGGTGCGCAGCGCATGGCTGGGGATGTGTTCGCGCAGGGCCTTGGCCCAACCGAGGATCAGCGGGTTGCACAGGCTGACTTCGCCGCCGATATGCAACACATTGCGATAGCCCTCGGGTAACGGCAGGTCGCGGCGTGCGGCTTCCCAGGTTTGCACCAGTTGATTGGCATACACCACGAATGCCTCGCCATCGGCCGTCAACCGCGCCCCGGCGCGGTTGCGCACAAACAGGGTGCTGTCGAGCTGGCTTTCGAGCTTTTGCACCCGGGCGGTGATGGCGGTCTGGGTAACGTGCAGTTTCTCGGCGGCTGCGGCCAGGCTGCCGCAGCGGGTGATTTCCAGGAAAGTGCGTGCCAGTTCGATGTCCATGTCGGCTCCGAGGCAGGAGCGAGCGTGCTCGCGAAAAGTGTCAACGATACCACGCGCCTCTTCGATGAGTGCGTTGCTCCAGGGCTCAGCGCGTGCGCGTGGGCTCACGCTTTCCTTAAGGAAAGGCCTATGTCTGCTCGCTGTGTGCAGGGCTAGTTTGGGATGTGCCCAGGCGGGCTCGTCCCCCGGCATTTCTCACCACTTCACTGCACCAGTGAAAAGGAGACGCAACATGTCGACTTCAACAACGTTTAACCTTTCTCCCTTTGCCAGCAATACCGTGACTCACTTGGATCGTGTCCTTCACCACGATCAACGCGGTGGCGAACGCACAATCAACGGCAAACCTTCATATACCGTCGAGCAGGCCGCCGATGAGATAACCCGTGACAATTCTCGTTGGCACGATACCAATGGTGATGGAAAAACTGATGTCACCTACCAGTTTCGAACGACGGCCGGGCCGTTTTTTCGGGCATTGGGCCTGAGTGGGTTCAGTGAATTCAATCAGGCCCAGAAGGATTCAGCGCGGCAGGCCATGGACCAATGGTCGGATGTGGCGAATGTGCGCTTCACCGAACAGGCTCAGGGAGCGGTGAGTGAGGGCAATATCAACTTTGGAAACTTCAATGAAAGCGCTGACGGCAAAAACGCTTTCGCGACGACGCTGCCTTCTGAAACGACACAGCGATATCTGGCGGCAAACCCGCGTATTCCACGGTTCGGTGCAGCCTCTGAAATATGGCTGGCCGGATCGGATGAGGTCCATACAGCCCCCAGCCATTCCAACGACGGGCACAGAACCACCGCCCACGAACTGGGGCATTCCCTGGGGTTGTCGCACCCGTTCAGAAGCCTTCCTACAGGTTCGAGTTACGCGACGGCTACCTACGCGGAGGACACCAGCGGGCATAGCATCATGAGCTACTGGAGTGAGCAGCATACTGGCCAGTCCTTCGTAAAAAACGGCATCAACTACCAGCCCTCTACACCGATGGTGGATGACATGGCCGCCATCCAGAAACTCTACGGGGCGAACCACGAAACCCGGACGGGCGATAACACCTATGGCTTCAACTCCAATGCCGACCGTGAGGCTTATCGTTTGAGTTCATCCAGAGACGCTCCGGTGTTTACAGTCTGGGACGGTGGTGGTGTAGACACGCTGGATTTTTCTGGGTTTAACGATAATCAGGTGATCAATCTCAACGAAGGCGCACCGTCGGATGTCGGCGGGATGAAAAAGAATGTATTCATTGCCAAGGGCACGACCATCGAAAACGCCAAGGGTGGGGCGGGAAACGATATTTTTATCAGCAACCTTACCCAGAACATATTGACTGGCGGCGGTGGCAGGAACTCCTACCTGTTCTTGAATGCGCAGCAATCGACACCGCAGAGTCCTGATCGAATCACCGACTTCGTGTCGGGCAAGGACAAGATCGACGTGTCCAACCTGCGGGCGACGGGGCCAGAGGCTACTTATGTGGATGAGCGTGACGTTTCAGTGGTTGATGAAGCGCTGCATGGAGTTGAATCAGCGCCGAGGCGTGACATTGCGGAAAAACCCATGAGGTTCGTCAGCCGGTTTACCGGTGAAGGTCGACAGGCCATTTTGGAGTACGACGCTCAAGCCCATCAGTCCACGCTGCAGATTGACCTGAACGGTGATCGTCGCGCCGACTTCCTGCTCAAGATTGATAGTGAGCAGCCTTTGAAGGGCTCCGATATCAAAGCCTAAGCCCGCAGCAACCTGTAGTCGGAGCCGGTCAGCCGGCTCCTGCAGGTGATCGCGTTTCAGGTGGGCGTATGCGGTGCTTGCAAATGCTGGGTCGGGAACGCCCTGGCATACGCCTGGCACACCCGCAGCACCTGCTCATCGGCAAACCGCGCCCCCACCACATGCAAGCCCACCGGCAAACCATTGGCCGCCAGCCCGCACGGCACCGAGGCCGCCGGTTGCTGGGTGAGGTTGAACGGATAGCTGAAAGGCGTCCACTCCATCCACTCGCCCAGCCCGGAGCCCGGTGGCACGTTATGCCCGGCGTCAAAGGCGGTGATTGGCAGCATCGGCGAGACCAGTAGGTCGTAGTGCTCATGGAACGCCGCCATGCGCGCCACCAATGCCGCCCGGGCCTCCAGGGCGGCGCTGAAGTCGGCCAGGCCGAGGCGTTCGCCCTGTTGCGCAATGCGCAGCAGGCCGGGGTCGAGCAGCTCGCACTGGGCGTCGGTCAACTGCCCGGTCAGGCGCGCCGCGCCGGCACACCACAGGGTACTGAACACCTCCAGCGGATCGCTGAAGCCCGGGTCGATCTGTTCGACATGCGCTCCCAGTTGCACCAGGCCCGCGACCGCTTGGGCGACCACCTCGGCCACCTGCGGATCGACGTCCACGTAACCAAAATCCGGGCTGTAGGCGATGCGCAGGCCCTTGAGGTCCGTGCCCGGCTTGAGCCATGGCGTGTTGCGCGGCGCGCCGATCAGGCCGTCCCGGGCATCCGGTTGGGCCACGGTTTGCAGCATCAGCACTGCATCTTCCACGGTGCGGGTCATCGGCCCCAGGTGCGAGAGGATCGTCATCGAGCTGGCCGGCCATTGCGGTACGTAGCCAAAGGTCGGCTTGATCCCGAAGGTGCCGGTAAAGGCGCAGGGAATGCGGATCGAGCCGCCAGCATCGCTGCCCTGGTGCAACACGCCAAGGTTCAGCGCCGCCGCTGCACCCGCGCCGCCGGACGAACCACCGGCTGTGGTGCGCGTGTCCCAGGGGTTGCGGGTGATGCCGTACAGCGGGTTGTCGGTGACGCCTTTCCAGCCGAATTCCGGGGTGGTGGTCTTGCCCAGCAACACGGCGCCGGCCTTGCGCATAAACGCCGAAAACGGCGCGTCAACGTCCCACGGCCCGGTGGCGGAGGAGGTGCGTGAGCCCTTGCGTGTGGGCATGCCTACCGTCAGGGTCAAGTCCTTGATCGACGCCGGCACCCCGTCCAATGCCCCGCAGGGCGCGCCCTGGAACCAGCGCTGCTCCGAAGCCCGTGCGGCGTTCAAGGCGCCCTCGGGGTCGACATGGCAGTACGCGTTGACCACCGGGTTGTAGCGCTCGATGCGCAGCAGAGTGTCTTCGGTCACTTCCACCGGCGACAGGCTCTTATTCCGGTAGCGTGCCAGCAGTTCTACAGCCGTCAGGTTGGCGATCTGCGTCATGCTGCGTCACCTCCCTGTTGCGCGGCATTGACCATGGCCCGCAGCAGCACCGCGCAGCCGGCGGCCAAATCATCCGGCGCGGCGTTTTCGATTTCGTTGTGGCTGATACCGCCTTCGCACGGCACAAAAATCATCCCGGCCGGGCCCAGTTCAGCGACAAAAATTGCGTCGTGCCCGGCGCCGCTGACAATGTCCATGTGGCTCAGGCCCAGCACCTGGGCGGCATCGCGCACGGCGTTGACGCAGGTCGGATGAAAGTCCAGCGGCGGGAAGTCGGCGGTGGGCGTCAATTCATAGCTCAAACCATGCTGCTTGGCTGTGGCTTCGATCACTTCACGCACTTCATCGACCATGGCCTGCAGCTTGTCGGCATGCAGGTGGCGCAGGTCGATGGTCATCTGCACTTGGCCGGGAATCACGTTGCGCGAGCCCGGATGCAGGGTCAGGCAGCCGACCGTGCCGCAGGCGTGGGGTTGCTGTTGATGGGCAATGCGGTTGACCGCACTGACCACCTGCGCGGCACCCACCAGGGCGTCCTTGCGCAGGCGCATGGGCGTGGGGCCGGCGTGGGCTTCGACGCCGGTGAAGGTCAGGTCGAACCACTTCTGGCCCAGGCAGCCCATGACCACGCCGAGGGTGATGGCCTGATCTTCGAGGACCGGGCCCTGTTCGATATGCGCCTCGAAGTAGGCGCCCACCGGGTGCCCGAGCACCGCACGCGGGCCGGCGTAGCCGATGCGCTGCAGCTCGGCGCCCACCGACAGACCTTGCTCATCCTGTTTGTCGAGGGTTTCCTGCAGGTCGAATTTGCCGGCAAACACTCCCGAGCCCATCATGCACGGCGGGAAGCGTGAGCCTTCCTCGTTGGTCCACACCACCACATCAATCGGCGCTTCGGTTTCCACGCCCAAGTCATTCAAGGTGCGGATCACTTCCAGGCCGGCCATCACCCCATAGCATCCATCGAACTTGCCGCCGGTGGGCTGGGTGTCGATGTGGCTGCCGGTCATCACCGGTGGCAGGTTGGGGTTACGCCCGGCGCGGCGGGCAAAGATATTGCCGATCGCATCCACGCTGACACTGCACCCGGCCGCTGTGCACCACTGCACAAACAGGTCGCGGGCCTGGCGGTCGAGGTCGGTCAGGGCCAGGCGGCACACGCCGCCTTTGGCCGTGGCGCCGAGTTGGGCCAGGTCCATCAAGGATTGCCACAGGCGGTCGCGGTTGATCAGCGGGGCGTTGCTCTGGAGCGGTTGCGCAAAACTATTCATCAGCAGTCTCCGGTCAGGCACTCAGGGCCAGGTAGCGGTTCTTGATCGTCGGGTCGGCGCGAAACGCCTCGGCGCTGCCTTCGTAGACCACGCGGCCCTGTTCGAGTACGTAGTGGCGGTCGGCGAGCTTGTCGCAGACCAACAGGTTCTGCTCCACCAGCAGCACTGGCAGGCCGTCGTCCTTGATCTTGCGCAGGATCTTCACCAGTTCGTCGACGATCACCGGGGCCAAGCCCTCGGTGGGTTCGTCGAGGATCAGCAGCTTGGGATCGTTGAGCAGGGCGCGGGCGATGGCGAGCATCTGCTGCTCGCCACCGGACAACGCATGCCCGGCGTTTTTGCGCCGCTCCTTGAGGCGCGGGAACATCGTGTACACGTCCTCCATCTGCCAACGGCTGGTCTTGCGCACGGCAATGCGCAGGTTTTCCTCGACCGTAAGCAGGCGGAAAATCCCGCGGTTCTCCGGCACCAGCGCTAATCCCTGGCGGGCAATTTCAAAGATTTTCTGCCCCACCAGCGGTTTGCCGTTGAAGTGAATCTGCCCCTGGCGCGGGCAGATAATCCCCAGGATGCTGCGCAGGGTGGTGGTCTTGCCGGCGCCGTTACGGCCGAGCAGGGTCACCAGTTCGCCGGGATTGACAGTCAGGGACACGCCCTCGAGGACGTGGCTCTTGTCGTAGTAGGAATGGATATTGTCGACGGTCAGCATCAGGCGGCCTCCCCCAGGTAAGCACTGCGCACGCGCTCGTCGGCGCGCACGAATTCCGGTGTGCCCTCGACCAGGATCTGCCCGTGGCTCATCACAGTGATGCGTTGGCTGATGGACATGACGATGCTCATGTTGTGCTCGATCAGCAGCACCGTATGGTCGCGGCCCAGGTCGCTGATCAGTTGGGTCATGATTGGGATGTCGTCGATGCCCATGCCCGACGTGGGCTCGTCGAGCATCAACAGCTTGGGCTTGGAGCAAATCGACATGCCCACCTCCAGCACACGCTGCTGGCCGTGGGACAGCTCGCCGGCCAGGGTCTCGGCGCGGGCGGTGAGTTGCAGACGCTCCAGGACCTGGTCGGCCATCTCCAGGTGTTCACGCTTACTGTCCACGCGGCGCCAGAAGTTCAGGGCGCGTGCGCCGTCACGGCCCTGGGCGGCCAGGCGCAGGTTTTCGCGCACGCTGAGGTTCTGGAACAGGCTGGTGAGCTGGAACGAACGCGCCATGCCCAGGCCGACGCGGCTGTGGGCCGGCTTGCGCATCAGGTTCTGGCCGTCGAAATGAATCGCCCCGGCGGTGGCCTGGCGTTCGCCGGTCAGGCAGTGAAACAGGCTGGTCTTGCCGGCGCCGTTGGGGCCGATAATGGTGTGGATGGTGCCGGCTTCGACCTTGAGGTTGACGCCGTTGACGGCATGGAAGGCGCCGTAGGCCAGTTCCAGGTCTTTGGTTTCCAACAGGATGCTCATAGCAGCTCCTCCTTGGTCACGGCGGCGGCCTTGCGGCTGCCACGCACACGTTCGAACAGCGCCGACAGGCCGCCCCACAAGCCTCCGCGCATAAAGATCACCACCAGGATCAGGATCACCCCCAGCAGCATCAGCCAGCGCGGCCACAGGTCGGAGAGAAAGTCCCCCAGCAGCACGATGGAACCGGCCCCCAGCAACGAGCCGAACAGCGAGCCGGTGCCGCCGACGATGGTCATGATCAGGATGTTTTCCGACATCACCAGGTCGATGTTGGACAGCGGCACAAAGTGCAGGAGCATGGCGTACAGCGCCCCGGCGATCCCGGTGACCGCGCCAGACAGCACAAACACCAGGATCTTGAAGTGGCGCGTGTCGTAGCCGATGGCCGAGGCGCGGGTTTCGTTTTCGCGGATCGCCATCAGCGTGCTGCCGAACGGCGAGGCGATCACCCGGCGCGCGCCGATAAAGATCAGCAGGAACAGCACCGCGACAAAGCCATAGAACACCCGGGCGTCGGCCAGGGACAGCAGCACTGTGTCACCGATACGGATTTCCGGGCGCGGCACACTGAGCAGGCCGTTGTCGCCACCGGTCCAGTCGCTCAGGGTGTAGGCCAGGAAGTAGGCCATCTGGCTGAAGGCCAAGGTCAGCATCACGAAATAGATGCCGGTGCGGCGGATCGCCAGGGCGCCCACCAGGAAGGCCAGGAACCCGCCGACCAGGGCCGCGCCGAGTAGCGCGCTGAACAGGCCCAGTTGCAAGTGGATCATCAGCAAGGCGGCGCAATAGGCACCGGCGCCGAAGAAGATGCCTTGGCCGAACGACAGCAGTCCGGTGTAGCCCAGCAACAGGTTGCAGGCCAGGGCGGCGAGGGCAAAGATCAGGATCTCGGTGGCCAGGGTTGCCGAGGGCAGGATCAACGGCAGGCCGATCAGTACCGCCAGCACCCACAGCAACATGGCCTTGGATTGAGTTTTAGCAAACGGCAGGGGATTTTTCTCGCTCATGTCAGGCTCTCCCGAACAGGCCGTAAGGGCGTACCAGAATCACCACGGCCATGGCGCCGTAGATCATCAGGCTCGCGCCTTGGGGCCACAGGGTGGTCATCAGGCTCTGCACCACGCCCACCAGCAGGCCGCCCACCAGGGCGCCGCCGAACGAGCCCATGCCACCGATCACCACCACCACAAAGGCGATGCCGAGGATCTCCGGGCCGACAAAGGGCTGGGCGCCACGCAACGGGGCAAACAGCACCCCGGCGATCCCGGCCAGGGCCACGCCGAGGGCGAAGGTCATGGAGAACAGGCGGAAAATATTGGTGCCCAGCAGCGACACGGTCTCGGTACTTTCACTGCCGGCCCGCACCAGGGCGCCAAAGCGCGTGCGCTCCAGCAGCAGCCACAGGCCCAGGCCCACCAGCCCCGAGAACACAATCAAAAACAGGCGGTAGTAGGGGTACACGAAGTCGCCGACCACCAGCACCCCGCGCAGCAGTTCCGGCACGGCGACGCTTTTGCCCACTGGGCCCCAGATCATCACGCTGGCTTCCTGGATGATCAGCGCGATACCCAGGGTCACGAGGATCTGGAACATGTGCGGCAGGTGGTAGATCCGCTGGATCAATAATCGCTCGATCAGCCACGCCAGCGCGGCCACCACCAGCGGCGCGATCAGCAGGGCCAGCCAGAAGCTTTCGGTGAGGCTGACGGCGGTGTAGCAGATGTACGCCCCCAGCAAAAAAAACGCGCCGTGGGCGAAGTTGACGAAGTTCAGCAGGCCGAAAATGATCGTCAGCCCGACCGCAATCAGGAAGTAGATCATCCCCAGGCCCAGGCCATTGAGAATCTGGAACAGGTAAAGATTGAGCATGCAGGAATCCTCCAACAGGCGGCCGCGGTCAACGACCCTGTCGTGTGTTACCGGTGAAAGTGGGCGGATCAGCCGAGCTTGCAGCCCGTGGCTTCTACCGGTGGGAACGACTGGCCGGAGCTGAGGACTTTGGCCAGGTCATCCTTGTCGGCCATGTCGCCCGTGGCCTTGCCCACCAGCAGGTAGTAATCCTTGATCACCTGGTGGTCGCCGGCGCGGATCGTTTCCTTGCCGGTCGGGCCGTCGTAGCTCAGGCCCTGCATGGCCTTGGCCACGGTGGGGCCGTCGAAGCTGCCGGTGGCCTTGATGGTGTCGAGCATGACTTTGGTGCTGATGTAGTCAGCGGCCAGCGGGTAGGTGGGGTTGATCCCGTATTTGGCCTGGGTCAGCTTGACCAGCTCACGGTTGAGCGGGGTATCGACCTGGTGCCAATACTGCGCGCCGAGGTACACGCCTTCGAGTACATCACTGCCCAGCTCCTGGAACTGGTCGAGGCCGGCGGACCACACCAGCAGCACTTTCATGCGCTCCTTGATACCGAAGTTGACGGCCTGGCGCAGGGTGTTGGAGGACTGGCTGCCGAAATTCAGCAACACCAGCACGTCGGGCCGGGCGGCGATGGCGTTGGTCAGGTAGCCGGAGAATTCCTGTTCCTGCAATGAGTGATAGCTGTTGCCCACATGCTCCAGGCCGTTTTCGGCCAGCACGCTCTTGGCGCCTTCGAGCAAGGCTTCGCCGAACACGTATTGCGGGGTGATGGTGTACCAGCGCTTGGCCTCGGGCAGCAGCTTGATCAGCGGCACCAGGGTTTCGCGGATCGCGCCATAGGTGGGCACCGACCAGCGGAAGGTCGCACTGTTGCAGTCCTTGCCGGTGACTTCGTCAGCGCCCACCGGGGTCATGAACACACCGCCAACCTTGTCCACTTCCTTGGCCACTGCCAGTGCCGAGGACGACAGGGTGCAGCCCTGGAAGAACCGCGCGCCGTCCTGGCCGATCGCCTCCTGGACCTTGCGCACCGCCTTGCCGGCGTTGCCTTCGGTGTCGATCACCTTGTAGTTCAGTGGGCGCCCGAGAAGTTCGGGGTACTGGGCCACCGCCAAGCGTGAACCCATGTCGGCAAACTTGCCATAGCTGGCAAAGGCGCCAGACATGGACTTGAGGCCGTAAAAGGTAAACGGTTCGGCGGCGAATGCACTGCGCACGCTCAGCGGAAGGCTGAGCGCGGCGGCGGCGGTGAGGCTGGCTTTCAACAACGTACGACGCTGCATGGGGTGACTCCCTGGTTTAGTTATTGGCAGGAGTGGCAATGGCGATACGGTGGAGCACGGCCTGTGGGCAGGCCTTTTTTATTGAGGTGAAACACGGTCAAAACTGTAGGCGCAGGCAAGCCAGCTCCTACAGGGGATTTGGGGTGTTTTCAGGAGTGGTCGAACTCCAGCAAAAAGTGTGGGCTGACCTGGCCTTCCAGCGCGGTCATGTGGTGTTCGGCGTCGCACATGTGTTCATGCATCAGGCTGCGCACGGCCGCTTCATCGTTGGCGCGAAACGCGCTCAGCAGTTGCTTGTGATAGTCCAGGTTGGCCGCGTCGAATTGCTTGCGCTTGGGCTTGTAGGCTTTTTTCAGCACCACCAGGTCGCGCAGCAGGTCGTTGAGGAACTGCGCCATAAAACTCAGCAACGGATTGGGGCAGGCCCTGGCCAGCAGGTTGTGGAACTCCAGCTCCGCCAGGCGCTGCTCGCGCTGGCCGGCCTCGCTGTCTTCCGGCGCGCTGCAAAAGTCCACGTTGTCTTGCAGGGCGCGATAGTCGTCTTCGCTCAAGCGGCCCAGCACTGACACTGCCAGTTCCACCTCGATTACCTTGCGCAGTTGGTACACCTGCTCGCCATCCAGGTGCTGGAAGTGCAGGTAGTTGCGCAAGGCGCGGCTGGCCGGCTCCGTGCCGGCCTGGTTCAGGTACGCGCCACCGGTAGGGCCGGTGCGGGTGCTGACCAGGCCTTCGACCTCCAGGGCCTTGAGCGCTTCGCGGGCCGAGCCCTTGGAGCATTGGAAGCTCTCCATCAATTCGCGCTCGGTGGGCAAGCGGTCGCCGGGCTTCAAGGCATCGGTGACGATCGAGCGCTTGACCGACTCGACAATCACATCGGAAAGCTTCTGGCGTTTGCGTCGCAGGGGGCGGCTGAGCATGGTTTTCTATTTATCGTATTAATGCGGATAAATAGCACTTAATAGGGGTTGGGGCGGGGCGTCAACGGCAGGGGTCGTTTTCAGTTAAAACAGGTCGTAAACCACGTCCATGCCCCCATGTGGGAGCGGGCTTGCTCGCGAATGCGGTGTATCAGCCGACATATCCATCACTGACCCACTGCATTCGCGAGCAAGCCCCCTCCCACAGTTGATGTGTCGTGCTCATAAAATTTGAGCCTGGCGCAGTAATTGCCTGCCATAGCGCTCCAGTCTTTGTGCAGGAGCACCCGAGCATGCAATTACGAGCCTTGCGGTATTTTCACGAGGTGGCGCGCTGCGCCTCGTTGCGTAAGGCGGCCGAGCGTTTGTACGTCACGCCCACTGCCGTCAGCCGGCAGATTGAACACCTCGAACACTTCTTTGGCGCCGCCCTGATTGAGCGCGGCCCGCGCGGTATCCGCCTGACGGTGGAGGGTGAGTGCCTGGCCGAGCAGGTCACCAGCACCCTGCGCGGCCTCGATCAGGTGCGCGATGTGATCGCCAGCCGGCAGAGTCAGGTGGCGGGTAACATCAGCATCCATGTGTCAGAAAGTATCGTTTCCACAGTGCTGGCGCCGGTGCTTGCGGCGTTTTACCGGGCGCACCCCAAGGTCACCTTCAATATCGTGATCGCCAGCGCCTCGGCCACCCTCGACGCCCTGTGCAGTGGCGAGGCCGACCTGGGCCTGGCGTTCTATCTGCAGGAACGGGCCGACGTGGAAGTCACCGCACAATGCGAGTTGTGGCACCGGGTGCTGGTCAGTGCCGAGCACCCCTTTGCCCAGCGCGACAGCATCGAACTGCGCGAACTTGAAGGCCAGCCCCTGGCCATTCCTGACTCGGCGTACGGCGTGCGCCAGGCCCTGGAGATGGCAGCAAAAAAACGCGGAGTGACGATCCAGCCGGTGTTTACCACCAGCTCCCTGGAAGTGCAGAAAAGCCTGGCCCGGCAACGGGCGGCGGTGTTGATCCTGCCCCAGGTGGATGCCGACGCCCGCGACCTGGGCGATGGCCTGGTGGCGGTGCCGATTGCCGATGAGCACCTGGGGCGAATCCGCATCGACCTGTGCGGGTACCGCAACCGGCCGCGCTCGGTGGCGGTGCTCAAGTGCCAGGAAATGCTGGCCAGCGCGATGCAGCGTTGTGCGCTGGTGGACTGAAGCCTCAGTTGCCCAGGCAGTCGCTTGCCGGCGGTGGCTGCCTGCCGTGTGCCAGGTAGACACCCGCCCAACGATTTACGCAGCGGCTGGCATCGACGACGGAACTGCCCTGTAGATAAGGCCCCTTGAGCCGCAATGTGGCGGGCAGGGATTCGAACGCCGGGGTGGCAGCCTCATCGGGCTCTACCAGCACCATGCGTTCGATGCGATCGGCAAACAGCCCGGCGTACCCGGCACCGAGCACGTTGCCTTGGGCGATGCCCAGGAAGCTGATCCGTTGCTCACCCAGTTGCTGGCGTACGAAATCCATGTCCCAGGCCGATTGCTCGTTGTCGGCTGCTGTGCGGGCGTTGCGCGGGCTCAACTCGATGACATCGTAGAACTGGGTCAGCGTCCGGTACGCCTCGGTGTTGTAGTACTTCCAGACTGTGGCCAGGTGCACCGCGAACACCCCGCGCAAATCCGCTTGTGCGGTAGCCGGGCGGGTGAAGATCACACCCCGACGCTCCAGAGGCTGACGGGCACCGACCCGGGTGAGGGTCAGGCGCAACGTGCGTGCGTCCGCGGCCTGATGGTTTTGCGGCACGGTGACGATGCCGCACTGGGTGCGTGCCATCACCTCCTGGTCAAGGGCCCGCCCGGGCAGGCGCGGGCAATCCACCAGCCACTCGATACCCGGCGGTGCGGCATGGCCGGGGGAACTCAAGAGCATTAACCATCCACTGATGATGCAAAGCGCTGCTGCTTTCAAAGGTTTCATCCGCGTTCCTGGGTAACCGTCCGTAGGGGACAGGCTTTTTACCAAGCGCAGCGGCGAGCCAATGCCGGAGCAGTCTCATGCAGGGTGTAAGAATTCTGAATATTACCCGTCGGCATTGACTGGTGCCGACGGGCGGGTGTCAGAACAGGTTGATGGGGAAGTTGCCGACGATCCGGAACTCGTCGTAGCTGCCGTCAATTTGACCGCCGCTAGCGCGGTGGTTGTAGACGATGGTGCGCAGTACGGTGTTCTTCAATTTCCCCGATTGCACCACGTAGGCCAGCATCAAGCCGTTTTCATTGTGCTTGGCGTTATCCAGGCCGCGCACGTTATAGCCGGTGTTGTGGCCATTGCGATCCCCCTCGTAGTGCGTGCCGTCGATGCCCCAACCCTTGGCGTGCCACAGGCTGGCGGTCAGGCCGGGCACGCCGTAGGTGGCCAGGTCGAGGTCGTAGCGCAGTTGCCAGGATTTTTCGTTGGGGCCGTTGTAGTCCGAGTACAGCGAGTTGGCCATGTAGTTGCCGGTGGACTCCCACGCATAGTCGAAGTACTCGTTGCCGAACACCTGTTGCCAGGCCAGGGTCAGGCTGTGGGCCTGGTGGTTGGCGGTCACGGCCAGGCTGGCGGCGTCGTTGTCGATGTAACCCAGGCGCTGCTGGCCGGAATCCTGAGTGTGGTAGTAGTGCAGGGCGGTCTTGAGCGCCACCGCGTTTTTGTCGCCGATACGGTGGGTCAGCCCCAGGTAGTACTGGTCCCACATGTCCTCGAAGCGCGAGCCGTAGAGGCTGGCTTCCAGGCCGTAGCCCGGCTTGAGCGTGGCCCCCAGGTAGCTGATGCGCGCGCCGCTGTAGGCGCGGTTGCCAAAGGTGGTGGTCAGGCGTTCGGCGCCGGTGCCGGTGCGCGGGATGGCCCGGTCGAAGCTGCCGCCCTGCACCGACAGCCAGTCCCGTTCGTTGCTGTACAGGCCCACGCCCTGGAAGCTGGAGGGCAGGGCGCGGTTGTCCTTGTAGCGCAGGATCGGGTTATCGGTCATCAAGCGCCCGGCCTTGAGCTCGGTGTTGGACAGGCGAAACCGCACATCGCCCACCCCCAGCCGGCTCCAGGTCGGGATCGCATCGCCGTCGCTGTCCACCAGCACGCGGTCACCGCCATTGGCCACCTTGCCATGCCCGCGCTGCAGGTTGACCGCGCTGAATACGCCGATATCGACCCCCACGCCAATCACGCCCTGGGTGTAGCCGGAGCTGTACTTGAGCATGGCGGTCTGCACCCAGGTTTCACGCACGCGGGTGCGTTCGATGCCGGCGGGTTTCTGGATGCTCAGGTAGGTGCTGCGCTGGGTGTGCTGGTTGGAGTAGTAGTGACGCAGGTTCAGGTCCAGGCTGCTGCCGTCGATAAAGCCGGGGGCGCTGGCCTGGGCGTTTTCTTGAGCAAAAGCCTGGGTACCGGACGCCAGGGCGGCGGCCAGGAAAAGACGTGGATACATGGTGAATCCCCACACAAAGAAGAGTAAGGCGACCGCTGAGGCCGGGCACAGTACCTGTGGCAAGTGGTCTTGCCACAGTAGGGATAAAGCGATCAGCGAACCGGGGCTTCTCTGAGCCGGGTTTCGCGGGCCGGGGTGCCGGGCAGCACAGGCCGGGTTTCCTTGGCGAACCAGGCGGCGGTGAGGCACACCAGGTTGGCGATCAGCAGGTACCACACCGGTGACATCGGGTCGCCCGTGGTGCCGATCAGCCAGGTGATGATGATCTGTGCGGTGCCGCCAAACGCCGCCACACCGAAGGCGTAGACGATGGAGAAACCGGTGGAACGCACGGATTTGGGGAAGCTTTCCACCAGCAACACGATCAACGCCGCGCCGCTCATGCCATGCAGGCCGGACAGCAGCGCCAGGGTCAGGAGGAAGGTCGACGGGCTGGGGTGTTCGGTCATCAATTGCAAGGCCGGGAACAGGATCAGCAACAGCACCACCCGGGGCGTCATCAGGATCACCCGGCGCCCGAAACGGTCGCACAACATGCCGCCAGCCACTGCGCACACCGCCATGGCCGCACCGGCCACCAGGGTTGAGAGCATGGAAATACTGGTGGGCAGCTTCAGCTCAGTCAGGGCAAAGGTGGTCATGTAGTTGAGGAAGTACTGGGTGATGGTGCTGCCCGAAAGGATCAGCAGGCCCAGGACCAGCGCGCGTCGATGCTTGCCGCAGACTTCGCGCACCAGGTCGCCGGTGCTGGTGGTTTCGCCCTGGCCGTGGAAGGTCTCGGCCAGGTTGCGGCGGATATAGATACCAATCGGCAACACCAGCAGGCCAAACACGAACGGCACGCGCCAGCCCCAGCTGTTGAGGTCTTCGGGGGACATGACTTTGGTCAGGGTGTAACCCACCAGCCCGGCGGCCATGGCGGCGACGCCCTGGGCGACCACTTGCCAGCAGGCATAGGTGCCGCGTTTGTGCGGCGGCGCGGCTTCCAGGATATAGGTGGTGGCGGGGCCGGCTTCACCGCCCCAGGCCAGGCCCTGAATCATGCGGGTGACCACCAGCAGGATCGGCGCGGCAATCCCGATGGTCTCGTAGCCGGGCAATATCGCAATACTGCCGGTGCCCACCGCCATCATCACCAGGGTCAACAACATCGCCGGCTTGCGCCCCACGCGGTCGGCGTAGGCGCCAATCAGCACCGCGCCCAGGGGCCGTACGATAAAGCCGATGCCAAAGGCTGTGACCGAGAGCATCAAGCTGACGAAGGCGCTGTCGGACGGGAAAAACGTATGGCCGATCATCACCGCGAAGGTCGCATAGACCCCAAAGTCGAAAAACTCCACGGCATTACCCAACACCACAGCGAAGATGCTCTTGCGACCGGCGTCCGGCGATGGCGTTTCGGGTGTGTGCTCGGGACCCTCGCGAGTCAATTGTTCAGTGTGCATACCAGCCCCTCGATTTTAGTTATAGGTCGTCCAGACCCCGGCCTTGGGGCCAGGGAACGGGCGTGTGGGTGGGCAGTTCAGTTACAGCGTCAAGGTCAGTTCGGGTTCGGCCATTGGTGGATTGCGCCACGCCAGCTCTCATAGGTTTTTGCGATTTGCAGCAGCCAGATATCGGCAAAACGCGGTGCGATCATCTGCAGGCCGATGGGCATGCCATCGGCGGCGAAACCACAGTTGATCGACAGCGCCGGTTGCTCGCCCATGTTCCAGGGCACGGTGAACACGATGTGTTCGAACGGTAATTGCGGGTCATTGCTCGGTGACGGCCATTCGGCGGGGAACGCGTTGACCTGGTTGGTGGGCGACAGGATCAGGTCCAGGTCGCTGAAGGCCTGGGCGGCGCGGCGGCGCATCTCGAAGGTCTGGTTGAACCCCTGCACCGCCTGCACGCCGCTGATGTCGGCACCGGGCGCGGCCCAGTCGCGGATGTACGGCAAGACCTTATCGAATTGCTCGCTGCTCAACGCCGACAGGTCGCCCCATTGCCGGGCGCGCCAGAATTGGTCGAGGCCGTCGAGCTGGGCGCGGTCCATGATCGGCGGGATCAGCGTGACCTTGGCGCCATGGGCTTCGAACAGGCGCGCGGCGTGTTCCACCGCCTCACACACGAAACCTTCCGGTTGCAGGCCGGCGCCGGGTTCCAGCATCAAGCCGACGCGCAGGCCCTTGACCGACAGCGGCTGGTTGCTCCACTCGCTGGTGAGCGGCGGCAGGCTGGTGGCGTCGCGGGCATCGGGGCGGGCCAGGTGCTGCATCATCAGCACGCAGTCGTCCACCGTACGGGTCATGGGCCCGGCGGTGCGCCCGGTGTAGTAAGGGTCAATCGGGATACGCCCCAGGGTCGGCTTGAACCCCACCAGGCCGCACCAGGCGGCGGGCAAACGCACCGAGCCGCCGATGTCGGTGCCGATATGCAGTGGCCCGTAACCGGCGGCGGCCGCAGCGGCAGCCCCCGAGCTGGAACCGCCGGTGTTGTTGGCAGTGTTCCACGGGTTGCGGGTGATGCCATGGAAGCTCGACAGGCCGGAGGAGAGCATGCCGAAATCCGGGACAGTGGTCTTGGCCAGCACAATCGCCCCGGCTTCCCGCATCCGCGCGGCGGGCGGGGCGTCCCTGAGGGCCGGGGTCAGGCGGGTGGCGGCGCTGCCGAGGGGGATCGGTGTGCCTTCGGTAGCCACCAGTTCCTTGATGGTCACGGGCACGCCATCGAGCACCCCATTGGGCTGGCCTTTGTTCCAGCGCTCGGTGGAGGCCTGGGCTTCCCGGCGCACCTGCTCGGGATCGAAGGCATACAGGGCGCGGATCTGCGGCTCCCAGCGGTCGATATGGCCCAGCAGGTGATCGTAGTAGTCGATGGGGGAGAGCTGGCGACTGGCGAAATGCGCCAGCAATTGCGCGGCCGTGAGGTCGTGAAGGTCGGTCATTGAGCGCTTCCTGGTGATGGGCCCTGGGGCTCATGGCGGGTGGCTGTTGGACCCGACTATATAAACCCTGGGGGGCAGCGACCATCACATTCGAAGCGGTGCAGTGTTGCGTTTTTGTGTGCACTCAATTGTCACGACTGTGGGAGCCGGCAAGCCCTAATGCCCGTCAGTTAAGCGCAGATCCCCTGTGGGAGCGGGCTTGCTCGCGAAAGCAGTAGGTCAGTCAACATCAATGTTTGCTGGGCCGACGTCTTCGCGAGCAAGCCCGCTCCCACACTGGATCAGCGCAACAATGGCTCGATGGCTTGCCGGACCCGTGGATCGTCACAGTGCGCCACATTGAAACGCATAAACTCGCCCATCCCCGACTCATACCCAAACAACGCCCCCGGCGCCAACACCATGCCGCGCTTGAGCCCGGCCTCGGCCAATTGTTCAGCGTTAACCCCGGCCGGCAGGCGCGCCCAGAGAAACATCCCGGCCTCATACCCCATGGGCAGTTCACAGCCACAGCGGCGCAACCACTGTTCCACCCGCGCACCGGCTTCCAGCAGGCGCTGGACCATGCGCTTGCGGTGCCGCGCATAGCTGCCCTCGCTGAGCAGGCGGTAGACCAGTTGCTCGAACAGCTCCGAGGTCACGCCGCCGCTCATCAACTTCATATTGGTCAGGTTGGCCGCCAGTTGCGGTGCGGCCACCACATAGCTCATCCGGGTATTGGCGCTGAGGGTTTTCGAGAAGCCCGACAGGTAGGTCACCTGCTCCAACCCGGCAAGTGCTGCCAGGCGGGGCGGCGGGTTGGGGTGCAGGTCGCCGTAGAGGTCGTCCTCGATGATATGGCAGTGATACTGACGCATCAGTTGCAGCAAGCCAAAGGCCTGGGCTGCACTGAAGGAATGGCCGGTGGGGTTGTGCAGGATGCTGGTGGTCACATACAGGCTGGGCCGGGCCTCGGCGAGCAACTGCTCCAGGGCCGCCAGGTCGAGCCCGTCCGGGCCGCGCGGTAGTGTCAGCACCTTGACCCCGTGCAGTGCCAGGTTGGCGTGGAAGTTGAAATAGCACGGCGCATCCAGCAGCACTGTGTCACCGGGGCGCGCCAGCAGGCGCATCAACATGTCCAGGCCTTGCAGGGTGCTGGGCGTGGTGATGATCTGTTCCACCGGCACTGCCAGGCCATCGCCCTGCAGTTTTTGTTGCAGGGCCTGGCGCAGGGGCAGGAAACCCGCTGGCGTGCCCATGCCGGCAACCCGCAGGGAAGGGGCCCGCACCACACTGCGCAGGGCCTGGCGCATGGCCTCGGAGTCGAGCCAGTCTTCGGGCAGATGCCCGCCACCGGGGCGTAGTTCGCCCTGGCCGGTCAGCATGGGGCGGCGCAGCACACTGAGCAAATCCTGGGGCAGCAGGTCCACCCAGTTGCTCGACGACGGCTGCGTCTGGCGCTGGGCCACAAAGTGCCCACGGCCTTGGCGCGAGGTCAGCAGATGTTGGCCGCGCAGACGGTCCAGGGCTTCATTGATGGTGAATTTTCCGACACCAAACTGCGCTCCCAGCTCACGCACCGACGGCAGTTTGCTGCCAGCGGCCAATTCGCCTTGTTCGATGGCACGGGCGAATGCCTCGACGATCTGCTGGACCTTGGGGGCGTGCTCATGAAAGTGGATCTGCGGAAGGGCCATCGCGACGTCCTGAAGTTTGCCGGTCACTTTGCCGGTAAAGCCTGCGTGAATAACCGCCGAGTTTACCTGCCCGACACGGAATTCGCGCCCTAGACTGCGCAACATTCCTCCCCGCCGCGAAATTACCCACCATGGTCACCGCCCTTACGCTGTCTTCCTTTCTGTATTTCCTGGTGTTGTGCAGCACCCTGGCGTTCAGCCCCGGCCCGATGACCTTGCTGCTGCTGAGCCTGGGTCTCAAGGACGGCCTGCGGCACTCCTTGCCGGCCCAGTTCGGCGCCAGCGTGTCGTACCTGATTTCGATCCTGGTCTTTGCCGTGGGCTTTTCCGAGCTGATCAAGGGATACCCGCTGATTACCCAGGGCATCCAACTGGTGGGCGTGGCCTATATTTTGTACCTGGCCTACAAGCAGTGGACCAGCAGCGGCGTGCAGATCACCGCCGCCGGGCACGGGCCGGAGACGCCCCGCGGCCTGTTCGGCAAGGGCTTGCTGACCGGCCTGTCCAACCCCAAGGCAATCATCCTGTTCAGCGCCGTGTTCCCGCAGTTTGCCGCCGTCGGGCAGGACAGCGCCGCCGGTGACATCGCCATCCTCGGCCTGACATTCCTGATCCTGCAATTCGCCAGCGGCTGCCTGTATTGCTACTTCGGCCAACGCATCAAGCATGTGCTCGAGTCGCCGCGCAAACGCGTGCTGTTGCAGAAGGTCACGGCAGTATTGCTGCTGGCGGTGGCGATGTTGTTGGCCCGGGGTTTCTCCAGCTAGTCCGCTGGCGTCAAGGGTTTGGCAAGGCGATTGGCGTCTGCAGTAACTGTCTGAGCGGTACTGGCTATTTGCCTTTGCCCTGATAGACTTTCAGCATTCATCCAGGATCAGCCAGATCATGTCAGCCGCAGGAGGAAAAGGACTTCCGCTCGCCAAACGCCTGTACAAATCTCGGACCCTGGGGCTGACGCTCGGCTTTGTCTGTGTATCGGCCGGCATGTACCCACTGGACCCGCCTGGCTGGGTCTGGGCCTGGATGCTGATCAACGCCTTCGCCTGGCCGCACCTGGCCTACCAAATGGCGCGCCGCGCCGAAAACTCCCTGCGCGCCGAGCGCCGCCACCTGTTGGTGGACTCGTTTTGTGGCGGCTTCTGGGTCGCTGCCATGCACTTCAACCCGCTGCCCAGCGTCACCACCCTGTCGATGATGACCATGAACAACGTCGCCATCGGTGGCCTCCGATTTATGGTGATGGGGTGGGTGGCCCAAGCACTGGGCATCGGGGTGGCGCTGCTGCTGTTCGCCCCGGCCTATATCGCCCTGACCACGCCCGCCCAACTCTACGCCTGCTTGCCGATCCTGATGCTCTATCCGCTGGTCCTGGGCTGGATCTGTTATCGCCAGGCCATCACCCTGGCCCGGCATAAACGCGAACTCCTGGCCCTGAGCCGCACCGACAGCCTGTCCGGGTTGCTTAACCACGGCGCGTGGAAAGACCAGCTGGAAATCGAATTCGCCCGCTGCCGGGGCGGCCAGCAGGGGGCCGCCATTGCGTTGATTGATATCGACCATTTCAAGACCATCAACGACACCTACGGCCACGTCACCGGCGATATCGTGCTACGCCAGTTGAGCAAGATCCTGCGTCAGAACCTGCGCGCCACTGACCTGGCCGGGCGTTACGGCGGCGATGAATTTTGCGTGATCCTGCCGGACATGCCTCTGGGCCACGCCACCGAAGTAATGGACGCCCTGCGCGACCGCTTCAGCTCCCTGGGATACGCCCAGGACCCCACCCTGCGCGCCAGCCTGAGCATCGGCCTGGCACCGTACCAAGCCTCCCACGACGACGCGACCAGTTGGCTGAATGACGCCGACCAGGCGTTGTATGAGGCCAAAAGCGGCGGGCGCAATCGGGTGCGGTCGATGCAGGGAGGGTGGGTGCGGTCGGTTTGAAGGGCCTTGGGGAATCTTGGTACTGCTTTTTTGTGGGAAGTCCGCTCGCCACAGGGATCGTGTTTGCCTCAGTTGCTGCGGTGTTAAATCCATCACCCTCCCCGGTAAGGGCATATCGACTTTATCAATGAGCATCAATAGTGGTTATTAGTTGGTTTTTTGTAATATTTTGGACTCCTAAATAGATCTGTTCTGATTATCTTAGCGAGTCTCCCCAGCGCACGCGAAATTCAATTTGTTCCTCGATATCGTTAGTCAGGTCATGTTCTTCGTAATCGAATATACGCACCATCTCTGGTTCAGGCTCACCTAACTTCATTTCATAGGCTACGAGGCCACTAGACATCGAAGATGACATAGCAGAAGGGAAAACATTGATTTTTGAGCCTTTGCACAAAAATTTTACTTCGCTAAATTCCTTTCGCAACAAACCAAATGAGCGAAAAACATCCAGTCCGGAGTACGTTTTTTTTGTTTGGTCGGAAAAGGTTATAAAAAGCGCACATGTGTTTCGATCGTATTCTATTTTTGCTTTTTCAATGTTGCCTCGATTGAGTATGCTTATTTCTATATTTTTCATGATTTACTTTCTATAAGGGTTTATTAGGCTGTAGTTTGCGGATGTGCCATCTTCGTTTATTGGGGTTGCACCTAATATGTCTTTTCGATGAATACGGTCGGGGATGGCTATTTCTTTTTCCCTTTTGTAGTCGGATAGTATTCCTAGTTCTTTGTTGACGTCTCGGCCGGGTATCTTTTTTAAAGTGTACAAAAAGCCATCTTCTAATCCGTAACGTGTTGCAAATATTATACCTACGTCCCTTGAAGTCGAGGTGGGTACAAAATTGCTTGGTGGATCCATATTGTCTCTCGAGTGCAAGAGTAGGTCCGTGCTTTTTCCTCTGCTCTTAAACCCCTCTTTGAAGATTTTACGTGGATGCCTGGAGTCTCCCCGGTAAAGATATTGCTTTTTCGTTGCGGGGGCTGGAAGGGAAGGAGCGCTCTCGTCGGTCTTCGTATCGGCGGACGGGTTTTGGACTTCAGATCCGGGCTCACATTTTTTTTCGCCCGGACACGCATTCAACCCCAACGGATCCACCCACCCCGTAGGATTGGGCACATACAAATACCCGTTCACCCCACCCGCCAACTTCACCGGGTCGGGCGTCAGGTAGCGTCCGTTATCCGGATTGTAGTAGCGATGCCGGTTGTAGTGCAGCCCGCTTTCCCGGTCGAAGTATTGCCCCTGAAAACGCAGCGGGTTATCGACAGTGCTCTCGTCCAGCCGGGTGATTTTTCCGTAGGCTTGGTAATGGGCTGACCAGACGATTTTGCCGTCCGTGTTCGTCAGTTCCTGGGGCGTACCCAGATGGTCCAGTTGGTAGTAAAACGCCTGGGTATTGGCCGGACCAAACCCTTCCAGCAAGGCCAGCGGCCTGAAGCTATCAGGCTCGTAGAGATAGCTGCGATGCTGCCCCGCCGTGTGCTCGGCGATGACTTTGTCGCCTTGCCAAAAAAACTCGGTGGTTTTGCCCGCCACGGTTTTGCTGATGCGCCGCCCAAACGGGTCATAGCGATAACTGGCTTGGCTGCCGTCCGGTTGCGTCACGCCGATCAGGCGGTGCTGGCAGTCGTAGCGGTATTCGGTGACTAACTGCTGCGCGCGGCCACGGCGTTCGCGTATGAGGTTTCCGAAGGCGTCGTAGTCGTAATGCCGGTCGCCTTGCAGTAACAGGCGGTTGCCGACGACGATGCCGGGGCCTGGGCGGTCTTGCATCAGCAGGTTGTTCGCCGGGTCGTGGGCGAAGCGTTCGGTGGGATCCTGGGAATGGTCGGCGCGGGTCAGGCGGTCGAGGGGGTCGTAGTGGTAGTCGTGCTGGCCCTTGCGGCTGTCGAGCAGGCGGGTGAGGTTGCCGCTGTTGTCGTAGGTGTAGCGACGAAGGCCGTGGCGGTGTTCGTGTTGTGCCAGGCGGCCCTGGTCGTCGTAGTGGTAGTGGCTCAGCAGTTGGCCTTGCTGGCGCTGGTGTTCGCGGCCTGCTTTGAACAGGTGCGAGCTGAGTGTCCGGCCATTCAGGTCGATAGTGGCAAGGTGGCCGCCCTTGTCGTGGTTGAAGGTCAGGCGGTTGTTGTCCGGCAGGCGCAGGGTTTCGAGTTGGCCGCAGTGGTCGTAGCCATAACGCAGGGTGCCCCAGCCTTGGTGCTCGGCGGTCAGGCGGCTTTGCGCGTCATATTCGTACTGTAGCGGCCAGTGGCCGTCGTCGACGCTAAGCAGATTGCCGAGGCGGTCGTAGGTGTAATCCACGGTGCTGCCATCGGGCAGGTTTTTTCGGACGAGGCGGCCGGCGTTATCGCGCTGGTAGGTGGTAACCAACTGACGGTCATCGTCGCCAAACTCGGTTTTTTCCTGCAGGTGGCCGTTGAGGTCGTAGACGTAGGCGGTGCGTTGGCCGTCGAAGCCGGTTTCCTGCTGGATCAGGCCGTTAGCGTGGTACTCCAGTTGATAGCGCTCACCTGCCTCGTTTTCGATCTCGGTCAGCAGCAGGCGGGTGTTGTCGTAGCGGTACTTGAGTTGAGAGCCATCGGGGTTGATCCGGCGACTGATCAGGTGCAAGCCATCGGCATATTCATACCGGGTCACACGCCCCAGTTCATCGCGCTCGGCGGTGATTTTTCCGTAGGGGTTGTAGCTCAATTCGCGGGTGGCGCCGCCTGGCATTACCACCTTGATCAGCCGGCCCACCGCGTCCCAGTGATACTGGGTCAGCGCGCCATGTTCATCCTCGCGGGCAATCTGCCGGCCCAGGTCGTCATAGCGATAACGCCGTACGCCGCCATTGGGCAGTTGCTCGCCAATCAACTGGCCAAGATCGTTCCACGTCAGGCGCTGACAGCTGTGGTCCGGGTACCAAACCGCTAAAAGCTGCCCTCGCTTGTCATAGCTGTACTCGGTGACATTGCCGGCTGGATCAGTCTGGCGCGTGATCGCGCCCTGATCATTACGCTGGTACTTCCAGACCGCCTGACCTCGGCGCATGACCCGTACGAAGCCATTCTCATACTCGTAGGCCGTGGGCTCGTCATCCCCGGGAAACAGCGCCACCAAGCGCCCAGCCTCGTCGTACTGATAGGCCGTGATCGCGCCCAGGGGATCCTGTTCAACCGTCAGCCGCCCCTGTGCGTCGTAGGACTTGAAATGCTCGCCGCCATCCGGATCAACCCGCTGCACCAGGCGTGCCCGCGGGTCATGCACGTAAACTTCCTGGCTGCCATCGGCGTTAAGCAGGGTGACGCGGCCGTCATCCCAGCTATAGCGCGTATCCATCTGCGCAAAACTGGCCCAATGCCTCACACAGCGCGCCGCCTTGCCAGACCGTTCCCACTCCCAGAAGAAACTCGCCCCACCGGCCAACTGCCGCTCAGTAATTACCGCAAGGCTGTCGTACTGATAGCGCTCGCTTTCGCCGACGGCATTGATCGCCTCAAGCAGTCGCCACTGTTCGTCATAGCGGTAGGAAACAACGTTCTGCTCGGTAACCCAGGCGTCATCCGATTCGCTTTCCACGCGAAACACCTGGTAGTCCAGCGCCACGATATGCCCGCGGTCATAACGCAACAGCAAGGCGCGACCGGCACCGTTATCCAGGCGCAGAATCCGCCCCAAGCCATCGCGGGAAATACCCAGGCGGTTGTCATACCCATCGCTGATCGCCGTCAGCACACCGTCGTGAAAGTGGTAGAAGCGTGCCCCCTGCGCCAGCACCAGTTCATCCGGCGCCGCGCCCAGATAAATCGCCGCTTCAGCCAGGCTATTGCTGATCGCCGGGCGGGCACTGGAGGGCAGGGGAAAGGTGGTACTGCGGTTCTCATGGTCCGTCCACACCACCGACCCGCCGACCACCTCCAGCCGCTGCGCCAACGAGTGGCTCCAGCCAAAGCCCAACCCGCAATCCACCTCCACGGCACTGGTGCGATACAGGCGCGTCCAGGCAAATGGCAGCACGCCATCCAGTTCGCCATCGGTCAGGGTCAGCAGTTCTTCGCCGGTGACCATGGACACCGGGCAACCGTGGGTCGCGGTTTTATCAGCGCTGGCGGTTGCCTCACCGTTGGGGTTTTTCGCGGAGGAGGGCGCGTCGTCGACCGCCTCATGCTTGACCAAGGCCGTCTTGGGCGCGGATTTTTCCCGCACCAGGGGCACCGGATTGGTTACTTCCATTGCGCCGGCTTTCAGCGGCACGCTGGGCACCGTCTTGATCGGCGTTGCAGGGCTACCCAGCAATAACGGCCTGAGCGCCTCGGCATGGGGCTCCATGCCGGTCTTCGCAAATGGCCTGGCCATCTGCTCGAGCCATTGGCGGACCCGACCCGACTTGATCTTGCCCAGCACTTGCGCGCCCAGGCGCACCGTCACGCCCATGCCGGCGGTGACCCACACCAGCAACAGGTTGATCAGCACTTCGGCGGTGATTTGCCCCAGCAGTTCGTTCAAGTACGGCGGCGGCAGCATGCGCATCCAGCTGACCAGCGCCGACAGGTAGATAAACAACAGCGGCTCATCGCTGAGCATCAGCAGGCCATTGGCGATGGCTTCCTGGCTCAGCGCCAGCAGGGCATCGAGTTCGGCCTGGGAGAGGTAGTGCAGGAGTTTTTCGCTGTTGGGCTTGAGGTCCGCCAGCCATTGATACAGCTGTTGGATGTTGTCCCACAGCTCATGCAGTGCGTTGCCAAATCCCTGCGCATAGCCTTGGTCCAGCAGGCGGTAGCGCTGCACAAAGTTGGCTTCGGAGTAGCCCTGCCACAAAGGTTCGAATGTACTGCTCCAGTCTTTGCGCAACTGGCTTTCCAGCGGCGCAATGATGGCCTGGTAAGACGCGTACAACGCCTGGACGTGGGCTTTGGAAACATTGGGGTAGAAGGTGATCCGATACGGCTGGTCGCGGGTGCAGTCGGTGACTTCGAGAATGCCGCTGGGGCCGATGGTTTTGTAAAGGGGGTCGCCCAGCGGGCCACCGTCCTTGGGGATGGCTTGCAGCATCACCGGGGTGTTGCCGATGGGCACAAAACGTGTGCTCTCGAACATATGCACCAGGGTCAACGAGCCACTGGCCTTGCACATCGCGACGGTGCTGCTGGGGGCTTTGGACGCAATGGGTGCCACCAGCGCCACCTCATCGCCCACCTTGAAGACCTGCTCGACCTCCAGCGCCGAAAAGCTCCAGAAACTCTCGGCCCAGGCGTCATAGGTGTTCAGGCATTGCCGGAAGTCGGCGAGAACCGCTTCGACGTCCCGCGTTTTGAAGTCCATGGCCGCCAGGACCATAAAACCAATGGCGGCATTCAAGAGGTTGCCCCCAGGACCGGGGCATCAATTGGAAAGTACATCGGCGGTCCCTTGCGCTGTGTGATCAGGCGAGGGACTTTGCAGCGGTTTTTAACGCTTGGAAGTAGAGATTATCCGGCAGTCGGGTGGGATATTTCGGGGGTGCCTGGCGAAGAGTCCCCTGTCGGTTTGCGGATGAACAATGTGGCCTTTGTCAGGTAGGGTGTGAGAGACCCTCTCCAATAAAAAACAAGGATCTGTTCATGACTCTCAACGTCCCCCGTACGCTGTTGTCCGCTGCCCTGGGGTTGTCCCTGGGCATCGCCATGCCGGCTTTCAGCGCCCAACCTCACCCGCAGATCCAGGCCGATGCCGAGCAGTACAAGGCCCCGGCCTTGAAGTTGTTGGAGCGTCTGGTGAATATTGACTCGGGTTCCGGCTACGAGCCGGGCCTGACCCAGGTGCGCGAGATCGCTGTCGATGAACTGAAACAACTGGGTTTCAGCATCGAACAGGTGCCGGACGCGGCAGCCAATAACAACCATGTAATCGCCACGCTCAAAGGCACGGGCAAGGCGAAAATCCTGCTGATGGCGCATATGGACACGGTGTTCAAGGAAGGCTCGGCGGCCGAGCGGCCGTTTCATATCAAGGACGGCCGTGCCTATGGCCCCGGGGTGATGGACGACAAGGGCGGGATCGTCGCCGGGATCTATGCCTTGAAAGTGCTGAAAAACCAGCACTTCACGGACTACGCGCAAATCACCTTTCTGCTCGATGCCAGCGAAGAAACCGGCTCCGAGGCCGTCTCCGAACTGATCCGCAAAACCGCCAGGGCCCACGATGTCACCTTGAACCTGGAGCCCGGTCGTCCGGCCGATGGCCTGGTGGTCTGGCGCAAGGGCAGTGCCACAGCGGTGGTTGAGGTCAAGGGCAAGGCCGCTCACGCCGGGGTTGCCCCGGAGCTGGGGCGTAACGCGGCGATGGAGGCGGCCCACCAGATCCTGCAACTGGGCAAGCTTGGGGATGACGAGAAAAAAACCACCATCAACTTCACCGTGCTCAAGGCTGGCGATCGCACCAACGTGATCCCCGACCAGGCCACGGCCAAGGCGGATGTGCGGGCGGCGCTGCCGGAAGAGTTTGATCGGATCGAGAAGGATCTGGCGCGGGTTTCCGCCAATAAGCTGATTCCTGAAACACAGGTCACCACCAGCCTGCAACGGGGTTTGCCGCCGATGCCGCAGACGCCTGAGTCTGACAAGTTGGTGGCTATCGCCCAAGGCATCTACGCCGAACTTGGGCGCAAGCTGACCATTGAAGGCAGTGGCGGGGCGGCGGATGCCAGCCTGTCGGCGGGTGTCGGCACCCCGACGCTGGACGGCTTCGGGATTGTCGGCGGCAATATCCATACAGCGCAGGAGTACGCCGAGGTGGAGAGTGTGGCGCCGCGGATTTATCTGTTGAGTCGGATGATTATGGAGCTGGCCAAGCGCTGATCTGAAAGCACCATCAATCGCTCGGTAGACACCGGGTTGATGTGGGAGCGGGCTTGCCCGCGATAGCGGTGTGTCAGGCGGCATCTTGGTTGACTGATTCGCCGCCATCGCGGGCAAGCCCGCTCCCACACAAACCGACACATTAGGAGATTGCCGCCCGCACCTTGTCCCGGCCCAGCACCAAACTGCACAACGCTGGCAAGAACAGCAGCGTCAACAATGTCCCCACCAACACCCCGCCGATCAGCACATACGCCAGGGACGACCAGAACACCGACAAGGTCAGCGGAATAAACGCCAACGCCGCCGCCAGCGCAGTCAGTATCACCGGCCGTGCGCGGCGTACGGTGGCTTCGACAATCGCCTCGGTGGTGGCCAGGCCCTGTTCCTGGTTCTGGCGGATCTGGTCGGTGAAGATCAGGGTGTTGCGCATCAGGATCCCGCCAATCCCGATCAACCCCAGGATCGCGTTGAAGCCAAACGGTTGGTTGAACAGCAGCAAGGTCGGCACTGCGCCGATCAAGCCCAGCGGGGCGGTGGCGAAGACCATGAACATCACGCCGAACGAGCGCACCTGGAACATGATCACCGTGAGGGTCAGCAGGATCATGATCGGGAACAGTGCCGCCAGGGCCACGTTGGCCTTGGCGCTTTCTTCCACCGGACCGCCGATGTCCAGGCGGTAGCCGGCCGGCAATCGTGCAATCAGCGCTTGCAGGTCTTTGTAGACAGCCATCTCCACGTCGGGCGGTTGCACGCCGTCGATGATGTCGGCGCGCACTTCAACCGTGGTCGTACGGTCGCGGCGCTTGAGGATCGGTTCTTCCATCACGGCCTGGAAATGCCCGATCTGGGCCAGGGGCAGCGACACGCCGGCGCTGTTGGTCAGGGTCATATTGTCGAGGTTGCCGAGGTCTTCACGCTGGCTGCCCTGGGCACGGACCACCACCGACACCGTGCGGTTGCCTTCGCGTACTTCGGTGATCGGGTTCCCGCTGAGCAGGGCGTTGAGTTGGGATTTCACCTCGTCGGGGGTGAAGCCCAGCAGGCGCAGGCGATCCTGGTCCAGCACCAGGCGATAAGCGCTGGTGCGTTCGCCCCAATCGAGGAACGCGTCCTTGGTCAGAGGGTTGGCGGCAACCACCTGGCGCACCTCTTCGGACAGGCTGCGCAACAGGCTCAAGTCTGGGCCGGACACGCGAAACACCACCGGGAAGGGCACCGGCGGGCCGAACAGCAATTGCGTGACCCGTACCCGCGCGGCGGGGAATTCGCCGTCGGCGATGCGCTCGCGCATGCGCCGTTTCAAGGCATCGCGGGCATGGGCGTCGGCGGTTTGCACGATCAGTTTGGCGAACGCCGGATCAGGCAACTCAGGGTTAAGCGACAGGAAAAACCGTGGCGCACCGCCGCCTACATAGGTGTCGACCATGCGCGTCTGCGGCTCTTGCAGCAGCGCCTTTTCCAACTGCGCCGCCACCGCCTCGGTGCTTTTGAAGGCACTGCCCGGCGGCATATACACCTCCAGGATCAATTCGGAACGGTCGGAGTTGGGGAAGAACTGCTTCTTCACCACACCCATGCCCAATACGCACAGCACAAACGCCGACACCACCAGCCCGGTCACCTGCCAGCGCCGGCGCACGCAGGTTTGCACCAGGTGGCGCAGTTTCTGGTACCAGGGGCCGGCATAGATCGCGTCGTGGCCGCCGGGCACCGGCTTGATATTGGGCAGCAGCTTGACCCCCAGGTACGGGGTAAACACCACCGCCACCAACCACGAAGCGATTAGGGCAAAGCCAACGATCCAGAAGATATTGCCGGCATATTCGCCCGCACCCGAACGGGCAAAACCCACCGGCAGAAAGCCGATGATCGTCACCAGGGTGCCGGTCAGCATTGGCGCGGCAGTGGCGCTCCAGGCGAAGGTCGCGGCGTGGATGCGGTCGAAGCCTTCTTCGAGTTTCACCACCATCATCTCAATGGCGATGATTGCGTCGTCCACCAGCAGGCCCAGGGAAATGATCAGCGCGCCGAGGGTGATGCGGTCAAATTCGCGGCCGGTCAGCAGCATGATCACAAACACTATGGACAAGGTCAGCGGCACCGCCGCCGCTACTACCAAACCGACGCGAAAACCCAGGGCCAACAGGCTGATGACCATCACCACGGCCAGGGCGACGAAGAATTTGAGCATGAACTCATCCACCGCCAGGCTGATGTTTTTCGCCTGGTCGGAGACTTTTGCGAAGTTGACGCCCAGGGGCAGGTCCGCCTGGATTTTAGCCTCCTGGCCCTTGAGGCTCTGGTCCAGGTCCAGGCCGTTCCAGTGTTTTTCCATGATGATGCCCAGCATCAAGGCCGGGTCGCCCTGGTGGCGGATACGGTAGCTGGGCGGGTCTTCATAGCCACGGCTGACGGTGGCGACATCGGCGATGCGCAGCACTTTGCCGTCCACCGGCAGCGGCACGTTTTCGATCAGCGCCAGGCTGTCAAAGGCGCCGTCGATACGGATATAAGCGCGGGCGCCGGCGGTTTCGACAAACCCCGACGGCGCCACGGCGTTTTGCGCGGCGAGGGCGGCGAAGATCTGCTCGGGCTTGATCCCCAGGGTCGCCAGGCGCTCATAGGAGAACTCGACAAATACCCGCTGCGCCTGTTCGCCGAGGATATTGACCTTCTTCACCCCCGGCAGCCTGAGGAAGTCCTGGCGCATTGCTTCGGCCATCTGCACCTGTTGGCGATGGGGCAGGTGTTCGGCTTCCAGGGCGTATAGGGCGAAGTACACATCGGAATATTCATCATTGAAGAACGGCCCGATCACGCCCTTGGGCAGTTTGGCGGCTTCGTCACTGAGTTTTTTGCGGGTCTGGTAGAACAGGTCCTGGATTTCATTGGGGCGCGTGGACTCGAGGAAGGTCATGCGCATCGACACAAACCCCGGTTGGGCGATGGTTTCGACGCGGTCGTAGTCGTCCAGCTCCTGCAGGCGCTTTTCCAGGCGGTCGGCCACTTGCTCCTGCATCTCCTGGGCCGTGGCGCCGGGCCAGGCGGCGGTGATGGTCATGACTTTGACGGTGAACAGCGGGTCTTCGGCGCGCCCCAGTTTACCGAAGGAAAAAATCCCGGCAGCGAGGATCGCGAGGATCAGGAACAGGGTGACGGCACGGTGCTTGACCGCCAATGCCGAGAGATTCAGGCCATGCATGCTCAAGGTTCCTGGCGGCGGTTGAGGGGCTGCGCCTGGGCGGGCAGCACGCGCACGCTGTCACCCTGGTGCAGCAGGTGCGCGCCGAGGGCGACCACCCGTTGGCCGGGGCTGACGCCGCTGGAAAGCAGGGCTTCTTCCTGGCCCAGGCTGGCCACCGTGACCGCAGCGAAGCTGACTTTGTCATCCGCGCCAATCAGCCAGACCCCGCTGCCGTTGCCGGTATCCTGCAGGGCGCCAATCGGCACGCGGGTGTGTGGCGGTTGGTCGTTGCCTTGCAGGCGCAGGGTGATGGTGGAACCGAGGGCGACACGCTCGACCGTGCCGTGCAGCACATAGCGCGCGCGGTAGGTGCGGGTGACGGGATCGGCGCTGGCCGAGAGTTCACGCAATGTCGCGGTGACCGCCTGGTCCGGCGCACCGAACGGCAAGGCCAGGGCTTTTTGCGAGGCGCGGTCACGCTGGTTTTCCGGCAGGTGGATGATGGCTTCCCGCGCACCGTCGTGGGCCAGGCGCGCGACGATCTGCCCTTCGGCCACCACCTGCCCGCGCTCCACCCGCACATCGGTGATCACCCCGTCGCCATCGGCCCGCAGCACCGAGTAGGTGCGACGGTTTTCAATCTGGCTGGCGTCCGACTGGGCGGCGGCGAGTTCAGCTTCGGCGACCCGCAGGTTAGTCGCGGACTGGTCGAAAATCTGCCGTGACACCGCGCCGGTGCTGGCCAGGCGTTGGTAGCGATTGGCATCATCACGGCGCTGACGCAGTTGCGCCTGGGCGGCATTGACGCGGTTTTTTGCCGAACGCAGTGCCAGCTCGAAGTCGCCGATATCCAGGACCAGCAGGATGTCGCCCCGGGAAACGTGCTGGCCGGGATCGACTTTGCGTTCGATCACCTTGCCACTGACTCGAAAACCCAGGTCGCTTTCGGTGCGTGCCGCCACCACCCCGGTATAGGCATTCTGCTGGCTGGCAGCGGCTTCGACGTTGGCCGCCAGCACCGGGCGCGGTGGGGCGGTGTTGGCGGTGGGGTCGGCCTGGCTGTTGCAACCGCTGAGCAGGATCAACAGCGCCAGGGGCGAAAAAAGGCGGTGAAGAGGAGGGCGTGGGCTCATTTCAGGCTCCTGGTGGCGTTGGCGTAGTAAAAATTACGAGCGTAATATTTAGCCAAATATTACGACCGAAATATAATTTAATCCACCCTTTGCTTTGGATTGGGTTGTCACACGTTGCCCAGGTTGTTCGGGCGTAGATGATTAAGATGCCTGCTTTGCGTTTTGCGGGTGGCCTGTAGTCTCAACGCCCACGCCAATGAAACCGGATGGGCTATGACTGCGAAGCGCCGCGGTTAAGTCGTCCCATCCATGGAACGATGCGAGCCAAATCCGCTGTCTAGTGCCTTATTGGTATTGGATTTAAGGTGGATGCACTTTGGAGGTCCATCATGAAAAACATCATTGGTATCTACACCAGCCCACGCGGCCATTGGGTCGGCGACGGTTTTCCGGTTCGTACGCTGTTTTCCTACGACACCATGGGCAAGCACATCAGCCCGTTCCTGCTGCTGGACCACGCTGGCCCGGCGGATTTCACCCCCACCACGCAGCGACGTGGCGTGGGCCAGCATCCCCATCGCGGCTTTGAAACCGTGACAATCGTCTACGAAGGCGAAGTCGAGCACCGCGATTCCACCGGTGCCGGCGGCACCATCGGCCCGGGCGATGTGCAGTGGATGACTGCGGCCAAAGGGATCCTGCATGAAGAGTTCCATTCCGAAGCCTTCGCCAAACGGGGCGGCGCCCTGGAAATGGTGCAGCTGTGGGTCAACCTGCCGGCCAAGGACAAAATGAGCGAAGCCGGCTACCAGACCATTCTCGACGGCGATATTCCGTCGTTGCCCCTGGCCAATGGTGCCGGCAGCCTGCGCCTGATTGCCGGTGAGTTCGCTGGCCGCACCGGGCCGGCACGCACCTTCACGCCGATTGACGTGTGGGACCTGCGCCTCAATGGCGGCAAGGCCGTGACCCTGGACCTGCATGCCGGGCGCAATACCGCGCTGGTGGTGCTCAAAGGCACCGTGCAAGTCAACGGCCAGGAACTGGCACGCGAAGGGCAACTGGTGCTGTTTGAGCGCGAGGGCGATCAGCTCAGCCTGGAGTCCAACGCCGACGCCATGGTGCTGCTGCTCAGTGGTGAACCCATTGACGAGCCCATCGTCGGTCACGGTCCGTTTGTGATGAACACCGAGCAAGAGATTCACCAGGCCTTCGCCGACTTCCAGTCCGGCCAGTTCGGCCAAATGCACGGCGCCTCCCGCTGATTGGCGGCGCCCTATACCCGCCAACTGCATTTCATGCGATCTTCAGGGCATTCGCCCTGGAGTCGCCTGGATGCTGTCTTTTCTCTCCGATCACCCGATGCTGTGCGCCTTGGCGCTGATCCTTATCGATATCGTCGTCTGGCGTCTGTTTTCGGCCAGCCCCGGCAACTGGAAGCTGATTGCGCGGCTGGGGATTTTCGCGGTGTTCAGCGCCGTGCTGTTCAACGACGGCATGAACCCCATGCAACTGGCGCCGTATGCCGACAATACCCCGCTGCACCTGGCCGCCACGGCCTTGCAGATCGCCTGGTGGTTGTTTGCCGCGCGCACCCTGACGGTGTTGCTCGGCGCGCTGATGATGCAGCGGGTCGGCCACACCGGGCGGTTGCTGCAAGACCTGATGGGCGCGGTGATTTTCCTGATCGCGATCATCGCGGCCATGGCCTACGTGCTCGACCTGCCGGTCAAGGGCGTACTGGCCACCTCCGGCGCGGTGGCGATCATCGTCGGCCTGGCGCTGCAGAGCACCTTGAGCGACGTGTTCTCCGGAATCGTGCTCAACACCACCAAGCCCTACCAACTGGATGACTGGATCTCCATCGACGGCACCGAAGGCCGGGTGACGGATATCGACTGGCGCGCCACGCGCCTGCAAACGTCCCAGGGCAGTATGGCGGTGATCCCCAATTCACTGGCGGCCAAGGCCAAGATCATCAATTTCTCACGCCCGGCGGATATGTTCGGCCTGGCGGTGAGCCTGCAAGTCAGCCCCCATGCGCGTCCGCAAACAGTATTGGAAGCCCTGGAACGGGCCATGCAAGGTTGCCGGCAATTGCTGGCCAAGCCGGCGCCGAGCGTGGCCTTCAAAACCTCTACCGGTGGTGGCGTGGAGTATGAAATCAGCGGCTTCGTGCCGGCCATGGCCCTCAAGCGCGAGGTGCGCAACCAGCTTTATGACCTGGCCTACCGGCACTTGCAGGCGGCCGGTGTGAGCCTGTTGTCGAGCGCCGAAAGCCCGACCTCGCCGGCCACTACACCCGCACGGGCACTGCTGGAAAGCTCGAGTATCTTCTCGACCTTGCGTCAGGAAGAGAAGGAAACCTTCAGCCAGAACATGACCCTGCACACCTTCCGCGCCGGTGAGATGATCCTGCCGAGGGGGGAGGTCAGCGATCACCTGTTTATCATCGAGTCCGGGGTGGTTTCGGTGATGCTGGTCAAGGCCGGGCACGCGTTCGAAGCCGGGCGCATGGGGCCAGGAGAAGTGATTGGCGAAGCCGGGATTCTGGGGGCGCAAAGCGTGCCGGCGGACTTTGTGGCCAAGACCTACTGCACCCTCTACCGCATCGAAAAGGAATACCTCAAGCCGTGCCTGGATGCGCGCCACGATATCAGTGAAGCCATGCAGAACCTCCTGGATTTCCGCCTGCACACCGCCCAGCACCTGACCCAGGACGCACCGATCGTGCCGGTGAAAAAGGGCTTTTTACAGTGGCTGCGCCGCCGGGCCTGAAGCGCCTGGCATTGGCTACCTGTTCTTCGTCAGGATTGGCTATTTGTGCGAGGCAGTGGGGTGATTAAGCTGGGCGCCAATTCCCACTGTCCTGGAGTAACACCATGTCTGCTCGCATTGATTTCTACACCGCGTCCCCCGATGCGATGAAAGCCATGCTCGCCCTGGAAGCCGCCGTCGGCAAACTGTCGATTGAACTGCCGCTGCTGGAGCTGGTGCGCCTGCGCGTCTCCCAGATCAACGGCTGCGCCTTCTGCCTGGATATGCACACTGCCGATGCCCGCAAGGGCGGCGAGACCGAGCGCCGCTTGTGCACCCTGTCGGCCTGGCGCGAAACGCCGTTCTTCACCCCGCGCGAACGCGCCGCCCTGGCCTGGGCCGAAAGCCTGACGCTGATCAGCCAGACCCACGCCTCGGACGAAGATTATGCGTTGCTCAATGCCGAGTTCAGCGCCGCCGAACAGGTCGACTTGAGCGTGGCCATTGCCACCATCAACAGCTGGAACCGCCTGGCGGTGGGCTTTCGCAAGATGCCTAAGTAACGACATTCAAGGGTAGGCGCTGGCCAATGCAGGAGCTGGCTTGTGTGGGAGCTGGCTTGCCTGCGATGGCATCACCTCGGTATTGCTGATTCACCGAGGCGCCTGCATCGCAGGCAAGCCAGCTCCCACACAAGCCAGCTCCCACATAAGCCAGGTTTCACATTGGGGCGGGGGTCAGAAGTTGATGGAAGCACTCAGGCGTGCTGTCAATGGCGCACCCTGGAACAGGTAGTCATCGCCCATGTATTCGCCCGCATCACGCCAGTAGCGTTTGTCGAACAGGTTGTCGACGCTCAGGCGGAACACCGTTTCATAGCCGTCGACCTGGGTGGTGTAGCGGCTGCCGATGTTGACCAGCGCATAATCCCCCACTTCCACATTGCCGGTACGGTTGGCGTTCTTGCTGGCGCTGTATTGCACGCCGCCGAGTACCGCCAGGCCGTTGACCCATGGCAGGGCGTAGTCGGCGTATACACTGGCGCGCAGCTTGGGCACGTTGATCGTCTGGTGGCCTTCGTATTGCGGCGTGCCGCTGCCGCTCACCCGGGCGCGAATCGCCGCCACGCTGGTCGCAATCTGCAGACGCTCGGTGGCCCAGCCATTGGCTGACAGCTCCAGGCCGGTGTTTTTCTGCTGGCCCTGCTGCACGTAGGTGAAGCCTCCGGCGTTGTCGGGCTTGGCGTACTGGTAGGCCTGGCGTGTCTGGAACACCGCGGCGGCGAAGCTGATGCGGCGCCAGTCGTATTTCACCCCGGCTTCGATCTGCCGGGAGACGGTCGGCGCAAGGATTTCCCCATCATTGTTCGCATACCACGGTGCCTCACCGCCCAGTGACAGGCCCTTGCTGTAGCTGGTGTACAACGAGATGTTTTCCACTGGCTTGTAGATCAGCGCAGCGTTGGGCAGGAACTCGTACTGCTGGGTGTGACGCTCCTGCACGCCATGTTGATCGAAGGATTTTTCATCCAGGCGCACTTCGCGGCCACCGAGCACGGTTTGCCATTGCTCGTTGAAGCTGATGCGGTCGGTGACGAACAGCCCGTACTGGCGGCTGTCGAGACGCCGGTGACTGTCGTTCAGGGGCTTGTCGGTGGGCGGGAAGGTTTCCGGGTCCTGATTGATATTGCCGCTGCCGACGTATTCATTGACCGACTTGCGCTTGTCGATCACCCGGCGGAAGGCGCTGGTGCCGAAGGTCAGTTCATGGCTCAGGCCGGCCGTGCTGAACAGGCCGGTCATGGCCGCCTGGATTTCATCATTGCGCCGGGTGTCGTCAGGGCTGCGGTAGTCAGCGATGTCGTAGTTGCCTTCCGGGCTGAAGTAGTTCGGCACTTTGACGCCGGCGCAACTGGGGGAGCCGTAGCAACCCCAGGCAAACGAACTGTAGTCATCAATCACCACCTTGCTGCGGGCCGCGCTGACGCTGCCTTTCCACTGGTCACTGAAGCGGTACTCGAACTTGCCGTTGAGGTTCAGCGAGTCGATCCCCACCTGCTTGGAGCCGCTCTGGTGGCCGAGCAGTTTTTTCGGCGAGGCGTCATGGGGCACTTCGGTGCCGCCGAGCAACTGGTAGCCGGGCACCGAGCGCTGTTGTTTGTCCTGGTATTCGGCATCCAGTTGCAGCACGGCGTCGGGGCTGATGTTCCAGTCGAAGGCCAGGGATACAAAGTCCCGCTGGCCATTGGCATGTTCGACATAGGAATTGAGGTCTTCATGGGCGACGTTGGCGCGCAAGCCAAATTGCTGCTCGCTGCCAAACCAGCCGCCGACATCGGTGGCGATATAGCCGCTGCCGCGATCATCGGTGGACACCGTGACCGAGCGCACGTCTTCCGGGCGTTTGGTCACGTAGTTGATCACGCCGCTGGGCTCGGAAATCCCGCTTTGCAGGCCCGCCAGGCCCTTGAGCAACTCCACCCGCTGCTTGTTTTCCAGGGCTACATTCTGCTCGCCGGTGATGGTGCGCCCGTTGATCTTGTAGCTGCTGGCGGCATTCAGGGAAAAACCCCGGACCACGAAATTTTCGTAGTAGCCAATCGGCGCGTAGCTTTCGCCCACCGAGGCGTCGTTGCGCAGCACTTCACTGAGCAGGCGTGCCTGCTGGTCCTTGATCAGCGCGGCGTTGATCACGGTGATCGAGGCCGGGGTGTCGAGCAGCGGTGCTTCATTGAAGCCGCCGACCGACGCGCTTTGCGCACGATAACCGGACTCATCCTGGCCCTGGATGTTCAGCGCCGGCAGTTCCAGCTCAGCCGCCAGGCTGTTGCCGATGCCGCCGCTGAGCAGCAGGCCGAGGGCCAAATGTGAGGTGACGACGGGGCGAAAACGCAAAACCATGGGGGCAAGGCCTTAAAGCGCGGGGCGGGGGCGCATAAGCTAGGCATAAGTGCGCGTGTTTACAAGTACTCGCCTCAGTCCTGCTGCTTGAGACGTTGCGTCTCAAGCCCTGCGCCAATTCATCCGGGCCTCGACAGCGTGACCCCGCACCTGCGATAGACAAGGCTTCGCTTATCGTTGCAGGAGATCATCATGGGTATCGCTGGAAAAGTTGCACTGGTGACCGGCGCCGGGCAGGGCATTGGCCGGGCCATTGCCCTGCGCCTGGCGCGGGACGGGGCGGATATCGCCCTGGTCGACATCAATAGCGCCAAGCTCGAAGCCGTGGCGGCCGAGGTCGTGGCACTCGGGCGCAAGGCCTCGGTGTTTACCGCCGACGTGTCCAAGCGCGAGCAGGTGGTCGCGGCGGTCGAGCATGCGCACCAGACCCTGGGCGGCTTTGACATCATCGTCAATAACGCCGGGGTGGCGCAGATTGACTCGCTGCTGGACGTGACCCCGGAACAGGTCGAACGCACCCTGGGCATCAACGTACAGGGCGTGTTGTGGGGCATCCAGGCGGCGGGCAATAAATTCAAGGCGCTCAAACAGAATGGCAAGATCATCAATGCCTGCTCGATTGCCGGGCACGAAGGCTTTGCACTGCTGGGGGTGTATTCGGCGACCAAGTTTGCCGTGCGTGCCCTGACTCAGGCAGCGGCCAAGGAACTGGCAAGCGCCGGGGTGACGGTGAATGCCTATTGCCCAGGCGTGGTGGGCACCGATATGTGGGTCGAGATCGACAAGCGCATGGCCGAGATTACCGGCGCGCAAGTGGGGGCAACGTACAAGAAGTACGTGGATGGCATTGCCCTGGGCCGTGCAGAAACACCGGAGGATGTGGCGGGCCTGGTGGCCTACCTGGCCGGCCCGGATTCGGACTACATGACCGGCCAGGCGCCGCTGATCGACGGTGGCCTCGTCTACCGCTAAACCCCAGAGTCGACTCGGTAAAAATGTGGGAGCAGGCTTGCTCGCGAAAGCGGTGTATCAGTAACAAGCAAGCTACCTGACACACCGCTTTCGCGAGCAAGCCCGCTCCCACATTTGGATTGCATTGTGTCAGGGGTGTTTACCGGGCATATCAATGCCCAGCTGCTTGACCCGGCGATACAGGGTCGCGCGGGAAATCCCCAGCGCCTGCGCCGCCGGCAATGGCTTCCAGCGATGGCGTACCAGCGCATCCAGCAGCACCTGCCGCTCCGGGCTCATACTGTGCTCGAGCTCGACCTCCAGCCGTTCACCACGCACCTCCAGCGGCAAGTCCGCCAACTGGATCGTGCCGCCGTCACACACCGCACAGGCATACGCCAGCACATGGCGCAGTTGCCGCACATTACCCGGCCAGGCGTAGCCCAGCAGCCGCTCCAGCGCAGCCTGGCCGATGCCGACCGTGACCCCGCTGCTGCGCGCTTCCTGCTCCAGCAGCCGGTTGATCAAGGCCAGTTTGTCGGTGCGCTCGCGCAGGGGCGGCAGGGTGACGCGGGCGCAGCCCAGGCGAAAGTACAGGTCTTCACGGAAACGCCCCTCACTGACCAGGCTCGCCAGGTCACGGTGGCTGGCGCAGATCACCTGAATATCCACCGCGCGGGTTTTCGCCGCACCCAGCGGCGCCACTTCACCTTCGGCCATCACCCGCAGCAAGCGGGTCTGCAGGGCCAGGGGCATATCGCCGATTTCATCGAGGAACAGCGTGCCGCCATGGGCCTGCTGCAACAGCCCGGTCATGCCCTTGCTGGACGCGCCGGTAAAGGCCCCGGCGACGTAGCCGAACAGCTCGCTTTCGATCAGGTTTTCCGGGATCGCCGCACAGTTCACCGCCACGAATGGTGCGTCGCGGCGTGCGCTGCGGGCGTGCAGTTGGCGGGCAAAGACTTCCTTGCCAGCCCCGGTTTCACCCTGCACCAGCACCGGCAGGTTGCGGTCCTTGACGCGCACCGCCAGGCGCAGGTGTTCTTCCACCCGGGGGTCGACCTGGGGGTTGGGCGCCACCCGCGCCGGTTGGCGTTGCGGCGTGTTGAGTCGCACATGGAGCACCCCGGCTTCGCCGCGCCACTGCAGTTGCTGGACCGATTGATCGGTCACCGCGCGTAGGGCATCGAGGTCGAACACCTCGCCGATATGCACCGGCACCTGGCCAAAACGCCGGCGCAGTGCCTGGCGCGCCTTGCTGTTCAAGGCTTGCAGGCGTCCGTCCTGGTCCCAGGCCAGCAGCAGGTCGGGTTGGCTGTCGACATAACCCGGGGTGCTGTGGGCCTGCAGTACCCAGTGCCGCGCAGCGCTGTGCATGAAGAAGGCGTTTTCGATGGCCTGGGCGCTCTGCGCCACCATCTGCCGCACCAGGTGCTGGCTGCGGCGGTCATCCGGCGATTGCAGTGCCGAGGCGTCCATCACCCCCAGCAGGTTGCCCTGGGGGTCGAAGATCGGCGCGGCGGAGCAGGTCAGGTTGATAAAGGCGGCGCGGAAGTGATCGCGCTTGTGCACCGTCACCGCCGCCTGGCTGGTCAGCACCGTGGCCACGCCGCAGGTGCCTTCTTCGGCCTCTGACCAGCAAGTGCCCAGGTACAGGCCGGCCTTGCGACAGTCGCTGCGGATGGCCGCGTCTACCCGGTGGTCGATGGTCTGGCCCTGGGCATCGGTGAGCATCACGCAGTAGTCGGCGTGGCGCACGCGGTGGTGCAACTGGCTGACTTGCTCGCTGGCAATGCGCATGAACAGTTCGGCACGTTCGCGGCATTCCTTGAGCAGCGGCTCGGTGAGGATCCGTGGCCCCTGCAGCGAGCCGGGATCGAGGTGGTGCTGCTCCATGGAGCGGCGCCATGAATCGAAAATCAGCGACGGCACCGGCGCCTGGGGCAGGCGCTCGGCATTGCGGACCACGCGACTGACGCAGTCGACGTGCTCTCTGGAGTTCGCGGCGAGCATAAGGCCTCCGGTTCTCGATCTTTGTTGTTATGCCCGCCATTAAGCGCCCAGGGGCGCAGGGGGACAAGGGCGGCCTGACCAACTGCCCGCCTTGAGACGCAGCGTCTCATCCTGCCTGAGACGCAACCTGCACGCTGCAATGCGCCGTCTCATTGTGCGGTGGCATGCCGCACCGGCACAACCGCACGGCACTGCTCTGGGTCAAGGCTTTGCCAGGTTTTAGCGGGCCTTGGCACAGGCTGTGCTGAACAGGTTGCAGCTGGCCACAGCCAGCCTTTTGTGTGTCGAGACAACCTGGAGAACAACAAGATGTCCACTCACCTGTCCACCGATCAACTGCTGCATGCCTACACCGTGATGCGCACCATCCGTGATTTCGAAGAACGCCTGCATGTGGAATTCGCCACCGGCGAGATCCCCGGGTTCGTGCACCTGTATGCCGGCCAGGAGGCCTGCGCCGCCGGGGTCATGGCCCACCTCAACGATGAAGATTGCATCGCCTCCAACCACCGTGGCCACGGCCATTGCATCGCCAAGGGCGTGGATGTGTTCGGCATGATGGCCGAGATCTACGGCAAGAAAACCGGGGTATGCGGTGGCAAGGGGGGCTCCATGCACATTGCCGACCAGGAGAAGGGCATGCTCGGCGCCAACGGCATTGTCGGCGCCGGTGCGCCGCTGGCGGCCGGTGCGGCCCTGGCGTCCAAGCTCAAGGGCAGCCAGGGCGTGGCCGTGGCGTTTTTTGGCGACGGCGGTTCCAACGAGGGCGCGGTGTTCGAGGCGATGAACCTGGCCGCGATCATGAAACTGCCGTGCCTGTTCGTCGCCGAAAACAATGGTTATGCCGAAGCCACCGGTTCCGGCTGGTCGGTGGCGTGCAAGGACATTGCCGAGCGCGCCGTGGGTTTTGGCATGCCGGGGGTGATTGTCGATGGCAATGATTTCTTTGCCGTCCACGCAGCGCTGGGCGTGGCGGTGGCGCGGGCGCGCCAGGGCGAGGGGCCGACCCTGGTCGAGGTCAAGCTGCACCGCTTCTACGGCCACTTTGAGGGCGATGCGCAAACCTATCGCGGCCGCGATGAAGTGAAAAACCTGCGCGAAACCCAGGATTGCCTGGCGCTGTTTCGCCAGCGCTGCAGTGCCGAAGGCTGGTTGCAGGCGGCGCAGTTCGAGCGCATCGACGCCGAAGTCGCGCAGTTGATCGACGACGCCGTGCGCCTGGCCAAGTCCGATCCCAAGCCCCAGGCCGCCGACCTGCTCAGCGATGTCTACGTCGCCTACCGCTCATAACAACAAGACCCGGAGAGAATTTCATGGCTCGTAAAATCAGTTATCAGCAGGCAATCAACGAAGCCCTGGCCCAGGAAATGCGCCGCGACCAGAGCGTCTTTATCATCGGCCAGGATGTGTCCGGCGGCACCGGGGCCCCTGGCGAGCAGGATGCCTGGGGCGGCGTGCTGGGCGTCACCAAGGGCCTGTACCCGGAGTTCCCTGACCGCGTGCTGGATGCGCCGCTGTCCGAAGTCGGTTACGTGGGCATGGCCGTCGGCGCCGCCACCCGGGGCATGCGCCCGGTGTGCGAGTTGATGTTCGTCGACTTTATTGGCTGCTGCCTCGACCAGTTGCTCAACCAGGCCGCCAAGTTTCGCTACATGTTCGGTGGCAAGACCACCACGCCCCTGGTGGTGCGCGCCATGTACGGCGCCGGCCTGCGCGCTGCGGCCCAGCATTCGCAGATGCTCACCTCGATGTGGACGCACATCCCCGGCCTGAAGGTGGTGTGCCCGGCCACGCCCTATGACGCCAAGGGCATGCTGATCCAGGCGATCCGCGACAACGACCCGGTGATTTTCCTTGAGCACAAGATGCTCTATAGCCTGCAAGGCGAAGTACCGGAGGAGCTGTATACCGTGCCCTTTGGCGAGGCCAACTTTGTGCGCGAAGGCAACGACGTGACCCTGGTGACCTACGGGCGCATGGTGCATGTGGCCCTGGAAGCTGCGGCCAACCTGGCGCGCCAGGGTATCGACTGCGAAGTGCTGGACCTGCGCACCACCAGCCCGCTGGATGAAGACAGCATCCTTGAAAGCGTGGAAAAAACCGGGCGCCTGGTGGTGATCGACGAGTCCAACCCACGCTGCTCGATTGCCACGGATATCAGCGCCCTGGTGGCCCAGCGTGGGTTTTCCTTCCTGCGTGCGCCGATTGAGATGGTCACCGCGCCGCATACGCCGGTGCCGTTTTCCGATGCCCTGGAGGACCTGTACATCCCCGACGCGGCGAAGATCGAGGCCGCGGTGCGCAAGATCGCTGACAAGAGGACTGCGGCATGATCCATACCTTGACCATGCCCAAGTGGGGGCTGTCGATGACTGAAGGCCGGGTCGATGTCTGGCTCAAGCAGCCGGGCGACCGGGTAGAGAAGGGCGAGGAAGTGCTCGACGTGGAGACCGACAAGATCTCCAGCAGTGTCGAGGCGCCGTTCAGTGGGGTGTTACGCCGAGTGCTGGCGCAGAGCGATGAGACCTTACCGGTGGGTGCATTACTGGGGATTGTGGTGGAGGGTGAAGCCACCGAGGCAGAAATCGACGGCGTGATCGACAGCTTCAATGCCGGCTTTGTCTCCAGCAGCGCCGAGGCGCAGGCGTCGGGGCCGAGTGCGCAGAAAGTCGAGCTGGGCGGGCGCCTGCTGCGCTACCTCGACCTTGGCGAGGGCGGCCTACCGCTGGTGCTGATCCACGGGTTTGGCGGCGACTTGAACAACTGGCTGTTCAACCATCCGGCCCTGGCCGCCGAGCGCCGAGTGATCGCCCTCGACTTGCCGGGGCATGGCGAGTCGGGCAAGCACTTGCACAGTGGCGATGCTGAGGAATTGAGCCAGGCGGTGCTGGCCTTGCTCGATCACCTCAAGCTCGACCGGGTGCACCTGGCCGGGCACTCCATGGGCGGATTGGTTTCGCTGACGGTGGCGCGCCAGGCACCGCAGCGGGTCGCCTCCCTGGTATTGATCGCCAGCGCCGGCCTGGGGGCGGATATCAACGGTGATTACCTGCAGGGATTCACCGAGGCCAATAACCGCAACGCGCTCAAGCCGCAGTTGGTGCAACTGTTCAGCGACCCGGCGCTGGTCACACGGCAGATGCTGGAGGACATGCTCAAGTTCAAGCGCCTGGAGGGGGTTGATCAGGCGTTGCGTCAACTCAATGCCAAGCTGTTTGACGGCGGGCGACAGATGCTTGACCTGCGTTCGGTGGTGGGGCAGCAGCCGAGCCTGGTGATCTGGGGCAGTGACGACGCCATTATCCCGGTACGGCATGCCCAGGGGTTGCAGGCCCAGGTGGAGGTCTTGCCGGGGCAGGGGCATATGGTGCAGTTGGAGGCGGCGGAGCAAGTGAATCAGTTGCTGAGTCTCTTCCTCAAATCTCAAGCCTGATAGCAATCAAATGTGGGAGCGGGCTTGCTCGCGAATACGGTGGGTCAGTCAGACATTCATTGCCTGATACACCGCTTTCGCGAGCAAGCCCGCTCCCACAGGGTTGACCGTGTATCAACCATGACGCTTGAGGGTTTCGCTGGGCAGTTCCTTGAACAATGCGCGGTAGCTATTGGAAAACCGCCCCAAATGCCAGAACGACCAATTCATCGCCACCTCGGCCACCGTGGTCTGGTCGCAGCTCAACAACTCGCGCCGTGCGCCGTTCAACCGGCGCAGGCGCAACCACTGCGCCGGGCTCATCCCGGTGTAGGTCTTGAAGCCCTGTTGCAACTGGCGCAACGGCACGCCGGCAATCTGCGCCAGTTGCAGCAGGTTGACGGTCTCATCCGGCGCATCCGCCGCCCACGCGCCGATGCGCGCCATCAGCCGGCGTTCTTCACTGCGCCGCTGCAATGAGTAGCGATCCAGGCACACGCAGGCGTTGTCGAGGATAAACAGGCAATCGTCGAGCAGTTGCCGGGTGAGGGCGTCGCGGCTGATCGGGTCGATCTCACTGGACAAGCGCGTCAGGGTGCCACTGAGCCAGCGGCTGAACAGCGCGTTCTGTTGGCAGGTCAACGGCGCCATGAACAGGCCTTCGAGCCTGGCCACATCCAGGCCATGGCGTTGCACGAACTGCGGGCCGAACACCACGGCCACTTCCCGGTAGTTTTCCGGGGTGATCCAGGTGTTGCGGCTTTCGCCATTGAGCACGTACAGCGCGTTGTCGCTGCCGTCGAAACAGAACGCCAGGGCGCCTGGCGGCGCGTTGAAGTGCTGCTCGACGCGGGTGTTCATGCACTCTTCGTACACCTGCACTCCCTGCAGGTCGAGGTAGCGGATCTGCCCGGCAAAATGTCCCGGGGACATCTGCTGGTACTGCTGTACCCAACCGGGTGTCGCACTGCATTGGGCGGCCACATCACCGGTGGTGAAGGCCTGTACGCGCAAAGCTGTTGCCTGTGTCATGGGTGATCCGTGCGCACTCTATTGGTGCGTTGTGGGTCGTGCAAAGTGGATAGATGCCTGGGTAAGGCTGGCCCAAGATAGACCTCAATGCGCCGGGAGTACAAGTCGGCGCAGCACCCAACCCATGCCGAGGTCTTTATGAATGCCCCTTTCGATCAGCTGTCCACCTGGCTGAAAGAACACAAGATTACCGAAGTCGAATGCGTGATCAGCGACCTGACGGGCATTGCCCGCGGCAAGATTGCGCCCACCAACAAGTTCCTGCATGAGCGCGGCATGCGCCTGCCGGAAAGTGTGTTGCTGCAAACGGTAACCGGGGATTTTGTCGACGACGATATCTACTACGACCTGCTGGACCCGGCCGATATCGACATGATCTGCCGCCCGGTGGCCAATGCCACCTACGTGGTGCCGTGGGCCATCGAGCCCACCGCCATTGTGATCCACGACACTTTCGACAAGCAGGGCAACCCCATTGAGTTGTCGCCGCGCAATGTGTTGAAAAAAGTCCTGCAGCTGTATACCGACCAGGGCTGGCAGCCGATTGTCGCGCCGGAAATGGAGTTTTACCTGACCCAGCGCTGCGAAGACCCGGACCTGCCGCTGAAAACCCCGGTAGGCCGGTCCGGGCGTGCCGAGACCGGGCGCCAGTCGTTTTCCATCGACGCGGCAAACGAGTTCGACCCGTTGTTTGAAGATGTCTATGACTGGTGCGAAGCCCAGGGCCTGGACCTCGACACGCTGATCCATGAAGACGGCCCGGCGCAGATGGAAATCAATTTCCGTCACGGCGATGCCCTCGACCTGGCCGATCAGATCACCGTGTTCAAGCGTACCCTGCGTGAAGCGGCGCTCAAGCACAATGTGGCCGCGACCTTTATGGCCAAGCCGGTGGCCGACGAGCCGGGCAGCGCCATGCACCTGCACCAGAGCGTGGTGGAGATCGCCACCGGCAAGCCGGTATTTGTCGACGCCGACGGGCAGATGAGCCCGCTGTTCTTGCAGCACATTGGCGGCTTGCAGAAATACATCCCGATGCTGCTGCCGATGTTTGCGCCCAACGTCAACTCGTTCCGCCGCTTCCTGCCCGACACCTCGGCCCCGGTCAACGTGGAGTGGGGCAAAGAAAACCGCACTGTCGGCCTGCGCGTGCCGACCTCCAGCCCCGAGGCGATGCGCGTCGAAAACCGCCTGCCGGGGGCCGATGCCAACCCCTACCTGGCCATCGCCGCCAGCCTGTTGTGCGGCTACCTGGGGATGATCGAGAAGATCGAACCGAGCGCTCCGGTGGAAGGCCGTGCCTATGAGCGGCGCAACCTGCGCCTGCCGATCACCATCGAAGATGCCCTGGCGCGCATGGAGGCCTGCGACACGGTCAAGCAGTACCTGGGGGACAAGTTCGTGCGCGGGTATGTCGCGGTGAAACGCGCCGAGCATGAGAATTTCAAGCGGGTGATCAGCTCCTGGGAGCGTGAGTTCCTGTTGCTGAGTGTCTGACTCCACCATCAACCATAAAAAAAGGTGTCGATATGCGTCTCGTCAAACAGCTCCTCCCACTGGCCCTCGCCGCAGTGTTCAGCAGCGCCAGCCATGCCGCGCCGACGGTCAGTGTCTACAACTGGACTGACTACATCGGCGAGACCACCCTGGCCGACTTCCAGGCCAAGACGGGAATCAAGGTGGTCTACGACGTGTTCGACTCCAATGAAACCCTGGAGGGCAAGCTGCTGGCGGGGCGTACCGGGTATGACGTGGTGGTGCCGTCCAATCACTTCCTGGGGCGCCAGGTAAAGGCCGGGGCGTTCCTTGAATTGGACCGTGCGCAACTGCCCAACTACCCGAACCTGGACCCCAAGTTGCTCAAGCTGCTGGAGCAGAACGATCCCGGCAATGCCCATGCGGTGCCGTACCTGTGGGGCACCAATGGCATCGGCTATAACGTCGACAAGGTCAAGCAAGTACTGGGCATCGACCACATTGATTCGTGGGCGGTGATGTTCGAGCCCGAGAACCTGAAGAAACTGCAGCAATGCGGGGTGGCGTTCCTCGATTCGGCAGATGAAGCATTCCCGGCGATCCTCAACTATATGGGCATGGACCCGCGCAGCGAGACGGTCGGCGATTATGCCAAGGCCGAGGCCAAGCTGCTGACCCTGCGTCCGTACATCACCTATTTCCATTCCTCCAAATACATCTCGGACCTGGCCAACGGCGATATCTGCGTGGCCTTCGGTTACTCCGGCGATGTGTTCCAGGCCGCCAACCGCGCCAAGGAAGCCAAGAATGGCGTGAACATCGCCTATGCAATTCCCAAGGAGGGCAGCAACCTGTGGTTCGACTTGCTGGCGATTCCCGCAGACGCCACCAACCCGAAACAGGCCCACGCGTTTATCAACGACCTGCTGGACCCCGAAGTCATCGCCAAGATCAGCACCTATGTCGGCTACGCCAACGCCAACCTGGCGGCGAAGACTTTCATGGCGCCGGAACTGGTGAATAACCCCGAGGTGTACCCGCCCCAGGACGTGCTCGACAAACTGTACATTTCCACCACCCCCAGCCCGGCCATCATGCGTGTGATGACCCGGGCCTGGAGCAAAGTGAAGTCCAACCGATGAATCAGTCCCAAGACCATGCCCGTTCCTATTACCTGGCGTCGGCCAATGCCATGCCCCAGCGCGCGGCGCTGGCCGAGGACCTGAGCGCCGATGTGTGTGTGATCGGCGGCGGCTTTACCGGCGTCAACACCGCGATTGAACTGGCCCAGCGCGGCCTGTCGGTGATCCTCCTGGAAGCCCGGCGCATCGGCTGGGGCGCCAGCGGGCGCAATGGCGGGCAGTTGATCCGGGGGATCGGCCATGACGTCTCGGGTTTTGCCCGGCATGTGGGCGAGGAGGGCGTGCGTTACCTGCAACGGGCCGGGATCGACTCGGTAGCGTTGGTCGGTGAGCGCATCCGGGAGCATGGGATCGACTGCGACCTGCGCTGGGGCTTTTGCGAGTTGGCCAATACACCGGCGCAATTTGCTGCGTTCAAGGGGGAGCAGGAAAGCCTCGCGGCCCTTGGGTACCTGCCTGAAACCCGCCTGGTGGCGGCGCAGGATATGGCGCAGGTGGTCGGCTCTCAACTGTACGCCGGGGGCCTGGTGGACATGGGCTCGGGCCACTTGCATCCGCTGAACCTGGTATTGGGCGAGGCCCGTGTGGCCGAGGCGCTGGGTGTGCGGATTTTCGAGCACAGCGCGGTGCTGCAATTGATCCATGGCGACACCGTGCAGGTGCGCTGCGCCGGCGGCAGCGTGCGGGCTGGTAGCCTGGTGTTGGCGTGCAATGCGCACCTCGACGAACTGGAGCCGCGCCTGAGTGGCAAGGTGCTGCCGGCCGGCAGCTATATCATCGCCACCGAACCGTTGCCGGCTGCGCTCGCCGACGAACTGATCCCGCAGAACCTGGCGCTGTGCGACCAGAAAGTCGGCCTGGACTACTACCGGCTTTCCGCCGACCGTCGGCTGTTGTTCGGTGGCGCCTGTCATTATTCGGGACGTGACCCGGTCGATATCGCCGCGTACATGCGGCCGAAGATGCTCAAGGTATTCCCGCAACTGGCCAACACCGCCATCGACTTCCAATGGGGCGGCAAGATCGGGATTACCGCCAATCGCTTTCCCCAGGTCGGGCGGTTGCAGCAGTACCCCAACGTGTTTTACGCCCAGGGCTATTCCGGGCATGGGCTTAACGTCACGCACTGGTGCGCACGGCTGCTGGCCGAGGGGATCCACGCAGGTGTCAGCCAGGGCCTGGACACCTTCAGCCGGGTGCCGCACATGACCTTTCCCGGCGGCAAGGCTTTACGCTCGCCGTTACTGGCGCTGGGCATGGTGTGGTACCGGCTTCGGGAAATGCTGGGATAGGTGGGTAGCGGTTTAAAACACTGCATGATCGGATCCAATACGCTATAACCCCTCGGTCGCTGTGTCATTCCGAGGCCCCGCTTTTCATGCAGAACCCTTTGCAACGCCCGTTGTGGCAGGTGTACCTGTTCTTTCTTGCGCCGATGGTGCTGTCCAACTTCCTCCAGAGTTTTTCCGGCACCCTCAATGGCATTTATGTCGGGCAGATGCTCGGCACCCAGGCGCTGGCGGCGGTGTCGGGGATGTTTCCCATCGTGTTCTTTTTTATCGCCCTGGTGATTGGCCTGGGGGCGGGCGCCTCGGTGCTGATCGGCCAGGCCTGGGGCGCGGGGGAAACCGCACTGGTCAAGGTCATCACCGGCGCGACCCTGACCCTGGGGGCGTTGATCGGGATTCTCGCCGCCGTGCTCGGCAGCCTGTTCGCCCGCCCGGCCATGCACGCGCTGGGCACGCCGCTGGATGTGCTGGACGACGCCGTCGGCTATGCCCAGGTGATGATGCTGATCATGCCGTTACTGCTGGTGTTCATCCTCTATACCCAATTGCTGCGAGGCGTGAGCGATACGGTGTCGCCGTTGCTGGCGCTGATGGTTTCAACGGTGGTCGGCCTGTTGCTGACCCCGGCCCTGATCCGCGGCTGGCTGGGGCTGGCGCCCATGGGCATCCAGAGCGCGGCCTATGCTGGCCTGGTGGCCAACGCCGTGGCCATGCTGTTTCTGGTGCTGCGCCTGCGCCATAAAAACCATGTGATGGCGCCGGACCGCGCATTATTGGCGGCCTTGCGCCTGGACCGGGCGATCCTCGGCAAAGTCCTGCGCATCGGCCTGCCCACCGGCTTGCAGATGGTGGTGCTGTCGTTGTCGGAGCTGGTGATCCTGGCGCTGGTCAACGGCCACGGCTCCCAGGCCACGGCGGCGTATGGCGCGGTGACGCAGATCGTCAACTATGTGCAGTTCCCGGCGCTGTCGATCGCCATCACCGCCTCGATCCTCGGCGCCCAAGCCATTGGCGCCGGGCGCCTGGAACGCATCGGGCCGATCCTGCGCACCGGGCTTGCGATCAACCTGTGCCTGACCGGAGGCCTGATCGTGCTGGGCTACGCCTTGTCCCACTGGCTACTGGGCCTGTTCATCACCGATGATCAGGCGCGGGTCCAGGCCGAACACCTGCTGCACATCATGCTCTGGAGCATTCTGGTGTTCGGCTTCCAGGCAGTGATTGGCGGCATCATGCGCGCCAGTGGCGTGGTGCTGATGCCGGTGGCGATCTCGATCTTCTGCGTGCTGGGCGTGGAACTGCCGGTGGCGTACCTGCTCAATGCACGCTTTGGCCTGGAAGGGGTGTGGATGGCGTTTCCGGTGACTTACCTGGTGATGTTGGGGTTGCAGACGGCGTATTACCGGTTGGTGTGGCGGCATAAGCAGATCAAGCGGTTGGTCTAGAGAGGGGGAGGCGACGGTCAGTAATTGCTCCCATTAATAGGAAGCATTACTATTCACGCCCCGCCTACCCAGTGCACCGTCGATGACTCCCCAGCCGCCCCGCAGACCAGGCTTTTTCGCGTACTACGAAGAGTTGGTCGGGACCTGGACGCGTCGCTTGCGCAATCGCCAGCAGGCCGAGGACCTGGCCCACGATACGTTTGTGCGGGTATTGGAGTCCAAGTCGGCGCGGGTCGAGCAGCCGCGTGCCTATTTGCACCAGACGGCGCGCAATATCGCGGTGGATGCCTATCGGCGTGCAGACCGGCGCGAAGCACTGGAACTGCAAGGCCTTGACCAGAGTGCGCCGCACAGTGGCGACCCGGAGCATTTCATGCACGCCGTCCAGTTGGCGGACTCCATCGAGCGGGCCCTGGCCGAATTGCCCCTCAATTGCCGCAGGATTTTCATCTGGCAAAAAATCGAAGGCATGACCCAACAGGAAATCGCCGAGCGCCTGGGGCTTTCTAAAAACATGGTGGAAAAGTATATGATCCGCACCCTGCGGCATCTGCGCGAGCGCCTGGATGCGCTGGCCCCATGACCAATGCCCGCTTTGAAACAGGACCTTCCATGATGGATACCCGCGAGTGTGCCTGTGGCAGCGCAACGGTGCGCGACGAGGCGGCGCAGTGGTTTGTGCGTCTGCAGGACCCGCCCCTGAGCGTTGAGGACCAGGGTCTTTTTGACAGTTGGTGTAGGGAGCATCCCGCGCACCAGTATGAGTTCGAGGTGCTGCAGGGGCTGTGGAGCGCCGCCGACCTGCTGCCCAAGGTGCGTTTGCAGGCCCTGCTCGATACGCCTGTGCCGCGCAAGCGTCGCGGGGCCGTGGGCTATGCCATGGCGGCCAGCGTGTTGGCGGTGGCCGTCGGCCTTGGGTTGTTCAGTGGCCTGGACCACCCGGGCGGCTATGATGCGGAATTCAGCACCGGGTTGGGCGAGCGTCGACAGGTGGCGCTGCCGGATGGCTCGCTGATGGACCTCAACAGCCGTAGCGTGGTGGCGGTGCATTACGAAAAGGGCCGGCGTGGGATCGAACTCAAGCAGGGTGAAGCGCTGTTCAGCGTTGAGCACGACACCCACCGGCCTTTTGTGGTGCAGGCCGGGGCAGGGCAGGTGACGGTCATCGGGACCCGGTTTGACGTGCGCCGCGACGATGACCAGACCCGCGTGGTGGTCGAGGCCGGAACGGTCAAGGTACAAGGGCAGGCTGCCCAGCCGGCGGTCACCCTGACCGCCGGCCTCAGTACCTCGATCGACCGTCAGGGCGCGGTCGCGGCGGCCCGCCCGGTCAACGCCCAGGCACTGCTGGCCTGGCAGACCGGCAAGCTGGTGTTCAACGATGCCAGCCTGGCCGAGGTGGCCCGGGAAGTCTCGCGCTACCGCGAAAAACCCTTGCGGGTCAGCGCTGCCGCCAGCGAGCTGCGCCTGACCAGCGTGTTCAAATCCGATGACACCGATGCCTTGCTCAAGGCCCTGCCGCACATTCTGCCGGTGGCCCTGCGCACGCTGCCCGACGGTAGCCAGGAAATAATTTCACGCTAGGTTCAGGTTTTTTCCGAGTTCTTCGTCTTCTTGTCCAACTGCAACTGGTTTGCATTAACAGCCGCGCTTTCTTGGGATTACGACGTGACAAAACTCGCTGCGAACAACAATAAAACTGCCCGCTGGGCGCCATTGGCCCTGGCCCTGGCGATCAGTACTGCGGCCTATGCCGACGATGCCATCCACATCAAGGCCCAGCCACTGGGGGCGGCACTGAGCCAATTGGGCCAGCAAACCTCACTGCAAGTGTTTTTCAGCCCGCCGATGGTGGCCGGCAAACAAGCCCCGGCCGTCGATGGCAACCTGTCGCCGGAGCAGGCCCTGCGCCAGTTGCTGCAAGGCAGCGGCCTGGACTACCAGATCGACTCGGGCTCGGTGACATTGCATCCCCTCGCCACTGGCACCGGTGAAGCCGGTTCACCCCTGGAACTTGGCACGACCGCGATCCAGGTGGTGGGCGACTGGCTGGGCGATGCCAACGCCGAAGTGGTGCAGAACCATCCCGGCGCGCGTACCGTGATCCGGCGCGAGGCTATGGTAGAGCAGGGCGCGATGAACGTCGGTGACGTGCTGCGCCGGGTGCCTGGGGTGCAGGTGCAGGAATCCAACGGTACCGGTGGCAGCGATATTTCCCTCAACGTCGGCGTACGCGGTCTGACATCGCGCTTGTCGCCGCGCTCCACAGTGTTGATCGACGGCATTCCTGCGGCGTTCGCACCCTATGGCCAGCCCCAGTTGTCGATGGCACCGATTTCCGCCGGTAACCTGGAGAGCATCGACGTGGTACGCGGCGCCGGTTCCGTGCGGTATGGCCCACAGAACGTCGGCGGCGTGATCAACTTCGTGACCCGGGCGATCCCCGAGACCTTTTCCGGTGAGGTCGGCACCACCCTGCAGACCTCGTCCCATGGCGGCTGGAAACATGTCGACAACGCATTTATCGGCGGCACCGCAGACAACGGCATTGGCATGGCGCTCCTGTATTCCGGGGTCAATGGCAACGGTTATCGCGACAGCAACAACGGGAACGACATTGACGATGTGATCCTCAAGACCCACTGGGCGCCGACCGATCAAGACGATTTCACCCTCAATTTCCATTACTACGACGCCAGCGCCGATATGCCCGGCGGCCTGACCCAGAAGCAGTTCGACGCCAACCCTTACCAGTCGGTGCGCGACTGGGACAACTTCAGCGGCCGGCGCAAGGATGTGTCCTTCAAGTACATCCGCCAGATCGACGACCGCACCCAGGCCGAAGTGCTGACCTATTATTCCGACAGTTTCCGGGGCAGCAACATCGCCAACCGTGACCTGAAAACCCTCAGCTCCTACCCGCGGACCTACCACACGTTCGGCATCGAGCCACGGGTGTCCCATGTGTTCGAGCTGGGCCCGACCACCCAGGAAGCCAGTATCGGCTATCGCTACTTGAAAGAAGGCATGCACGAGCAGGCCACCAGTCTCAACCTGATCAACAACGTGCCGACGCCGGGTGGCCAGAGTGACGGCCATGTGTACCAGGACCGCACCGGTGGCACCGAGGCCAACGCGTTCTATATTGATGACAAGATCGACGTGGGCAAGTGGACGATTACCCCCGGTATCCGCTTTGAAAGCATCCGCACCCAATGGCATGACCGCCCGGTGGTGGCGCTCAATGGTTCCCGCACCCAGGAGAAGCACCGCGCGATCAAGAACAACGAACCGTTGCCGGCGCTGAGCGTGATGTACCACGTGTCCGATGCCTGGAAGCTGTTCGCCAACTATGAAACATCCTTCGGCAGCCTGCAGTATTTCCAGCTGGGCCAGGGCGGAAATGGCGACCAGACGGCCAACGGCCTGCAACCGGAAAAGGCCAAGACCTACGAGATCGGCACCCGCTACAACGACAACGTCTGGGGCGGCGAAGTGACGCTGTTTTACATCGACTTCTCCGATGAGTTGCAATACGTCAGCAATGACGTGGGCTGGACCAACCTGGGCGCGACCAAACACACGGGTATCGAAGCTTCGGCCCATTACGACCTGGCCGACCTCGACCCACGTCTGGAGGGCCTGAGTGCCAATGCCGGCTTTACCTACACCAAGGCGACCGCTGAAGGTGATGTGGCGTTCAAGGGCCGTGACCTGCCGTTGTACTCCCGGCAAGTGGCGACCCTGGGGCTGCGTTATGCCGTCAATCACTGGACCCATAACCTGGACGCGTATGCCCAGTCCGGCCAGCGCGCGCCAGGCACCACCAACACCTATATCACCGAACCGACCGCCGACGGCCAGTACGGGGATATCCCGGGGTATGTTTCCGTCAATGTGCGCAGTGGCTATGACTTCGGCCCGCAACTGTCGAACCTGAAGTTGGGTGTCGGGGTGAAAAACGTGTTTGACCAGCAGCACTTCACCCGTTCCAGCGACAACAACGCCGGGATTTACCTGGGTGAGCCACGCACCTTCTTTGTACAGGCGAGCGTGGGGTTCTGACGGGGAATCGTCGCCTGCCGGCGACGATTTTTCTATTGATGGGGGGCGTCGCTGCTGACGCCCTTCCACGCGCTTTTCCTCTTGGCCTTTCTCTTGCTCCTTACGATCCTTCAGCCGAGGTTGAAGGGGACGTTGGCGGGCTTCCTACCTTTTTTAGGCGATTTTCGTCGCTTTCCGGAACCGAACTCCCCCAGTCCGCCACAGACACAATTAGCCCACTGTGCACAGACATCCGGTGATCAATTTATCGCCTGGGTGCTTCGGACGGTGAGGTACATCGTGTCAACAAGCCGCACTGGAGAACATTATGTCGGTACCTGCGTTCAATCAGCCTGTCGTCAATCTACCGAATGACGCCATGCGTCACGAGGCCGAGGCCAACACCACGGGCGCTGCGGCGTCGGCCGCCGGGCCAGCCGCCAAGGGGCCTAGTTTCAACGGGCCAGAGAGCAAATCTGGGCCGGTGTTTGCGGCTGCGCAGCCGATGGCACAAGGCGCCGCCGGCGTACAGGCCGATGCCGCCCGGGGGGGCAGGCCCCCGCTCCCTGGGAGCCCGCCGCCAAGGCCCTTCCCGCAGCAACCCGATCCGATCTATTCAAAGCGCAGCCATGATCAGTTGGCCCAGCAACTTCTGGATAATTTCAAGGCGTTCAACGATCCGAAAAACCCGGACTACATTACGCCGCAGGGGTTGAAAGCAAAGGCTGAAACACCCCTGACAAAGTACCCGCACAAGAATCAGGACATCCGGCTGGCCAGGGAAATCATGAAGCGTCCGGACCTGCTCAAAGCGCTTGACCGTGATGGTCGTACGGGGGGGCTGGATGCTCAGATCAGCCGTCAAAACATCTATGACGTCATCCGCTCTGACAACCCCTTGAAGTACAAGGACGATGAACAACTCGCCAAGGACATGCTGAAGAATTTCAATCAGCTCAAAGGCAGTTTCTGGAGCAAAGACATCAAGGTCGCCGATCTCAATGCCAGGGCCCAGCGCCCGTTGACAGGTAACCCTCATCGGGACCAACTCACCCACCTGGCGAGGGAGGTCTTCAACCGCTCCAACCTGCTGCAACAAATGGACAACGTCGCTAGCCCCGACTATGACGGCAGGATCAGCAAGCGTGGGTTGAAGAAGTTGTCCCATTAAACCGCCGGTATTGCACTGGGAACACACAACCGGGAAGCGCCGCGAGTCTTTCGCGGTATTTCCCGGTTCGACCAGGGTTGCCAGTCTTGCGGATGATCGCTCTGGCTGGGGCTGCACGTGTCCACTTATCGCCTGCCACTTCGCTGATCAGGAACTGTTTTCAGCGGTTTGCCACATAACGTGTATCTGACGGCCTTTATGACGCCGGCAGTTTCACTCACAGAGAGGGTGTTGACATGACTTCAACGTCGTTTGGAACTCAAACTCCCGGCCTGCCGCAATCCCTTCTTGCTCCACCTTGCGAAAACACGACGCAGAGACAACTTTTCGATGCCCAGAATCAGGCTGTGCCGGGAGGGGAAGGCACCGAAGCCCAACGGGTAAGGAATTTTTCCGGCCAGTACACCTTCAAGGCCCCGGCGGCGGATGACTTCGCCAAAGGCATGCAGTCTTACCGCGCCACTGCCGTCCCGACCACCACCATGCAGACGTCTGCGGGTACGACGAGCGGGTTGATCAATGCCATAAAAGCCTTGCTGGGCGGTTCCCGATCAGGAGCATTGTCGTCCCGAGAACCTGACTGAGGGCCGCGCCCAGGACTGATCATTGTTTACATACAGACATCGAAATTGATCGGGTGCCCCGGAACCATTGCCGGTGGTTGGCCACATACTTTGCGCTTGCTGGAAACCCACCCTTGCACTGACGGTGGTGGCAGCCGGTCTGAGTATGGATCTAGAAAAGGTGGATATGAACATGGCAATTGACGGTGGGGTACCTCTCCTGCGGCCCGATGTTACGAGCCGCCATGAAGCGATACCGGATGACGCACAACAGAAAGCTCATGCTGCTTCAAGCGAGACCACGCCGCGTGGCTGGCAGGCCGATAATCAACCTTTGCCCAGCACTATCCGCTCTTCGGGATTCCGCCGCCCGTTGCGGTGGGCCACGCCCGATGAGGTCATGCTGCATCATCAGGAGCTGAGAAACGCGCCCTCGACGCGTACCCCCAATGTGAACCCCTACACCCAATTGCCGGACCGCCAGTTAGTCAAGGCGCTGGGTGACCATTTTTCCGTGCTGGAAAATTTTCATGAAAAATGAAGGACTGAAACTGTCGTCGCTGCGGCGAATTGCCAGTGCAAAAATGACTGACACACCGGCGCTCAACAACGCCATTCTGCTGGCCAGGGCACTGGTCCAGCGCCCGCGGTTGATCGACGCGATCCTTGACGAAGAGGGGTTTATAACGCGGCAAAGCCTGGAGCGGGCGGTACAGGGTGTGTTTGGCAACAGCGACCCCAATGCCTTCAGTCCGGATCCTTTTCACGCCAAGACCAATGTCGAGTTGGTGCTGGCGTTCAGGGCCGCTTTTGATGAACTGCGTGACAGATCCCGGGACCGCACGGGCTTTTTTGAGAGTGTCGGCTACGTCCAGATCGAACGGCTTGTGTCAATCAGTAAGGATCCGGATGAAACGGACCAGAACGGTGCCGTTATCCGAGACCCTGCCACGGGGTTACCGAAAAAAATGTACAGCGAACAACTGGTGTATATGTCAAAAAACTTGGTGGACCGTCCCAGGCTTTTGAGTTCCCTGGAACGCATCCATTCTGGCTGGCGACGTATTTACGGTAGTCATTACCAGAAGGGATGGCTGAGCAACAAAGACCTTGACGGCTGGCTTGAAAACACTAGAGACCTGTAGCGCCTGGGGGCCTTACACCCGCAGTATTTTGCCGCTGATCGCCACCGCCAACAGCAGCACGGCGATCAACACAAAGGCCACGCTCAGGCTGCTGCCGTGGGCGATAAAACCAATCAGCGCGGGGCCTGCGAGAATACCGGCATATCCCAGGGTGGTAATGGCGGGCACCGCAATGTGCTCCGGCATGACCGTTTGCTTGCCCACCGCGGTGTACAGCACCGGCACGATATTCGAACAGCCGGCACCGACCAGGGCATAACCCAGCAGGGCGGTTTCCCATGCCGGGAGCAGGGTGGCCAGCAGCATGCCGGCGGTGGCCAGCAAACCACCGATCACGATCACCCGTTTGGCACCCAGGCGGCGCACAATGGCATCGCCGGTCAGGCGGCCGAGGGTCATGGTCAAGGCAAACGCCGCATAACCCAGGCCCGCGTAGGCTTCGTCGAGGCCGCGTTCGTCGCTGAGAAACACCGCGCTCCAATCGAGCACGGCACCCTCTGCCAGGAATACGATAAAACACAGGCAGCCGATAAACAGCACCACCCCATGGGGGATGGCGAAGGCCGGGCCGGAGCTTTCGCTGCCGTAGGGCAACAAGTGCGGGGCCGCCTTGAGCAAGGCGCCCAGGGTAATCACGATAACCACCAGGGTGGCCGAAAGCGGTGACAGCCCCAGGCCGAGCAGCGCACTGACACCTGCCGCCCCCACAATCCCCCCCAGGCTGAACAGCCCATGGAAGCCCGACATCATGGTTTTGCCACTGGCCCGCTCAACAATCACCGCCTGCAGGTTGACGGTGGAGTCCACCGTGCCCAGGCCTGCACCAAACAGAAACAATCCGGCCATCAGCAAGGGTATCGAGCTGACCGTGGCCAGCATCGGCAAGGCCACGCAGAGCAGCAGCGTCCCGGCGCTCAACACCCGGCGGCAGCCGAAGCGTGACGCCAGCGCGCCGGCCATTGGCATGGCAATGATCGACCCCACTCCCAGGCACAACAGCAACAGGCCCAGGGTGCCTTCGTTGAGCTGCGCGCGGGCCTTGGCATAGGGGACCAACGGTGCCCAGGCCGCGATGCCGAAGCCGGCAATAAAAAACGCGATACGGGTCGACATTTGTTCCAGGCGTCCCGGAACCACAGGCGCCTGGGGGGTGATGGCAGTCATGAATATCCTTGGTTTTGCGTTCAGCGAACGATGTCCAGCGCGACATCCTTGCACATCAGGCCCTATCGAGCGAGCCAGGTTCCCTTGCGGACCGCGAAGTTTTTACTGACAACACGGAACACTTTTACCGTTGATCACCACACAGAGGTTATCGGGCCTGCTTGAGGTGGCCTGGAGGGTGCGTAATCCCTGTGAGTAGCGTTGAACCCCAGGCTGCTTGCACAGGATTACCACCTTCCAGGCCACTTCTGCGCGTGGGTCAGTTGGGGGTTGGGAGATATGCCCTGACTTGCACTACGTCGGCGCCAGCGACCCGCACCAGGAGGGTGCCACGGGGCGTGGTTTCCTGGCCGATGTAACTCTCCACCAGCACCCGATCCGCAGCCGTGGCGTGCAGCGATAGCTTATGGGGTTTGCGCAGCAGCTTTCGAGCCTGGGCGTCCACCGGGAATGACGGCTGGCCCCGGCGCACACTGTCGCAAAACGCTACTGCCACGGCCCGTGGCGGCGGTGGTGGCGGCGAGGGCAGGTTGGCTGCGGTGAACAGCAGGTTGAGCTGCTCGGCGGTGGCGACGGCACGGGGGAAACCGGTAAAGGCCGAGGCCACCAGCAGCAGTTCAGTCAGCTCCCCAGGCGCCAGGCCTTGGGCCAGGCTGGTCTTGAAATGCACGCTCAACGGCGGGCCGACCATACCGGCGGCGACGATCGCGGCAAAGATCGCTGCTTCCTGCAAGCGCGGATCAAGGCCCGGGCGCTCGTGCAGATAGCCGTACACCACACCGACCGCCAACTCGCCCAGGGCCGGCGCGGTATGGAACAGCGCATCCAGGCGTGCGCCGCCATCCGGTACCCGCTCAATGAATGTTTTGCGGCCGGCGCGGTAAAGCGTTTCAACGGGGCTCTGCGGGGCAAGTGTCTTCATGGTGCATCCTCCAGGAAAATGAGGACGGCGTTTGCTCGACTGCGCACGGACTTCGGCCTGATGAAAACGTCCATCCAGGGACACAGGAGTGTAGGGCGCGCTGGTTTTTTTGCCATGCTCGGCGCGCTCGCTGTTGGTGTCCTACGCTGAGATCGCCCACAATCGCCAGGCGCTTTTCCCATGGCTGACCATCGGCGGATGCTGAGGTGATCTCACAATGACCCTGTTCTACGACGCTCGCGGCAATATCTACGGTGTGGCCAGCCCGGCCCTGTTGCGCAGCCGGGGCATTGCCGTGCCCGATAACGCCGCCCTGGCCGCCAGCACTCGCCAGGCGTGGACGGGGCTGGCGATAGCGTCCGAATGTGGCTGGGGGACGTCGCTGCGCCCAGCCGAGGCCAAGGCCTTTCGCTGCGACGGTTTGCTGGTCGGGCCGTTCCAGGCTGCACCGCCGTATGACCTGCTGATCGTCAATACCGACGGTTCCCTGGCCGAGCGCAGCGGCAATGGCTTGACGATCTTTGCCCAGGCCCTGACGGACGCGGGGCTGATGACCCAGGCCTGCGAGCTACGGGTACACCACGATCAACCTGATGGGGTGACGCCGCTGGTGACCGGGGTTGAACCGGCGGTCTATGGGGAGCTCCATGGGTTCTGGCTGGCACTGGGGCAGCCAGCATTCGGGCCGCAGGCAGTGGCAGCGATGGGGCCGGAAAGCGCCGAGCCTGGCCCAGTGAATGAGCTGGCTGCGATCAACCCGCAATGGACCCGCAGCCAATTTGTGCGTATCGGCAACCCCCATTGCGTGACCTTGGTCGAACACGTATCGGCCTTGCCGGACAATCGGCAGATGCACCAACCTGATCTGTTCGAGCCGTTGAAAGCGATTGCCTTCGCTCCTCCCGCAGGTGATGGCCGGCCCTGTGCGGCCGGGGTCAACCTGCAATGGGCAGCGCGAGACTCTGCCAATCGGCTGATTGCCCGGGTGTTCGAGCGCGGTGAGGGGCCCACGGCATCCTCCGGGACCAGTGCCAGCGCAGTGGCCTGTGCGGCATGGCGGGCGGGTTGGGTCGAGGCGGGAGAGGTGGCCGTGGTGATGCCGGGCGGTACGGCGCCAGTACGCTTGCACGTTCAGGCAGATGCGCTGCTGGGTGTCAGCCTGTTCGGGACCGCGATGCTTCAAGGCTGAGGTACGTGATGGCTTAACTAAGTGTCAGTTGTTTCTTTATTGTTTAGTTATTGTTTGAAGCGTCGCGTAAGGAAGTTCCTGCTGTTAGGGCTTGCTTTGTTTTGAGGATTTCTCATCTTGTAAAAGAGACTTCCATTGTGTCCGTACGAAACTTCTTTTTTATTTTCAAAGCGCCGAATTCTCGTGGATCTCGCTAATCTTTAGAGCGTTCAGGCACTTCTTTGGCCGCAGGTTTTTTGTTTGGCGGGAGGGAGTATTTCAGTCAGATAGTGGATGGCGGGTAACAACGGATGGTGAGTGCGTTTGTTTCGTCACGTTTCAACTTTATTGTTCAAGGCATGGAGACAGACTTCCAAGTACTGGCATTCAAAGGCCGCGAAGCCCTTGACCAGCCCTACTTCATCGAAGTGCAACTGGTCAGCGAAAACCCCGGCCTTGACCTAGAAGCATTGCTGCACCAGCCGGCCTATCTAGGCTTCGGTGAAATGGGCGAAGGTTTGCACGGGCAGGTGTATGCCGTCGGTCGCGATGACCCCGGGGGCCGGCTCACTCGTTATCGCCTGACCCTGGCGCCGCGCCTGGCGTGGCTGGAGCATCGGCGCGACCAGCGCATCTTTCAACAACGCAGCGTGCCGCAGATCATCGCGGCCGTGCTCGAGCACCACGGCATCCTGGCCGACGCGTATGCCTTCGAGTTGGGTCCGGTGGTCTATCCGCCCCGCACGTTCTGTGTGCAATACGCGGAAACCGACCTGCACTTCCTCCAGAGGCTGTGTGAGGAGGAGGGGATTCACTACCACTTTCGCCACAGCCCGGACGCCCATGTATTGGTGTTTGGGGATGACCAGACGGTGTTCCGTCGCCTGCCTGCACAGCGTTATCGCCCTGCCAACGGGCCGGCCGCCGAGGCACGGGTGATCCAGCGTTTCGATGTGCGCCTGGCGACGCGCAGCCGCCAGGCAGTGCGCCGTGATCACGACTTCGAGCATCCTTCACGGCGTTTGCAGGAACACGCCGGGGCTGCATCGGTGCTGCCTCTTGAGGACTACCATTACCCCGCCGGGTTTACCGGCCATGCGCGGGGTGTGCAATTGGCGCGTCGCAGCCTGGAGCGCCATCAGCGCGACCGTCACCGGGCCTTGGGCAAGAGTGATCAACCGGCGTTGTGCAGTGGTCATTTCCTGCCGTTGCACGATCACCCGCAGCCTGCCTGCAATGACTTGTGGCTGCTTACGTCGGTGCGTCACGAGGGGTATCAACCCCAGGCGCTGGAGGAGGCGATGCCCGCTGGCGACAGGTTCCAGGGCTATCGCAACCGCTTCAACGCCACGCCCTGGCGTGCGATCCACCGCCCGGCGCTCAAGCATCCCAAGCCAACCATTACCGGCAGCCAGACAGCCACTGTGACGGGCCCGGTGGGCGAGGAGGTGCATTGCGATGCCTACGGCCGGGTGAAGGTGCGTTTTCACTGGGATCGCCTGGACAAGGCCAGTGATAAAAGCAGTTGTTGGGTACGGGTGGCCTCCGGCTGGGCGGGCGACGGTTTTGGCGCGATCATGACGCCCCGGGTCGGCATGGAGGTGCTGGTGACCTTCCTGGAGGGCGACCCGGACCGGCCATTGATCAACGGTTGCCTGCCCAATGCGCGGCACATGCCGCCTTATCCACTGCCGCAACACAAGACCTGCAGCGTATTGCGCAGTCGCAGTTCCCCCGGTGGTGCGGGCGGCAACGAACTGCACCTGGAGGACCGCCTGGGTGAAGAGCTTATCTACCTGCGGGCCCAGCGGGACTGGCAGCAGCAGGTAGGGCGTGACAGCCACCTGGAAGTCGGCGGGGAGCGGCGGGAAACCATTCGCGGCCCGAGCACGGTGCGCCTGGAAAGCGCCGAACAGCGACATGTCAGTGGTGATCGCAAGGTGGTCCTGGGTGCGAGCGATCACCTCCAGGTGCAGGGCGATAGCCTGGCCTATATCGGCCAGGCCCTGGTGATCGAGGCAGGGCAACAGGTTCATCTCAAGGCGGGTGCCAGCCTGGTGATCGACGCTGGCGCGCAGTTGAGCCTCAAGGCCGGAGGCGAGCACGTACTGATCCAGGCTGGTGGGATCTTCAGCAGTCGCCCGATTACCCTGGGTGGCCAACCGGCCGTTGCGCGCTCGGCCAGCCCTGCGGGTGCGGCCGTCAGCGGTGCGGAAATTTCAGCGGCCCAGGCTGTCGTCATGAGCATGGCCCGGCAACTGGATGCGGACTTCTGCCCGGTATGTGAACGCTGCCGCGAAGGCGTGTGCGACATCCGCGGGAGGGCGGCCTGATGCTGCGTACACCGGGCCAATGGATGACCCAACAGCAGCAGGCAGGACGCCGGCTGTGTTTGATTCTTGAGGGAAACAGCAACGCCCGTCAGCCGCTGATGGCGCCTCGCAACCTGGGGCAATGTTGCAGCCTTTACGGTGGCAGTGCAGTGGCGGCACTGGCGGCTGACGGGCCGGTGATCCTGCTTGTGGAGCAGTTCGATGAGCCTGCGCTTGTGGGGTTGCTCGAGCACCCTGAGATGAACTGGGGCTGGCTGGGCAGCTTGCCCGACGCGGACCTGGGCGACGTCATCGAGCATTGGCAGGCGCGGATGCTGGTGGGGCCACCGGGCAATCAGGCCCTGTACCGTTTCCACGACAACCGCACCCTGGGGCGTGCGCTGACCAGCGTGCCGGTAGCGCAATGGCCGGCCTATCTCGGGCCACTGATCAGCGTCTGCTACTGGCACGAAGAGCAATGGTGCTGCGCCAACAACCCAGCGCCCGGAAAGTACCCGATACCCGACCCCGCTCCTTGGCTCAACATCCCCAACCCCCAGGCCTCGGCCATTTTGCAGGCGAATATCCTGCGCTACCTGCTGGCCGAACACAGCGAAAGCCTTGCGGCGTTGGTCGAGTTCCAGGATCCAGGGGGATGGCTGGCCCAGGTACTGGACGAGGCCCGCAGTTGGCAATGGTACGGCGCTCTGCAACTGGAGTTTTTGGTGGTGCGGCGTTTGGCAGAGGCAACCGGGCCCAGGGTGATTCAGTGGCAGCCGCTGAAGGGGGAGGCGCCGGAGGAACACTTCAGGCGGGTGGCTGAGCAGTGGCGCACGTTGGGGCAAGCATGAGTAACCAGGCGTGTGGAGTTCTGCTGGTGCTGGGTATGGCCTGGACATCGGGGTGTGCGGTGGTGCCCGTTGATCGCTTTACCTTGGAGGTGGATTTGCCAGCCAATTTCCGCGTTAAAAGCGCCGCTAACTACAGCCCCGCAGCAGGTGAACGTTGCACCTTGCCTTGGCGTCGAGGCAAAAGGCCCGAGCGGAAGATTTTTAGTGTTCCCTACAGCCCGGTAGCCAGCCGCGTGACCCAGGCGCTGCCCCTGACTGAAACAGTCGAGGGCTGCCCGTTGGTATTGCGCAGCGTGGAGTTTGATTTTTATGCGCGGTGGGGCGCGCGCGATACGGATGTTGGCGGAGATATTGCGGCTATCCATATTCAGGATCGTTTAGACGCGGATGGGCCGGGGAGGCCTGAGTCGGGGGTGCTGGAGTTGCAAGCACGATGCAGGTGGTTCTTTCGCACAGTGGGGCCGGTGCATGCGATCAGGAAAATCCTCATGTGCAGATCAGTGGACGCAAATGGGCTTTCAAGTAAAGCGTCGGCAGGCGGCGCTGTGCAACGAGATCGACTGGCGGGGCAAAAACTCAGGCTGGTGTTGAACCTGTCTGACGAAGAGCTACCTGCCTTTGACGATAACTGGGTAGCTGTTCCAAACGGCTGGAGGCGGTGCCAGGGTGAGAGTTTCGAAGATATGTTCGCGTACTGCCGGGGCAATACGACCGACTTCAAACCTATAAAAATGCCTGATGGACGTATCTGTGATGTTTATCCAACGTGTAACTAACAGGGAGTGAAGTCATGGAGTTGGAGGCATGGAAGCAGGAGTTTTTCAGTGACAAGATGCCGGCGTGCCCACGGCGAGGGCACTGGGTGAGTTTTTGTTTGATCGATGAAACCGGCAATGGCAAGAATTATGGGGGGCTGCCGTACTCGTTCCATGACAGTGCCGGGCAACAATACAGCGGTAGATTGAATGGAGAGGGCTTCGCCAAAATAACGGATTTTTATTGTGGTCCTGTGGTGCTTACGTTGGATGAGCCCTATGCCGGGACAGAAGCACCGTATCACCGACTGGCGACGCGCCTGACTTACAAACTACCCATCACCGAACTTCAGGTTCGCGCCGAACGAAGCGAGTTTTCTACCGGGGATGGCCAGCGTCTTGAGGGCAACCCAGCAAGGCGACAAGCCGATCGGTTCTACCAGGTCGAAGTGCGCGATCTGGTTCGCCATGTTGCCCACCTGCCACCGCTGGCGCCACGGTCTCACGGCCCCCAGCCACATGCCCTGAAAATGATGGCCGACCTTGGGTTTGGCCCACCCCAGCCCGAGTTGTCGGGCGTGGTGCTGTTCCCCAACCAGCACACGGCGCTGGAAGTCCGACCCCTGCGGGCACTGCGCCCGATGCTGTCGAGGGACGACGAATTCTGTGCCTTGAACCTGTACCAACTGGCATTGATGGCGACCTTGAGTTACTGCCGTTTTGGCCAGGAGCCGGCCACTCACCCGCAAGATGAAGTCCATTTTCCTCTGGACCCCAGCATCGGCCATCTATTTGCTGAAAAACTCGCGGGGTATCAGCAGGCCTGGAGGGTCGATGCCGAGCAAGTCCGGCGTTTTTACCCGCTGTATGAGGATGTCCCATACTCGCGGCGTTTCGAGATCCTGCCCTTCGACCCTCAGTTGTATCCGCAGAACAGTCCGCAGCTGGAGGCGAGGCAGGAGCATCCGGCACGCCTGCATTTTTTCGATGACGAAGAGCAGGGTACGGATACCCAGGCCTTTATCAGCCATCACGATGAAGTGGTGCTGATTGCGGTGCGGGGCACGGCCAGTGCGGCGGATGGCCTGCGTGACGCGAATGCCCACCAGGTACCTTTCGCGGACGGCATCGGTAAGGTCCATGAAGGCTTTTACCAGGCGTACCGTGCCTTGCGTGACTTTGTATTGCGCTATCTGGATCAGTTCTACAGCGGCCAACGCATCGTGATTTGTGGCCACAGCCTGGGTGGGGCCATCGCTTTGTTGCTGGCCGAGGGACTGCGCCGGGTCAAGGATGCCGGCTACAACGTGCTGCTGTACACCTACGGTGCCCCGCGCGCCGCCGATGCTGAATTCACAGGGGGAGCGGCTGCCCTGGTTCACCATCGTATCGTCAACCACAATGATCCGGTCCCCAGCGTGCCGGCGACCTGGATGAACACCACGGCCAAGCTATGGGTGCCGGGCGCCGTGACCTTATTCGGCGCGCCCGCGCCGGGAGGCCTGTTGTTTGCTGCGGGGCTGGTGCGGCTCGGTGGACAGCCCTATCGGCATCACGGCGAGCTGCAACACTTCATGCCGATCATCCTGGCGGACGGCACACAGTCCTCGGTGCTGTGGCAGCCCGGTTGTGCGTCGGTGCAGGAGGCGGCGTGTAATCGCGCTTTGCGTTTGCACGGCGATATGCCCGAGCGTGACAACCTGCTCAAGCAACTGTTCCAGGCCAGCCAGCACTTCATGGTTGCTAGCTACGTGCCGGCGGCGTGGGCCACGTTACGCCGCTGGCAACAGACACTGGAGAACAGCGGCTCCCTGGTGACGGCACGGGAATACGCATTGATCGACCACGCGCTGAGCACCCTGCGCCGACAACTGCAGGACAAGCAGCTCGAGCTGCACCGTCGCAGCCCGGCGAATGGACGCGGCCATGAGCATTACGATGCCTTGACCGCTGAAATCGATCGATTGCAAACCAGTCGCCAGCGCCTGGAAAGCCTGCGCTGGCGCCGCGTGGAAGGGCGCGATGTATACGGCAGTCACGCTTCATCCTCAAACCTGCAACCCAGCCTGGCTCGTTGGTTCAGCCACCCGGAAAACCATGAGTTGCCCCAGGTGGCAAGCATCCCGCCGGCCTTCGAGGGCGATCGGGACAAGGGCCAGACACTGGACCTGGACTCGATCGTTTAGCCTCGCGGGTTACAAAAATGTCACCTGCGCTGGCTGGCGTTTCATCAACACTTTGCCGTTGCGGATCGAATACAGCGCCAGGCCCTGGCTGCGAATGACTTCATAGTCGCTGTTTGCCGACAGGATCAGCAGGTTCGCCGGTCGCCCGGGCTCCAGGCCGTAGCGGTCGCCCAGGGCCATGGCTTTGGCGCTGTTGTCGGTGACCAGGTCCAAGGCCCTTTGCAGGTTGCTGTAGCCGAGCATATGGCAGATATGCAGCCCGGCCTCGAGCACCCGCAGGATATTGCCGTTGCCCAGTGGGTACCAGGGATCGACGATGGAGTCCTGGCCAAAGCAGACGTTCATGCCGGCCTCCAACAGTTCGTTGACCCGGGTCACACCCCGGCGTTTCGGGAAGTTGTCGAAGCGGCCTTGCAGGTGAATGCTTTCGGTGGGGCAGGAAACAAAACTGATGCCCGAGTGGCCCAGCAGGCGGAACAGCTTGGCGCAGTAGGCATTGTCGTAGGAGCCCATGGCTGTGGTGTGGCTGGCGGTGACCCGGCTGCCCATATCGCGACTGCGGGCTTCTTCGGCCAGCACTTCGAGGAAGCGCGAGTGCGGGTCGTCGGTTTCATCGCAATGCACGTCGACCAGGCAGCCGGTGCGTTCGGCCAGGTCCATAAGGAACTTGACCGAGCTGACCCCTTGGTCGCGGGTGTACTCGAAATGGGGAATGCCGCCCACCACATCGGCGCCCAGGCGAATGGCTTCTTCCATCAGTTCGCGGCCATTGCGGTAGGACTCGATGCCTTCCTGGGGAAACGCCACGATCTGCAGGTCGATCAGGTGGCCGCTCTCCTGGCGGACTTCGAGCATGGCCTTGAGTGCGGTCAAGTCCGGGTCGGTGACGTCCACGTGGGTGCGCACATGCTGGATACCATGGGCCGCCAGGGCCTGGATGGTCTGCTTGGCGCGGGTCTTGGTGTCCTCCTGGGTGATGGTGGCCTTGCGCTCGCCCCAGCATTCGATCCCTTCAAACAGCGTCCCGCTCATATTCCAGCGCGGCTCGCCGGCGGTGAGGGTGGCGTCGAGGTGGATATGCGGCTCGACAAATGGCGGTACCACCAGGTTGCCAGCGGCGTCCAAGTCGTCTGGCCCCAGGGTCGGCGCGGCGGTTTGTGGGGTAATGCTGGCGATCCGGCCATGTTCCAGGTGCAGATCATGCAGGCCTTCACGGTTGCGCAGGCGGGCGTTGATGATATGCATGGGCAAGTTCCTCTTGGGCAAAAAGCAATCAGGCAGACAGCCGCCAGATCATCAGCGCGACGCCGATGTCCAGACGGTCATTGGGGTTGTCCAGCGACAGCCCGCACAGGGCCTCGATGCGCTGGACGCGATGGGTCAGGGTGTTGCGGTGGACCGCCAACCGCAGGGCAGCAGCCACAAGGTTACCATTGTCCAGGAACCACGCTTGCAGGGTCGGCATCAGGCTCGGGCCGTGACGTTGATCATGGCGCAGCAGGGGCCCCAGGCGTTCCTGGAGAAACTGGTCGAGCAACCCGCGATCGCGCACCGCGCTCAGTAGCTTCAGCACCCCGAGTTCATCGTAGACACAGATACCGGCATGTTCACCAAAGCGCCGGGCGACCGCCAGCGCCTGGCGCGCTTCATCCAGGGCCTGGGCCAGGCCGGCTGGCGGATGTTTTGCCGCGCTCAAGCCGATGCACAGCTTCAGCGGGGCCAGGCGCAGGTTCAGGGGCTTGAGCCAGTTTGCCAGGCGTTGCCGGTTGTCACCGGCGGGCAGCAGCAAGGTCCACTGCCCAGCCCTGCCGAGCACGGGCAGACGCGAAGGATGCTCGGCGGCGAACTGGCGCAATCGGCGAGTAATGCCATCGTGCTGGCGGGCCAACTGAGCTTCGGCGTCCGCGGCCACGGTTTGCGCAAATAGCGCCTCGCCACCGTCCAGTTGCAACTGCACCACCTGCCAATCCCCGTCCAGCGGCATGCCCAGCTGGCTGGCGCGATGCAGCAGCAGGTCGAGGGACTGATAGTCGCCCGCCAACAGGCGCTCCAGCACCTCATGCCGTGAGCGTCCGAGTTGCTCGGCCTCGATCAGCGCGGAGCCGATGGCCTGGGTCACCAGGACCATCTTCAGGGAGTAAGGCTGTTCGATCAGCGGCATGCCGACGGCGTCGGCAGCTTCCAGCAGTCCAGGGGGGATTGCCTGGATGTAAGCCGGCCCGGTCAGGATCACCAGGCCAGCGACTTGCCGCGCGCAGGCTTCGTCGAGCAAGCGCAAAAGGTTGGCCTCGTCACGGGGATGGTTGATGCCGGTGACGAACACCAGTTCGCCGCCCAGCACCCACTCGGCAATACCGCTGTTCTCGGCTACATAAGGCCAGCGCACGCCATTATCCAGGCCTGCGCTACCCGCCCGCAGGCTCATGCACTCCAGCCCCGGCAGGGCCAGTACATCCGCCACCGTCAGGCTCATGCCTGGGCGTCAGCCGATGGCACCCGCACCCGCAGGACGGCGGTGAGCGCGATGTAGGTAGCGGCCGCAGCGATAATCCCCACCAGTGGCGCGACCCACGGCGAGCTGAAGGCCAGCACCGTACCCACGGCATAGGCAATCAGCCCCGGCCAATTGAAGGCCGGCAATCGCACATCTGCCAGCCGTGGATGGTGGCCGCGGTAGCGATAGAAAAAGTCGGCCATGATCACCCCGCCAATCGGTGGGATCACTGTGCCCAGCAAAATCAGGTAGGGCACCAGCATGTCGTACATGCCCAGCAAGGCAAGCAGGGTGCCTATCACCGCGCCGACCAGGGTCACGGTCTTGCGGCGCCTGGTGCGCAGCAGGTTGCAGCCGGCGACGGCAAAGTTGTAGATGGTGTTGTCCTGGGTACTCCAGATATTGAGCAGCAGCATGGCCATCGCCGCCATGGCGAAACCTTGCAGCAGCAACACCTCCACCACATCCGGTTGCTGATAGACGATGGCGCCGTAGGCACCGATCAGCACCATCAGGCCGTTGCCGACAAAAAAGCCGATCAGGCTGGCCAGCACCGCCACCTTGGCCGAGCGGGAAAAGCGCGTCCAGTTGGTGGCCTGGGTGGCACCGCTGACAAAGGTGCCAAACACCAGGGTAATGGCCGTGGACAAATCCAACTCACTGCTGGGCACCACGGCGAGCAAACCTTCCAGCCCGCCGACTTTTACCGTGGCCACCCACATCGACAGCAACAACAGCAGGCCCATGGTCGGGACTGCAATGTAAGAGAGAATTTCCAGCCCCCGATAGCCCACGTAGGCCGTGGCGCAGAACGCCAGGCCGAACAACACCATCAGTGCCAGTACGCTGCCTTGGCTCAACTCGAAATACTTGCCCAGCACCACGGCCGCCGTGGCGGTGCCCCAGGCGTACCAGCCAATCTGGGTGAAACCCAGGATCAGGTCACTCAACTTGCTGCCCACTTCGCCAAAGCAGAAACGCCCCATCAGCACCGAGTTCAAGCCGCTCTTGAAGGCGATGTACCCCAGGCCTGCGGCGTAGATACCCAACAGCAGGTTACCCAGGGCCACGACCCCGAGCATCTGGGTAAAACTGAAGGCCACCCCCAGCTTGCCGCCAGCAAACATGGTCGCGGTAAAAAAGGTGAAGCCCAGCAACACCATGGCCGTGGAGCCAAGGCCCTTGCGTGCATGCATGGGCACTTCGCTGAGAGGGTAATCGTTGCCCGGTTCGTTCTGCGTCATGTGCCGTTCCCCTGTGAGTGACGCAGGGCCTGTTGCAGCGCCCGTGCCAACTGTCGGGCAGTGATGGGTGCACGGTGAGCACTGTGCAGGTTGCACAATATTTGGGGGTGGGTAGGGCAGGGAGGCGGAATGGCTTGTGGGTTGTGCCCAGCCCGGCACTAAAGTGGTGCGGCGGTGATACAAATGGGATCACCGGTCCAGGGTGTCAGTCGAACAGGGTCTGGGTGATTTCCCCACGGTGAAAGGCGAAGGCTGCTTCAAGATCACTTTCGATGGTGCGGCCGCGTGACAGGGGCGGCAGGTTGTCGAGGCTGAAGAAGCCGACGTCGGTGGTTTCAAAGCCTGCCACGGGGGCGGCCTGGTCGGTGCGTTCGCAAAGGAAGTACAACTTGTAGAAGTCGCGTACGTCAGGCCGATACAGGCCCTTGGCTTTGTGGGTCACGCTGTACAGCGCCCGTGCGGTAACGCTCAACCCGGCCTCTTCGCGAAGTTCCTTGATGATGTTTTCCGCAGCGGATAACCCGATATCGGCGTAGCCACCCGGCAATGCCCAGCAGCCATCCGTTGCTTCGCGCACCAGTAGGATCCGGTCGCCTTCAATCAGCGCGCCACGTACATCAATCATCGGCGTTGAATAACGCTGGGCGAAGTCCGAAACCAGGCCGGTAATGCGCTCCAGAGGCACTTGCCCCAATTGCGCGAGCATGCTGTGGGCAATATGGGCGATCTCTTCCAGGCGTTCGCGCTCGAAGTCATCCGTGCAAAAGTGCAGCCCGGTAGAGGCCAGTGCCTGCAAACGCTTGGCCTGTGCCAGCCAGGTGGATTCCATGGTGTGGTTCCTTGGTTTGCTTCAAAACCTGGTTTTATTCGCTGCTATCGTCGAGGGCAAGCCAGGGATGGAGCAATCCATGGCGAGGGAGGTGTCCCCTCGGTTTTGTAGAGGTGCTTTATTCACCGCGATAAATACAGCCACTGGTGCAGGTCTCATGGATACGAATGGCGCTGAGTTCCGGCAACAACGGCTTCAGCTCATTCCAGATCCACTTGGCCAGTACTTCGCTGGTAGGGTTTTCCAGGCCGGGGATGTCGTTGAGGTAGTTGTGGTCGAGGCGCTCATAGAGCGGCTTGAAAATCGCCTTGATCTCCGAGAAATCACGGATCCAGCCGGTATGCGGATCGAGGTCGCCGCTCAGGTGGATGGCCACCTTGAAGGAGTGGCCGTGCAGGCGCCCGCATTTGTGGCCTTCGGGGACGTGGGGCAGGCGGTGGGCGGACTCGAATGTAAACTCTTTGAAAATTTCCACGGTATGACCTGTAAGGCAGGAGTTTCTAGGGCTGTGTGCGATTGTCAGTGTGGGGTGAGCGCTTTATGGGCCCAGGTGACCGACTTGGCGCGCATTCTAACCTGTTTTATCGGGCAACCAGGCGGAGTGCGTAAAGCGCTGTTACTCCTGGGACCATAACGTTGTACTGACCTTGACCCCATCCCCACACGGCAATGAGCGCTGCGACCCTCGGCGCTCCAGTTCGGCATACGCACGGGCACACTGCACCTGGCTTTGGGCGGCGGCGTTATCAATGCTGATATTGCCGGTGGTTTCAGACACCAGGTTGCCGTTTTTCTCCAACCGGATCAGTGGCCGTTCGGGCTGCACTTCAAAGCGACTTTTCGTCGGTTCGGTGCTCAGTGCCAGGTCGGTGGGGGCTGCCGGCAACTGATCTTCGGTGACGCCATAGCGCGTGAGAAGCGAAAGGTTGGGCAAGTCCTGCGCGCTTGCCTGGGCTGCTGCCAGAAGCAGGAACATGCCAAGGCTGTACATTTTTTTGCGATTAGAATGCATGGTTGTATCTTTCCAAAGTTGTTTCCTGGTGGGCTGGATTGAAGAACAACTTATTATTATCGCAACCACGTTTAGGGCAGGGTGTATCCAGCCAGAAAGAAGAGCCGTGGCGGTTGCCGAACTGCGTACCTGGTTCATAAACCTTGAACGAGGAAGGGCTGAAACTGGTGTTACTGCAACCAGTAATCAGGGCGGTAGTGACGAGGCCCAGGAACTTTATGGGTTTCATAAGGGGGAGGTCCGCGTTGAATTTATCAGTGTTTTACAGGGTTGCCCGCAAGCCAGGCAGCTCATTCCAGGGCTAGGCTTCTTCGCTCTCGAACTCCAGCAAGTCGCCTGGCTGGCAATCCAGGGCGATACACAGCTTGTTCAGGGTTTCGAGTTTAACGCCTTTGATCTTTCCGTTTTTCAATAGCGATAGATTGGCTTCGGTAATCCCAATGGCATCTGCCAGTTGGTTGGAGCGAATCTTCTTCTTCGCCATCATGACGTCCAATCGAATGATGATTGTCATGGGTTAGATGATGCTTTTGTTTTCATCGTCGATAACTTTTGATTCGGCCACTGTTAATGAGAATGCACACAGAAAGATGCCTTGTATGATCGCATACATAGCGCCGGATGATACACCCACGGTAAGGGTGAACGTACGCTCGCCGGGCGCTACGCCAATTTGCGGAAAAATAAGGCCTGGTGGCTCAGAGCGCAATCAAGCGCTCACCCAGCTGGCCACTATCGGCCAGTTCAAGGAACTCATCGCCCAGCCGCTGGCTTTCACTCATCGCGGTTTGCCAGTACTGGTTGCGTCGCGCGTCATCCCCCATAAAGCGCTTGAAGTCGCTGCGATCCGGCAATTTTCCGTGGGGCAGGCGGGCCAGGTAGTCCCGTGAGGGGGCCACCAGCAACACATCCTGCAGACCCTGTGGGCTACTGCGCCGCCACGGCAGACTCTTGTCGAACCAGCCGGGGATGACTCGATCAGTGAAGTGCGGGTACAGCACAATGTCATCGCCGTGGTAGGGCAGGTCGAGGTGGTAGTCCAGCAGGCCACCATCGCGATAGGTGCCGGCACCGGCGCCCGGCAAGTCGCGTACGCCTTGCATCACCATGGGGATCGAGCCGGACGCCAGCAGGGCCTGGCGCAGGTTGCCCGGTTCCAGGGCGAGAAAGCGCGAAGGGAAATCCGTGAGCGGGTGCAGTGGCGGCGCCTGGCGCGGGTCGTGGATGATCAGCCGTTCAAAATGCCGGGACAGCCGCGCACGGCCGCGCAGGTTATCGGCGATCACCGAGGACAGGCCCAGGCCCAGGCGCCCTCGGTGATCGTCGGCCAACAGGCCATGGCTTTTGACCACGACTATATTCAGGCGATAGTGCGGGTTATCCAATAGCGACGCATCGCGCCCGGCCAGCAGGTCGTCGAGCATGCGCTGGCAACTCTGGCTGACCTCGGCCATGGTCACGCCCTTGGCAAAGCGTTGCTCGTTATACAGGCGCCCGAGGTCGAGCAGGCCCTGTACCGGATCCGGCAGGCAGGCACTGGCAAAGCGCCAGGAACCGATCGACGCGCCGATCAGCGCACGCTCGCGGGGGGCACGCGCCAGCCAGTCACCGAACAGCGCCAAGTCCAGACCCTGAATGCCCAGGGCCTTGGGACCACCGGCCGCGCCGGGCAGAATCCCCACATCGGCAGGCTGGAGGCCTTGTTCGCGAATGCGTGCAAAAGCGCGTTGGCCAGCCTTGAGCGTCAGGGCGGGGAACTTGATGTGAATGGCCGTCATACCGATCTCTGTGCAGGCGAGCCGGGCAGTATAGGAAATATTCCCCGGAGCCTGGCAAGGTGTTGTGGGACAATTGCCATGGTGGCAATTCAGTTTCAGTTAAGTTGCGACCCGTACTGTGGGGGCCGTAGGCAAAACATCCTGAAATGGAGAACGATCATGAAAACCCTCACAATTATCACCGCCAGTATCATCGCCCTCACCAGCGGCCTGGCCCAGGCGCGGGACCTGGGGCCGGATGAAGCGCTGAAATTGCGTGACGCTGGTACCATCCAGTCTTTCGAGAAGCTCAATGCCGCCGCCCTGGCCAAGCACCCAGGTGGCACGGTGCATGAAACCGAGCTGGAGCAGGAATACGGCAAGTATATTTACCAGGTTGACCTGCGCGATGCCCAGGGCGTCGAGTGGGATGTGGAATTGGACGCTGTCACCGGGCAAGTCCTCAAGGATCATCAGGATACGTAATGAAGGTAAATCTACGCACCGGCAGTCGACTGGCGCTGGTGCTCCTGGCCTTTTGCTCGGTGGTGGCTGCCCGGGACCTCAACCAGGATGAAGCCCTGGAATTGCGTCAGCAAGGGGTGATCCTGTCCCTGGAGCAACTGCTGCTGCAGGCCATGGCCCGGCATCCCGGTGCCAGGTTGCTGGAGGCTGAGCTTGAGAGCAAACACGGCAGTTACGTCTATGAGGTGGAGCTGGTGACCACCGATGGCGTGGTCCGGGAAATCAAACTGGACGCGACCACCGGCGCGCTGCTTGAAGACGAGGAAGATGACTGATGCGCCTGCTTCTGGTGGAAGACCACGTACCGTTGGCTGATGAACTGATGGCCGGGCTGAAAGCCCAGGGCTATGCCGTGGATTGGCTGGCGGACGGTCGCGATGCGGTGTATCAGGGGCGCAGCGAGCCGTATGACCTGATCATCCTCGATCTGGGCCTGCCTGGCTTGCCGGGGCTTGAGGTGCTGAGCCAGTGGCGCGCCGCCGCGCTGGCGACCCCGGTGTTGATCCTCACCGCCCGCGATTCCTGGGCCGAGCGCATCGCAGGGCTCAAGGCCGGGGCCGACGATTACCTGAGCAAGCCGTTCCACCCCGAGGAGTTGTACCTGCGCATCCAGGCCTTGCTGCGCCGTTCCCATGGCCAGGCCAATCAGCCGACCTTGCAGGCGGCGGGCTTGCACCTGGATGAAGGCCGTCAGTGCGTGATGCGCGACGGTGCCGAGGTGCAACTGACCGCTGCCGAGTTTCGCCTGCTGCGCTACTTCATGCTGCATCCCGAACAAATCCTTTCCAAAAGCCATCTGGCCGAGCACCTGTATGACGGCGAGACCGAGCGCGACTCCAATGTCCTCGAGGTCCACGTCAACCATCTGCGGCGCAAGCTCGGGCGCAGCGTGATTGAAACCCGGCGTGGCCAGGGTTATCGCTTTGGCGCCAGCCCCGCGTGAGGTCGATCCAGCGGCGGCTGAGCCTGGGGCTGATCAGCGTGATGGTGATCGTCGGCCTGGTGCTGGCGCAGACCAGCCTGTGGCTGTTCGAAGTGGGTCTGCAGCGCTACCTGGAAGCGGGTCTGCGCAACGACAGCGAAAACCTGCTGGTGGCCCTGGTGCGTGGGCCCGGCGGCGTGCAACTGGATGAACAGCGCTTGTCACCGGCCTATCAACGGCCGTTTTCCGGGCATTATTTCCGTATCGACTTCAGCGACAACCACTGGCGCTCCCGTTCATTGTGGGACCAGGAACTGCCGCAACTGCCCCAGGCCGGCCTGAAGGGCAACCTGCAATTGGGCCCGGAAGGCCAGCAACTGCTGGTCCTGCGATCGGACTACAAGCGTTTTGGCCAGTCGATTTCCATCAGCGTGGCTCAAGACTACACGCCCGTGCGGGAAAGTTTTCGCCTGATGCGCCAGGTCGGCCTGGTCCTCGGGCTGGCGGCGCTGCTGCTGATCCTGATCCTGCAACGGGTCACCGTACGCCGGGCCCTGCGCCCGCTGGAAACTGCGCGCGAGCAGATTGCACAGCTGCAACAAGGCCAGCGCTCGCAACTGGATACCCAGGTGCCGGTGGAGCTGGAGCCGCTGGTGGCGCAGATCAACCACCTGTTGGCCCATACCGAAGACAGCCTCAAACGCTCGCGCAACGCCCTGGGTAACCTCGGCCATGCCTTGAAGACCCCGCTGGCGGTATTGTTGAGCGTGGCTTCCAGCGAGCAGCTCAAGGACCAGCCACAATTGGCCAAGTTGTTGCGCGAGCAGTTGCAGCAGGTGCAGCAACGGCTCAACCGCGAACTCAACCGCGCGCGTCTGGCCGGTGAAACCCTGCCCGGCGCGCTGTTCGACTGCGACAGCGAACTGCCGGGCTTGCTGGCGACCCTGAACATGATCCACGGCGAACACCTGGAGTTGAGCTACCAGGTTCGCCCCGGCTTGCAACTGCCCTGGGACCGCGAAGACTTGCTGGAGCTCTTGGGCAACCTGCTGGACAACGCCTGCAAATGGGCGGATGCCGAAGTGCGTTTGAGCATTGAGCAGACCCCGGAGTGTTTTCAACTGATCGTCGAAGATGACGGCCCGGGTATTCCCGAGGCCCAGCGCGACCAGGTTTTCAGTCGTGGCACCCGCCTGGATGAACAGACCGATGGCCATGGCCTGGGGCTGGGCATCGTGCGGGACATTGTCGATGTATGGGCCGGTACATTGCGGTTGCAAGAGAGCCCACTGGGCGGGCTCAAAGTGTTGATCGAACTGCCCCGGCGCCACACCTGACCGGCGGTTACGGGTGCCGATTTGCAACAAGACTTTTCTTACAGAACCTGGCTCGCGTAAATTCGCTTATAACAGCCACCACGCAGGCCGTGTGGAACAGGTTAAAGGCACCAGGATTTTCTCTGTTTCGCGCGCGGCAGCTACCATAGGGCTCGTCAGCCGGTCACGCGGCTGCTCGGTACCTAATAAGAAGGATAAAAGGTGAATCTATGCAAATGACCAAACGCTTGAGCCTGTTTGCTGCTGCCGCAGCCCTTGTCGCCAGTTCCTCGGCACTCGCCGCCCCAACCTTTATCAACGTCCTGACCGGTGGCACCAGCGGCGTGTACTACCCGATTGGGGTGGCGTTGTCACAGCTGTACAGCAACGGTATAGACGGATCGAAGACCTCGGTGCAGGCCACCAAGGCGTCGGTGGAAAACCTCAACCTGCTGCAAGCCGGTCGCGGCGAGCTGGCCTTTGCCCTCGGTGACTCGGTCGCCGATGCCTGGAATGGCGTGCAAGACGCCGGCTTCAAGGCTCCCTTGAAAAAACTGCGGGCGATTGCCGGCACCTACCCCAACTACATCCAGATCGTCGCCAGCAAGGAGTCTGGCATCACCACCCTGGAAGATCTGAAAAACAAGCGTATCTCCGTCGGCGCGCCGAAATCCGGTACCGAGCTGAACGCCCGCGCCATCTTCAAGGCTGCTGGCCTGAGCTATGAAGACATGGGCAAGGTCGAGTTTCTGCCGTACGCCGAGTCGGTCGAGTTAATCAAGAACCGCCAGTTGGATGCCACCCTGCAGTCCTCGGGCCTGGGCATGGCGGCGATCCGCGACCTGGCCGCGACCCTGCCGATAACCTTCGTTGCCATCCCGGCGGATATCACGGCGAAGATCGATAACGCTGCCTACCAGGGCGCGGTGATCCCGGCGGGCACTTATGACGGTCAGGACAGCGATGTAGCGACTGTGGCCATCACCAACATCCTGGTCAGCCATGACGGCGTGACCGATGAGGTGGCCTACCAGATGACCAAGCTCATGTTCGACAACCTCGATCGTCTGGGTAACGCCCACTCGGCGGCCAAAGATATCAAGTTGCAGGGCGCGGCCAAGGGCCTGCCTATCCCACTGCATCCGGGCGCCGAGCGTTTCTACAAGGAAGCGGGCGCACTGTAAGGCCCAGGTGGGTGCGGTGCGCAGTGCCAAGCGCTGCGCGCTATGCCAGAGCGGTGAATAGCCTGGCGCGCACAACGCGCCAGGCTTGTTGGCATGTCGATGTTGTAACGTGGGAGTGACCTGCATGAGTGAGCACGATCAAGGCCTTGCCGCCAGTCCCAGGGATTGGCCGCGAGCGCTGTTCTACGTCGCGCTGTTGTTTTCCGTCTTCCAAATCATTACCGCGGCCTTTCATCCGGTCTCCAGCCAGATTCTGCGGGCCGTGCATGTGGGCTTTCTGTTGCTGGTGGTGTTTCTGTGTTTCCCGGCGCGTGGCAATGCTCAGCCCTGGCAGCCGATGGCCTGGCTGCTGGGGCTGGCCGGAATGGCCACGGCGTTCTACCAGTGGTATTTCGAAGCCGACTTGATTCAACGCTCTGGCGACCTGACCGATAGCGATATGGTCATCGGTCTGGTGCTGATTGTGCTGGTGTTTGAGGCGGCGCGGCGGGTGATGGGGATTGCCCTGCCGTTGATCTGTGCGCTGTTCCTGGCCTACGGCCTGTTCGGCCAGTACCTGCCGGGCGATCTGATGCACCGCGGCTATGCCATCGACCAGATCGTCAACCAACTGGCCTTTGGCACCGAGGGGCTGTATGGCACGCCGACCTATGTATCGGCCACGTACATCTTCCTGTTTATCCTGTTCGGTGCGTTCCTTGAACAGGCCGGAATGATCAAGCTGTTCACCGATTTCGCCATGGGCCTGTTCGGCCACAAACTCGGTGGCCCGGCCAAGGTTTCCGTGGTGTCGTCGGCGCTGATGGGCACCATCACCGGTTCGGGGGTGGCCAACGTGGTCACCACCGGCCAATTCACCATCCCGTTGATGAAGCGCTTCGGCTACAAGTCGGCGTTTGCCGGTGGCGTGGAAGCGACCTCGTCGATGGGCAGCCAGATCATGCCGCCGATCATGGGCGCAGTGGCCTTTATCATGGCCGAGACGATCAACGTGCCGTTCTTCGAGGTGGCCAAGGCCGCGTTGATTCCGGCCATGCTGTACTTCGGCTCGGTATTCTGGATGGTTCACCTGGAAGCCAAGCGCTCCAACCTGCGTGGCCTGCCCAAGGACGAATGCCCGAACCCCTGGGCCGCGGTGAAGCAGCGCTGGTATCTGTTGATTCCGCTGTTTGTGCTGATCTACCTGCTGTTCTCCGGGCGCACGCCGCTGTTCTCCGGCATGGTCGGCCTGGCCCTGACGTCCATTGTGATTCTCGGCTCGGCGATCATCCTGCGGGTCTCGTCCAAGGTGATGCGTTTTGTCTTCTGGATCGTCCTGGGTCTGCTTTGCGCGGGCTTCTTCCGGCTCGGTATCGGCATGGTGTTCGGGGTGGTGGCGCTGCTGGTGGCGGTGTGCTGGTTTATCAAAGGCGGCCGCGACACCCTGACCATCTGCCTGCATGCGCTGGTAGAGGGCGCACGGCACGCGGTGCCGGTGGGGATTGCCTGCGCCCTGGTGGGGGTGATTATCGGTGTCGTGTCGCTGACCGGGGTGGCGTCCACCTTTGCCGGTTACATCCTTGCCATTGGCCAGGACAGCCTGTTCCTGTCGCTGGTGCTCACCATGCTCACTTGCCTGGTGCTGGGCATGGGGATCCCGACCATTCCCAACTACATCATCACCAGTTCGATCGCTGCACCGGCACTGCTGGACCTCGGCGTACCGCTGATTGTCTCGCATATGTTCGTGTTCTATTTCGGCATCATGGCCGACCTCACACCGCCGGTGGCATTGGCCTGTTTCGCGGCGGCACCGATTGCCAGGGAGAGCGGCCTGAAGATCAGCTTGTGGGCGGTACGCATCGCGGTGGCGGGGTTCGTTGTGCCGTTTATGGCGGTGTACGAGCCGGCGCTGATGCTGCAGGGCGATAGCCTGCTGGCCACACTGTATGTGGTGGCCAAAGCGATGCTGGCCATTGGTATCTGGGGCGCGGTATTTACCGGCTACTTGCAAGCCAGGCTGAGTTGGTGGGAGCGCCTGTTGGGCTTCTTCGCCGGTGGTAGCCTGATTCTGGCGACGCCGTTAAGCGATGAAATCGGCTTCGTCATGGTGGGCCTGTTGATCGCACAGCACTGCTGGCGTGCCCATCGTGCCCAGGCGGCCACTGCGTGATCGGTCTGTGTCTGGGCTTGGCGGGCGCGGTATGGGCACAAGTGCCTACGCCTGTGTTTACCCTGGCCTGGACGCATACGATTGAGAAAGTGCGCTGGGAAGAGGACTACCGTGTAACGCCTGAGGGCCTGGTGTTGGGCGAGGCGCGGGTCAAGGGTTCCGGGGCCGGTATGGAGATCCCGCACGGCGCCGAACTGCGTGATGGCAGTTGGCATTACCAGCGTCAGTTGCCGCCCTTGCAGCCCCTGCGCCTGGGCCGCACCCCCGAGGCCGGGGATTATCAACTGTGTTTCAACCAGCAGTGCCAGTGGCTGAGTGCCTGGCTCGGCCCGCCCCAGGCGAGCCAGCCGGCGGTAGAGCTGTGGGGGTGTGAGCTGGAGGTTGCGTCCAGCCCCCGGCCCCGCACCTTTTAACCGCGATCAGACCCGGAACTGGTCCATCAACCCCTGTTGCTGATTGGCCAGGCTGTTCAGCGTCTGGCTGACCCGCGCCGATTCATTGGCTTGTTCCGACAGCGACTCGGTCACATCACGAATCGTCGCCACGTTGCTGTTGATCTCCTCGGCCACCGCGCTTTGCTGCTCGGCGGCGCTGGCAATCTGCAGGTTCATGTCGCTGATCACCGTCACCGCATCGCCGATCTGGCGCAATGCCGTGACGGCCTGGCCGACCTGTTCGACACTGCCCTGGGCCTGGCGATGGCTGTTGCTCATGGAGCTCACCACTTCCTGGGTGCCGTTTTGCAACTGTTCGATCACCTGGCGGGTTTCTTCCACCGACTCCTGAGTGCGCCGTGCGAGGTTGCGCACCTCGTCCGCCACCACCGCAAAACCACGCCCGGCTTCACCGGCACGGGCGGCTTCGATGGCGGCGTTGAGGGCCAGCAGGTTGGTTTGTTCGGCAATCGCGCGGATCACTTCCAGCACTGAACCGATCTGCTCGCTATTGGCTGCCAGACCTTCGACCTGGGCCATCGCCGTGCTCATGTCGGCAGCCAGGTGGCCGATGCTGGTGGTGGTGCGGTCGATCACCGTCAGGCCTTCGCGGGTGGCCTGGTCGGCATCCCGTGCAGCGTGTGCCGCCTGCGCGGCGCTGCGGGCGACGTCCTGGGCGGTGGCGCTCATTTCGTGGGAGGCGGTGGCCACCTGATCCACCTGGCGGTACTGCTGCTCCATGCCGGCACTGGTCTGGCTGGCGATTGCCGCTGATTGGTCGGCGGTGCTGCGCGCGTCCTGCACCGAGCGTTTGACCTCGGCAATGATCGGTTGCAGTTTGTCGAGGAAGCGGTTGAACCAACTGGCCAGTTCGCCCAGCTCGTCGCGCTTGTCGTAGGCCAGGCGCCGGGTCAGGTCGCCTTCGCCGCTGGCGATATCCTCCAGCATATGGGCCACGCCGAGGATCGGCCGGGTGACACTGCGGGCCATCAGCCACACCAGTAGCAAACCGACGATGGCGGCGAGCAGGCCCAGGCCAAGTTCCAGCAGGGTGCCTTTGGTGTTGTCGGCATCCAGCTCGGCCTTGAGGGTTTCGGCGGGGCCGATCAGGACTTTTTCCGGCACATCCAGCAACACGCCCCAGGACTTGCCATTGGGAATGGGCTGGAACGGTGCCAGCACCTTGAGTTGATGGTCGGTACGCAGGCTGTAGGTCTGGGTGCTGCCGGCCATGGCGCTGATCAGTTGTGCGCCGCTGGCGGTATCCACACTGTCCAGGCGCTGGCTGAGCTTGCTCGCATCCGGGCTGTAGCCGGCCAGCAAACCCACTGGGCTGATGATGCTGACGTTGGTCTGGCCGTCATACAGCTCGCGGCTGGCATTCTGGCTGACTGCCTGCAGGCTGTTGAGGTTGATGTCCACCGACAGCGAGGCGATGACTTTGCCATTGGCCATGAGCGGGAACACGATGCTGGTCAGCAAGACGTTGTGCCCGTCGATCACATAGAAGTACGGCTCGATCACACACGGCTTGAGGGTGGAGCGTGGGCAGGTGAACCAGGTGTTGGCCTTCTCGCCGCTGGGGCCGACGCTGGTGTCGGACATATCGCTTTCCGGCAGCGCCATCGAGGTCAGGGTGCCGGGTGTCGGCTGCGACCAGTACAGGGCAAAGCGTCCCTTTTCATTGCTGCCCAGCTCCGCTTGGCCGGCGAACAGCTCATCCTTGCCATCCAGGGCATTGGCCTCAAAGACCAGGGACAGGCCCAACAGGTCCGGGTTGGCTTGCAGGGCGGCCTTGACCTGGCGGGTCAGGTCTTCACGCAGGTCGAAGGCATCGAGGAAGCGTTTTTCGGCCTGTTCGCGCAAAAACAGCACCTGGCGCGAAAAGCCATGGCCATATTGGTAGGCGTCCATAAATTGCTGGCGGATGCCCAGCGCCTGCACTTCACCCTGGGCTTCGATGCGCGATTGGGCGGCAACATTAAGCATCTGTGTGCTGGAGGTCTGGACCCGTTGCGAACTCTGGTCCATCCGATACAGCGAAAGACCCACCAGCAGGGTCACGATGCCCAACAGACAAAGGCCGGCGAGGAGGGTGATTTTCCATTGAATGGACAGCTGCCTGAGCGACATGGAGATCCTTAACCTTTCGTTGCGACAGAGATAATCCACGCTATCGGCCGCCGGTTGTTTTTCTTTATTCATACGTTCAATTGAATCTATTCGCGACGTCGTTCTTTGACATGGCGCGCCGGCTGCTGCAAAGTGCGCGGCCTCTAATAAAACTCCCTTTCTGCGTGTGCCGTGGTCGACATCTGGCCGGGGCGCCGGCACGTGTTGTGTTTATATTTCTGTCTTGAGGTAACCATGATTAACGCAGTAATCGCCGCGGTCGGTACCATGCTCGTGCTCAGCCTGTCCCGCGTGCATGTGGTCATCGCGATCATCGTGGGTGCCCTGGTCGGCGGTTTGACCGGTGGCCTGGGGATCGACGCGACGCTCAGCGCGTTCAACAGCGGCTTGGGCGGCGGTGCCACGGTGGCGTTGTCTTACGCATTGCTCGGTGCTTTCGCGGTGGCGATTGCCAAGTCCGGCCTGGCCCATGCCCTGGCGGACAAGGCCCTGCTGCTGGTGGGCCGCCAGGACACCACTGGCGGCAGTTCTGTCAAATGGCTGCTGATCTGCCTGCTGGGAGCGGTGGCGATTGCCTCGCAGAACATCCTGCCGATCCATATCGCCTTTATCCCGCTGCTGGTACCGCCGCTGCTGTATGTGCTGACCAAGTTGCAGATTGACCGGCGCCTGATCGCCTGCGTCATGACCTTCGGCCTGATCACCCCGTACATGTTCCTGCCGGTGGGCTTCGGCAATATCTTCCTCAACCAGATCCTGCTGGCCAATGTCGCCAAGAGCGGGGTGGATATCAGCCAGGTCAACGTTACCCATGCCATGGGTATTCCGGCGCTGGGCATGGTGTTCGGCCTGTTGGTGGCGGTGTTTATCAGTTACCGCAAAAAGCGCATCTACGACCAGCAGAAGATCGAGCGGGTCGAGCAAGTGGCGGTGCAGTACAACCCGCTGACCCTGCTGGTCGCCGGGCTGGCCATTGCCTCGGCCTTTATTATCCAGTTGTGGCTGGACTCGATGATCATCGGTGCCCTGGCGGGTTTCCTGATCTTCTCGGTATCGGGCATCGTGCGCTGGCGCGACACCGATGATCTGTTCACCGAAGGCATGAAAATGATGGCGATGATCGGCTTCATCATGATCGCGGCGTCGGGGTTTGCCGAAGTGCTCAAGGCCACCGGCCAGGTACAGACGCTGGTGCAGGACTCGGCCGATTTTATTGGCCACAGCCGTGGCGTGGGTGCGCTGTTGATGTTGCTGGTGGGCCTGCTGGTGACCATGGGCATCGGTTCGTCGTTTTCCACCGTGCCGATCCTTGCGGCGATTTTTGTGCCGCTGTGTGTGCAACTGGGGTTCAGCCCGCTGGCCATTGTCTGCATCGTCGGCACCGCCGGGGCCCTGGGCGATGCCGGTTCGCCGGCGTCCGACTCCACCCTGGGGCCGACCTCGGGTTTGAACATCGACGGCCAGCACCACCATATCTGGGACACCGTGGTCCCGACCTTCCTGCACTACAACCTGCCGTTGCTGGTATTTGGCTGGTTTGCCGCGATGACCCTGTAACAAGCAGATTCCTACAGTTTTCTCCTTTAGGGCCGTTAACCTCCTAACGTTGCCCTACAAGAGAGAAGATCCATGCGTCTGAGTCTGAAGGCCAAAGTCCTGTCCCTCGCCGTACTGCCGGTGTTGTTGTTTGCCGTGGTCATCAGCCTGACCACCGTGTGGATCCTCAAGGAACAGGCGCGCACCGAGGTGGCCGAAACCCGCCAGCGCCTGCTCAACAACGCCAAGGCCACCCTGCAAAGTTATGTCGAAGTGGCGATGACCACCATCAAGCCGCTGTACGACGCCGCAGCCCCCGGCGATACAGAGGCGCGGGCGCAGGTGGTCAAGCTGTTGTCCAACACAACCTACGGCAAGGACGGCTATTTCTTCGGCTACGACTCCGAAACCATCCGCCTGTTCAAGGGCAACAGCCCCGACGGCGTGGGCAAAAGCTTCAAGGACAACCGTGACCCCAACGGCGTCTACGTCAACCGCGACCTGGTCAGGGTCGGCAAGGACGGCACCCACTACCTGCAATACAGCTCGACCCAGCCGGGGCAAACCGAACTGGTGCCCAAGCTCGGCTACACCGAGTACCTGCCCAAGTGGGACATGGTGATCGGTACTTCGGTCAACCTCGACGGTATCGAGGCCCTGGTCAGCGAAGTCGAAGCCAAGGTCAACGAGCGCATGGAAGGGGTGTTGTTGAGCATTGTCGGCATCGCCGTAATCCTGCTGTTGCTGATCGCTGCAGCGGGCATGCTGCTGGCCAATACCATCCTGCGCCCCTTGCACCTGATGAAAGCCAACCTCGACGATATCGCCGCCGGTGAGGGCGACCTGACCCGGCGCCTGGCAATCACCAGCCAGGACGAGTTGGGTGAACTGGCCGGCTCGTTCAACCGGTTTGTCGACAAGATCCACGGCCTGGTACGCCAGATCACTGACATGACCTCGCAACTGACCGGGCTGGTCAGCCAGGTGTCCGAGCAGGCCCATCGTTCGGAACAGGCCATGGAACGCCAGCGCCAGGAAACCGACCAGGTGGCGACGGCGATCAATGAAATGTCGTCTGCCGCCCATGAAGTGGCCCGCAGTGCCCAGGGCGCGGCCGTGGCGGCGCAGCAGACCGACGCCGAAGGCCAGGCCGCCAAGCGCGTGGTGGATGGCAGCATCGCGCAGATTCATGCGTTGGTGAATGACATCCGCAGCAGTGGCGTGTCCCTGGATAGCCTGCAACAGGACGTGTCGTCGATTGTCAGCGTGCTCGGGGTGATCCGCTCGATTGCCGAGCAGACCAACCTGCTGGCCCTCAACGCCGCCATTGAAGCCGCCCGTGCCGGTGAAGCCGGGCGTGGCTTTGCGGTGGTGGCCGATGAAGTCCGCGCACTGGCCAGCCGCACCCAGCAGAGCACCCAGGAAATCCAGGGCATGATCGACCGCCTGCAAAAGGGCACCGAGGCGGCCGTGGAATCCATGCGCCGCTCCAGCGATGCCGGCGACGGCACCTCGGCCCAGGCCAATGAAGCCGGGGCGTCCCTCGATACCATGGCGCAACTGATCGGGACCATCAACACGATGAACGCGCAGATCGCCAGTGCTGCAGAAGAGCAAACCGCCGTGGCCGAAGAGATCAACCGCAGCGTGCATCAGATTGCCGTGGCGGTGGACAGCGTGGCGGACGAGACCCAGCAGGGCGCACAGACCTCCCGCAGCCTGGCGGAACTGGGGCAGCGGTTGGGGCAGTTGGTGGGGCAGTTCAGGATCTGATCTGGCAATTGCGGTGCTGGTTCTGGCCTCATCGCAGGCAAGCCAGCTCCCACACTTGATCGGTGAACATGGTCAAAATGTGGGAGTTGGTGGGGCAGTTCAGGATCTGATCTGGCAATTGCGGTGCTTGATCTGGCCTCATCGCAGGCAAGCCAGCTCCCACACTTGATCGGTGAACATGGTCAAAATGTGGCGGTTGCTGGGGTAGTTCAGGATCTGATCTGGCAATTGCGGTGCAGGTTCTGGCCTCATCGCAGGCAAGCCAGCTCCCACACTTGATCGGTGAACATGGTCAAAATGTGGCGGTTGCTGGGGTAGTTCGGGATCTGATCTGGCAATTGCGGTGCTTGATCTGGCCTCATCGCAGGCAAGCCAGCTCCCACACTTGATCGGTGAACATGGTCAAAATGTGGGAGCTGGTGGGGCAGTTCAGGATCTGATCTGGCAATTGCGGTGCTGGTTCTGGCCTCATCGCAGGCAAGCCAGCTCCCACATGTTGAACTGTGAATGCAGTCAAATGTGGGAGCTGGCTTGCCTGCGATGGGGCCCTAACAGCCGCTACACATCCCGCATCAACAACCCAAACCCGATATCCATGTCCAACGGCACCGGCACATACACCGTGTGCCCATCCCCCGGCGCCACCTCAATCGCCTCACCCTTGGCGTTATGCATCATCCCCAGGTCAAAATGGAAGTTCCCCGCCGGGGTCATCAGTTCCAGGTGATTGCCCACGGCAAAGCGGTTCTTCACCTTGACTTCGGCCAGCTCCCCGCGCCGTTCGCCGGTCAATTCCCCGACAAACTGCTGTTGTTCCGAGACGGAGCTGCCGTTCTGGTAGTTCTGGTATTCGTCATGCACGTGGCGGCGCAGGAAACCTTCGGTGTAGCCACGCTGGGCCAGGGACTCAAGGTTGGTCATCAAGCCCCGGTCGAACGCACGACCGGCCACCGCATCATCAATGGCCTGGCGGTACACCTGGGTGGTGCGCGCCACATAAAAGTGGGACTTGGTGCGGCCTTCGATTTTCAACGAATGCACGCCCATCTGCGTCAGGCGCTCGACATGCTGCACCGCCCGCAGGTCCTTGGCGTTCATGATGTAGGTGCCGTGTTCGTCCTCGAAGGCCGGCATCTGCTCATCCGGGCGGTTGGCCTCCTGCAGCAGGAACACCTGGTCGGTGGGCGCGCCAAGGCCCAGGGTCGGCTCGGGCTGATACTGCTGGACGATATCGCCCACGGTGTTTTCGGCCGCGGGTGTGGCCTGGTATTTCCAGCGGCAGGCATTGGTGCAGGTGCCCTGGTTGGCATCGCGCTTGTTCATGTAGCCGGACAACAGGCAACGCCCGGAGTAGGCCATGCACAGCGCGCCATGCACAAACACTTCCAGCTCCATGGCCGGCACGTGCTGGCGGATTTCGGCGATTTCTTCCAGGGACAGCTCCCGCGACAGGATGATCCGGCAGATGCCTTGCTGCTGCCAGAACTCGACACTGGCCCAGTTCACCGTGTTGGCCTGCACCGACAGATGGATCGGCATCTGCGGGAAGTGCCGGCGCACCAGCATGATCAAGCCCGGATCGGACATGATCAGCGCGTCCGGGCCCATGGCGATCACCGGTTCCAGGTCCTTGAGGAAGGTTTTCAGCTTGGCATTGTGCGGCGCGATATTGACCACTACATAAAAGCGCTTGCCCTGGGCCTGCGCCTCGGCGATGCCCAGGGCCAGGTTGGCGTGATCGAACTCGTTATTACGCACCCGCAAGCTGTAGCGCGGCTGGCCGGCGTAGACCGCATCGGCGCCGTAGGCAAAGGCGTAGCGCATGTTTTTCAGGGTGCCGGCAGGGGCGAGCAATTCGGGAGCGAGGACAGGGAGCATGGGATTCAGATCGCAAAAGGGCGGCAGGGTAGCCGAGCCGGGCCTGGCGGTTATTGATCTGGGTCTACGCTGTAGAAATAAAGATGGCACTCGCCGGATGCGCGGTGGACTAAGCAACAGGGCGCGCTGGGCGCCCGACGTTTTTCTGGCACGGATCGGACATGAACCAAACGAATCTGCAATTCAAAACCCTGCTATTGCTGCTGGTCCTGGTGACCCTCGCGTTTTTCTGGATCCTGTTGCCGTTCTACGGCGCGGTGTTCTGGGCGGTTATCCTCGGGATCATCTTTGCGCCTATGCAGCGGCGCCTGCAGCTCAAGTTTGGCTGGAACCGCAACCTCACGTCGCTGTGTACCCTGATGGTGTGCCTAGTGATCGCGATCTTGCCGGTGATCATCACCAGCGCCTTGCTGGTGCAGGAGGGGGCGACGCTGTACAAGAACGTCGAAAGCGGCAAATTGGATGTGGCGGGCTACATCGAGCAATTCAAGAACTTCCTGCCGCCGTACTTCCAGCACCTGCTGGATCGCTTCGGCATGGGCAACCTGGAAGGCCTGCGCGAGAAAATCGTCAAGGGCGCGATGCAGGGCAGCCAGTTCTTTGCCAGCCAGGCATTCAGCTTTGGTCAAGGCACCTTTGATTTCCTGGTGAGCTTTTTCATCATGCTCTACCTGCTGTTCTTCCTGCTGCGCGACGGCCCCGAACTGGTGCGCAAAGTACGCACGGCGGTGCCGCTGGCCGAGCCACAGAAGCGTCGCCTGCAACTGAAGTTCAACCGCGTGGTACGGGCGACCGTCAAGGGCAATGTGCTGGTGGCGGTGACCCAGGGGGCACTGGGTGGCCTGATCTTCTGGTTTCTGGATATTCCCAGTGCGTTGCTCTGGGCGGTGCTGATGGCGTTTCTGTCATTGCTGCCGGCGGTGGGTGCCGGGATTGTGTGGGGGCCGGTAGCCGCGTACTTCCTGCTCAGCGGTTCAATCTGGCAAGGGGTGGTGCTGGCCCTGTTCGGGGTGTTTGTGATCGGCCTGGTGGACAACGTGCTGCGCCCGGTCCTGGTGGGCAAGGACACCAAGATGCCGGATTACCTGATCCTGATCTCGACGCTGGGCGGCCTGTCGGTCTTCGGCCTCAATGGTTTTGTGATCGGGCCGTTGATTGCCGCGCTGTTTATTTCCAGCTGGGGGCTGTTTGTCGAAACCAAACCCCGGGTACGCCTGCCATTGCCCTAAGCCGAGAAGCAGTGCGCCATCTTGCGTGACAGGGCCTGGGCGGCGGGCAGTGAGGTCAGGGGGCCACTGATGGCTTCACCGTCGCGTACCAGGTACCAACAGGCGAGCAAACCCAGCTCGCGAAGGGGGACAGGGACGGCACTGCCGACGACGGACATGATCTGGATAGTGGGCATATCTACCTCCATTGCTGATGGAGGTCACCTTACGGTGGCCCGGCGGCGAGGGAAAATCACCTTGCTCGATAGTCAACATCACTGTCATCGAGGCTGCGCCGGCAGGGTCTCAGTCAACCACCTGGTCCAGCATGTGCAGCACTTCCTGTTCATTGAGCAGGCCCTTGTGGACCAGGTTTTCTGCCAGCAGCGAAAGAAACTTGGCGCTGCGATGGCCTTCCAGGTGCTTGAGCTCGGTCAAGGCGCTATAGACCTTGCTCGAGGTGCAGAGGCCGGCGGTATGATGCGGATTTTGTGTGGGCATGCTGGGCGTCCTTGTTGTTATGGCCTGTTATGGGGGACAGTTTTGATAGTGAGAGTGCCGTGTGACACAAACATGACAGCGCGGCCCCCAATTGGGCAAGTGCACGTTGGCCTTAATAATGTCGGAATTAACAGCCAGGGTTGTCCCCATAACGACCCTGGCGAGATTTATTCAGACCAGGCCACCCATAAAAAAGCCCCGCCGGGTGTGCGGGGCTTTTGCTGCTGGGTTTACCAGCCACGCCCGTAATAGCCGCGGGGCGGGCCGTAGTAGCCACGTGGTGGCCCGTAATATACGGGCGCCCGGCGGTAATACACCGGCTGCTGCACGTACACTGGCGCCGGCTGGTAATAGACCGGTGGCGGGGCGGCATACACCGGCTGTGGCTGGTAATACACCGGTTGCTGCTGCACATACACCGGTCGATCATGGCTGGCGATCACAGAGCCAACTACGGCTGCGCCGACAACCGCACCCAATACGGCCGGGCCACCCCAACCGCCACCATGGGCGGAGGCTTGGCCGGCTACAGCAAGTGCACCGATCAGCAAAGCGATCCTGGGGATTTTACGAATCATGGTCTTTCCTCGGTTGGCCCCTGCGCTTGTGGTCTGCAATCAATAGACTCAAGGATTGTCGCGGGGATACTTTTAAGACAACGTATTTCAGGAAAACAGCACGGCCACTAGGTAAAGGTTGTGTAAGGTCTGTACCGATTTGCTTACTTCGAAGAGGCGTTACCGATGCTGATGAACCCCAACAAGGATACCCAGTTGTGCATGTCGCTGTCGGCCCGTCCGGGCAATTTCGGCCTGCGATTTCATAACCATTTGTATGAGCAACTGGGGCTGAACTTCTACTACAAAGCGTTCAGCAGCCAGGACTTGAACGGCGCCGTGGCCGGGATCCGTGCCTTGGGGATTCGTGGGTGTGGGGTGTCGATGCCGTTCAAGGAAGCCTGCATCGAGCTGGTCGATGAGCTCGACGAATCGGCCCGCGCCATCGCCTCGATCAACACCATTGTCAACACCGCCGGGCACCTCAAGGCCTACAACACCGACTACATCGCCATCGAGCAACTGCTGCAAAAACACGCGGTGCCCAAGGACTCGACCTTCGCCCTGCACGGCAGCGGCGGCATGGCCAAGGCCGTGGCCAGTGCCTTGCGGGATGGTGGCTATGCCAATGGCGTGATCGTTGCGCGCAATGAAACGGCGGGTCGGGCCCTGGCGCAGAACCTGGGCTATCAGTGGCAGGCGACCTTGGGTGAAGCGCGCCCGCAGATGCTGGTCAACGTGACGCCGATCGGCATGACTGGCGGCGCCCAGGCGCAGGACCTGGCCTTCGAGGCCGACGCAATTGATGCGGCAGACACCGTGTTCGATGTGGTGGCGATCCCCGCCGAAACGCCCTTGATCGTGCGGGGCAGGGCCCAGGGCAAGCGGGTGATTACCGGCCTGGAAGTGATCGCGATCCAGGCCCTGGAGCAGTTCGTGCTGTACACCGGCATCCGGCCGACGGACGAACAGTTCCAGAAGGCCGTGGATTTCGCCCGGCAGTAAACACCGCCGGCCCATGTGGGAGCGGGCAAGCCCTAATGCAACGCAATGCTCAAAGCAGCGAAGATCAAATGTGGGAGCGGGCTTGCTCGCGACGACGTCGGCCCAGCAAACATTGGTGTTGAATGACCCACTGCTTTCGCCAGCAAGCCCGCTCCCACACAAGTCCGCTCCCATAAGGGGGGACGTTTATTCGAGGCGTGACAGGCGCTCTTCCAGCGCCGCAATCCGCGCCTCCAGCTCCTCGATGCGCTCCACGGAAACCCCACTGGCGCTGCTGCGCTCCACCGGGCTACCGCGTGCGGCCAGGATCGCCTCGATATCCGCGGGGTCACCCAGGGAGTGGGTGTAGCGGTCTTCGCGCTGGCCGGCCTGCTTGGGTACCAGTACCGCCAGGTCGCGGGCGATCAGGCGTTCCAGCTGATGCACCACCTGCTCGGCATCTTCAAAATCATGCATGCGCCCGCTGCGGGTCAGCAGTTCGTTGACCGTCTGCGGCCCGCGCAGGAACAGCAGGCCGGTAAGGATCACCTGTGCCGGCACCAGTTCCAGGGCCTTGTCCACGCGGTGTTCCCAGCGGTCGGCGCGACTGCCCATCACCAGCTTGGTAAAACCACGGCCCTCCAGGGCGCGCAGGCTCTGGCCAACCTGGCCCTGGCTGAGGTTCATCACCGGTTCCCGGCTGGTTTTCTGGTTGCAGGCCAGGACCAGGGCGTTGAGGGTCAGCGGGTAGGTTTCCGGGTTAGTGGCCTGTTTCTCGATCAGGCAGCCCAAAACGCGGATTTCCGTGCTGTTCAGGCGCGGCTCGGAAGAGGTGGTGTCGTGCTCGGCGGTCATCGCGCTTTCCCTATGCAGTGAGCCCACTAGCCTAATCCCGAAAAAATAAAAGACAAGCAGCGCTCATGTCTATAATCGCCGCTGTTCAAACCCTGTCACCACTGTCGAGACTGTCATGACTATTTCCCTGTACGCCGCTTCACTTCCGGTCTTCAAGCAAATGCTCAACGCCCTGAGCGATGTGCTGAACAAGGCCGAGGCCCACGCCACCGCCAAGAACATCGACCCTAACGCCTTGCTGCAGGCGCGTCTGTTCCCGGACATGTTCCCGCTGGTCCGTCAGGTACAGATCGCCGTGGATTTTGCCAAGGGCGTTTCCGCGCGCCTGGCTGAGATCGAAGTGCCGAAATACGAAGATACCGAAGTTACCTTCGCTGACCTGCAAGCGCTGATCGCCAAGGTCCTGGCCTTTATCGACACCATCACCCCGGCACAGATCGACGGCAAGGAAGGTATCGAGATCGTCACCCGTCCGGGCACGCCTAAAGAGAAACGCTTCAGCGGCCAGTCCTACTTGCTGACCTACGGCCTGCCGCAGTTCTTCTTCCACGTCACCACCGCCTACGCCTTGCTGCGTCATAACGGTGTGGAAGTGGGCAAGCGTGACTACATGGGCGCGTTCTAAGCCCCGAGTCACACCGCAAAACCAATGTGGGAGCTGGCTTGTATGGGAGCTGGCAAGCCAGCTTCCACCCAAACCAGCGCCCACTTGCTTGCCGGGTTGTGTCAGGCCGGGTTCTTGTCTTCCTGGCCCAGGCACGCCGCAGCGGTGAACAACACGTCGGTAGACGAGTTCAGCGCGGTTTCCGCCGAATCCTGCAAAACCCCGATAATGAAGCCTACGGCCACCACTTGCATGGCGATTTCACTCGGAATGCCGAACAGGCTGCACGCCAGTGGAATCAGCAACAGCGAACCCCCGGCCACACCCGACGCGCCACACGCACAGACCGCCGCAACCACGCTGAGCAGCACGGCGGTCGGCAGGTCGACGGCGATGCCCAAGGTGTGCACGGCCGCCAGGGTCAGCACGGTAATGGTGATCGCGGCGCCGGCCATATTGATGGTCGCACCCAACGGGATCGACACCGAATAGGTGTCTTCATGCAGGCCCAGGCGCTCACTCAACGCCAGGTTGACCGGGATATTGGCCGCCGAACTGCGGGTGAAGAAGGCGGTGATCCCACTTTCACGCAGGCACAACAGCACCAGCGGGTACGGGTTGCGGCGCAGTTTCCAGAACACGATGGCTGGATTGACCACCAGTGCCACGAACAGCATGCAGCCGATCAACACCAGCAACAGGTGCGCATAACCCAGCAAGGCATCGAAGCCGGAAGCAGCCAGGGTCGAGGCCACCAGGCCGAAAATACCCAGGGGGGCGAAGCGAATCACCACGCGCACGATCAGCGTGACGCCGTTGGACAGGTCGGCCAGCACGGTACGGGTGGTTTCCCCGGCATGACGGATCGCGATGCCCATGCCGATGGCCCAGGCCAGGATCCCGATGAAGTTGGCGTTCATCAGGGCGCTGATAGGGTTGTCCACCACGCTGAGCACCAGGCCCTGCATTACCTCGCCAATCCCGCCAGGGGCGCTGACGGCCACGTCATGGGTGCTGAGCACCAGGTTCGAGGGGAAGAGGGTGCTGGCAATGACCGCGACCGCCGCAGCGGAAAAGGTGCCCAGCAGGTACAGGAACAGAATCGGCCGGATATGGGTTTCCTGGCCATGCTTGTGGTTGGCAATCGAGGCCATCACCAGCACAAACACCAGGATTGGCGCCACGGCCTTGAGCGCCGAGACAAATACCTTGCCGATAAACGCGGTGGACAGGGCCGCACTGGGCGACAGCAGGGCCAGTAAGATGCCAGCGGCCAGGCCGATGACAATCTGGGTGACCAGGCTGAGGCGCATAAGTCGTTGAAAGAGAGAGGGAGCAGCAGTCATAAGAGTGTCTCTAGTTTTTTTAATGTGTACAGCGCTATGCAGGGCGCGAAGTCTAACATGCTGTAGGAAATATCCAGTTTACTGCGGCATTCAGTCGCCAAGTCCGTGTGTGGCACGGTCACATTCTGTTAAGATTCGCCATCCTCTTCTTATATCTCTGTCAGCGGGCCTCAAGGCTAACGCTGGCGTCGCCGTTTCTGGAGTTGTGCATGTTGTTGCCCATCCTGCTGCTGTCCGCAGCCGGTTTTACCGTGTTGACCACCGAATTTGTGATTGTCGGGCTATTACCCTCCATCGCTCGCGACCTGGATGTGAGCGTGTCCCAGGCCGGTCTGCTGGTGACTTTGTTTGCCTTTACCGTGGCCGCGTTCGGGCCGTTTCTGACCGCGTATTTCGCGCGTTTCGAGCGCAAGCGTCTGTTTATCAGCATCCTATTGATGTTCGGCGCGGCCAATACCCTGGCGGCCCTGGCGCCGAATATCTGGGTGATGGCCGTGGCCCGCCTGATTCCCGCTCTGGGGCTGCCGGTGTTTTGGGCCCTGGCCAGTGAAACGGCAGTGGACATCGTCGGGCCGGACTACGCTGGCCGGGCGATTGCCAAGATCGGTTTCGGGATTGTCTGCGCTACCGTCTTCGGCATCCCGGTGGGCACCCTGATCTCCGATGCGTTTGGCTGGCGCAGCGCCTTTGGCATCCTCGCCGGGGTGGCGATGCTCAAGGCATTGCTGCTGTTGATCTACCTGCCGGCCACCACCGTGAAAAAGGACGCGGTGACCCTGCGTTCGCAGTTCAAGATCCTGCGCAGCCCGTTGATGCAGGGCCATGTGTTGCTGTCGATCCTGGTCTTCAGCGGCATGTTCACCGCTTACACCTACCTGGCCGATATTCTGGAGCGCCTGGCCGGCTTCGATGGCACCCTGGTGGGCTGGTGCCTGATGGGCTTTGGCGCCGTCGGCCTGATCGGTAACTCCCTGGGCGGGCGCATGGTCGACAAGCATCCGCTGATCGCTTCTATGGTGTTCTGCGGCTTTATGATCGCCGGCATGGTGGCGCTGGTACCGGCGATCCACTCCACCCTCGGCCTGGCGGCGGCCATGGCGATCTGGGGCGTGACCCAGGCGGCGCTGTTTTTGGTCAGCCATGTGCGGTTGATGAAGGCCGCACCCCATGCGCCGGCATTTGCTGCGTCCTTGAACATTGCCGGGGCCAACCTGGGCATTGGCCTGGGCGCGATGGTCGGTGGGCGGGTGATCGACACCATGGGCCTGGGCAGCCTGGGGTTTGCCGCGTCGGGGTTTATCCTGCTGTCGATTCTCCTGGCCCTGTGGCTGATGACCGCCAAGACCCGGGTCGCCTGCGCCTAAAGCGCGGTAAACAGCTCGCGGCGAGCACCTTCGGTAATCGCCACGATGCCGGGGTGCTTGACCTTGCGCTCCACCGAGATGGCATAGAACGACTCGGTGACCGCGTCTGTCTGGCCAATCAATGCCACGCCGTATTGGCGTAGCACTTCCTCGGCAATCACGCTGGGGGCGATAAAAATCCCGCTGCCGGATTGGCCGAACGCCTGCATCAAGGCGCTGTCGTCGAACTCGCCGATAATCTTCGGACGAATCTGCTGCTCGGCGAACCAGCGCTGCAAACGGCTGCGCACCACGGTTTCTGCACCTGGAATCAACAGCGGCGCACCGTGCAGGCATTGTGGGAAATCGCCGCCGTGCAGGTCCGCCAGCGCCTGGGTGGCGAAGAAGCTGATGCCACATTCCCCCAGCTTCTGGCTGTAGCCCTTGATATCCAGGTGGGTCGGCATCGGGCTGTCGGAGATCACCAGGTCCAGGCGCTGGATCGCCAGGTCGGCCAACAGCCGCTCCAGTTTGTCTTCGCGGCAGGTGATGCGCAGCGGCTCGCTCAGCTCCATGGTCGGCGCAATCAGGCGGTAGACGATGGACTTGGGCACCACGTCCGCCACGCCGACACGAAACACAATCTGTTGTTCATTGGGCTGGGCGCGCAACATCGCTTCCAATTCACTGCCGGTCTGGAACATCTGCTCGGCATAGGGCAGGGCCTGGCGCCCGGCCTCGGTCAGTTCCAACTGGCGGCCGACTCGTTGAAACAGTGCGATACCAAATGTCTGCTCCAGCAGGCTGATTTGCCCGCTGATGGTCTGCGGTGTGAGGTTCAGTTGCTCGCAGGCACGCACGATGCTGCCGGTCTTGGCGACCACCCAGAAGTAATGCAGTTGTCGGTAGTTGAGCATCAGGTGCCTCGGTTGCAGAGTGTTACTTCGTATAAATCGAAGTATAAGCGAAAAAAATACGAATTTTCCTGAAGTGTTCGCTTCCTTAGAATGCCTCGCTATCGCGAGCCCAATGCTTGGGCCCAACGGTTCTAACGAGGAATACATCATGAAACTCAATTCCCTGGGCGCGGCGTCGTTGCTTGCGCTTTCATTAGTGGTGCTCAGTGGTTGCGACCAGGTCGAGAAAAGCACGCAGCAGGTGCTGGGCAAAGCCAGCGAAGCGGCCAAGCAGGCCATTGACGACACCCATAAAGCCGCCGAACAGGCGTTGAGCGAAGCGACCCAGGGCTTGATCGCCCCCAAGGACGACGAGCAAGATCAGGACTCCAAGCCTGAGCCAAGTTCCCAAGAAGCTTAATTCCCCGTATACCGAGTCAGGACTGACCTATGGATTATCTTGTACAACTGGCCGCGAGCCCTACCGCCTGGGTGGCCCTGGCGACATTGATCGTCATGGAAATCGTGCTGGGGATCGACAACCTGATCTTCATCTCGATCCTCACCAATAAATTGCCGGAGCAGCACCGGGCCAAGGCACGGCGCATCGGCATCAGCATGGCGCTGATACTGCGCCTGGGCCTGTTGAGCACCATCGCGTTTATTGTGCAATTGACCTCGCCGGTATTCGAAGTCTTTGGCCAGGCGTTTTCGTGGAAGGACATGATCCTGATCGCCGGCGGCCTGTTCCTGGTATGGAAGGCAACCACCGAGATCCACCACAGCATGGACCCGGAGCCCGAAGAGAAGGCCAGCGTCGGCAATACAGTGGCTATTGGCTTTGCCGCGGCCATCGGGCAGATCCTGTTGCTCGACCTGGTGTTCTCTATCGACAGCATCATCACCGCCGTCGGTATGACCGAGCACTTGCCGATCATGATCATTGCTGTGGTGACGTCGGTAATCGTGATGCTGGTGGCGGCTGAACCCCTGGCCAAGTTCATCAACGACAACCCGACCGTGGTCATGCTGGCCCTCGGCTTCTTGATCATGATCGGCATGACCTTGATCGCCGAAGGCTTCGGTGCCCATGTGCCGAAAGGCTACGTGTACGCGGCCATGGCTTTCTCGGCTGCCATCGAGTGCCTGAACATTGCCCGGCGTAATCGCCACAAGCGTTTGCTCGCTGCCCGCCAGTAACCGCTGAACCTCAAAGGCCGGCTGCGCTCACAAGAGCCCAGCCGGCCTTTTGCTGTCTGTTAGAATCCCCGCACTTGATAGTTTGAGGTCCACCATGAACGAGCCGATTCGCCTGACCCAGTACAGCCACGGTGCCGGTTGCGGCTGCAAGATTTCGCCACAGGTGCTGGAAGTGATCCTCGCCGGCAGCGGTGCGCAGAACCTCGACCCCAAGCTCTGGGTGGGTAATGCCTCGCGGGACGACGCGGCGGTGTACGCCATTGATGACGAGCGCGGGGTGGTGTCCACCACGGACTTTTTCATGCCGATCGTTGACGATCCCTTCGATTTCGGGCGCATTGCTGCCACCAACGCCATCAGCGATATCTACGCCATGGGCGGCGATCCGTTGATGGCCATCGCGATTCTCGGCTGGCCGGTCAATGTGCTGGCCCCGGAGATCGCCCGGGAAGTGATTCGCGGTGGCCGTGCGGTGTGCGACGCGGCGGGCATTCCCCTGGCCGGTGGGCACTCCATCGATGCCCCGGAGCCGATCTTCGGCCTGGCCGTCACCGGGCTGGTGCACAAGCGTCATATGAAGCGCAACGACACCGCCACCGCCGGTTGCCGCTTGTACCTGACCAAACCCCTGGGCATCGGCATCCTCACCACCGCCGAGAAGAAGGGCAAGCTGCGGGAAGCCGATATCGGCCTGGCGCGGGACTGGATGTGCACCCTCAACAAGCCCGGCAGCCGCTTTGGCAAGCTGGCCGGGGTCAGCGCCATGACCGACGTGACCGGTTTCGGCCTGCTCGGGCACCTCGTGGAAATGGCTGACGGCAGCGGTTTGACCGCGCTTATCGAATACGAAAAAGTCCCACGTCTGCCAGGGGTCGAGTACTACCTTGACCAGGGTTGTGTGCCTGGCGGTACGTTGCGCAACTTCGACAGTTACTCGCGCCAACTGGGCCGTATCAATGAGTTGCACAAGCGCGTGCTGTGCGACCCGCAAACCAGTGGCGGGTTGCTGGTGGCGGTCACGCCTGAGGGCGAAGCCGAGTTTCTCGCGGCAGCGGCCGAACTGGGGCTGAACCTTGCGCCCATTGGCCAGTTGGTCGAGCGACAGAGCCACGCGGTAGAGGTGTCTTGATGCCCATCGACATCACCGATTACCGCGATATCTTTCTTAACGACCGGCCGATGATGGATACCCGTGCGCCGGTCGAATTCGTCAAGGGTGCGTTCCCCGGCGTGGTCAACCTGCCGTTGATGAACGATGACGAACGCCAGCGGGTGGGCACTTGCTATAAGCAGCAAGGGCAGCAGGCCGCGATTGTGCTGGGGCACCAACTGGTCAGCGGCGCAACGCTGCAGGAGCGACTGGCGCGCTGGACCGCGTTTGCCCAGGCCAACCCTGACGGTTACCTGTATTGCTTCCGTGGCGGCTTGCGCTCGCACTTGGTGCAGAAGGTGCTCAAGGACGAAGCGGGGATCGACTATCCCCGGGTCGGCGGTGGCTACAAGGCTATGCGTACCTTCTTGCTGGAGACCGTGGACCAGGCTGTGGAGCAGTGCGATTTCGTCCTGCTGGGTGGCCTGACCGGCAGCGGCAAGACCGAAGTGCTCCAGCAACTGCGCAATGGCCTGGACCTGGAAGGCTACGCCAACCACCGGGGCTCCAGCTTTGGCAAGCGGGCCACGGGCCAGCCGTCGAATATCGACTTTGAAAACCGCCTGGCGGTGGACGTACTGAAAAAGCGCGCGCGGGGCATCGAGCAGTTTGTGCTTGAGGACGAAAGCCGCATGATCGGTAGCTGCGCTTTGCCGCTGAACCTGCACCGGGGCATGCAGGCGTACCCGATGGTGTGGCTGGAAGAGAGCCTGGAAAACCGCGTCGAGCGGGTCTTGCGCGACTATGTGATCGACCTGTGCGCGCAGTTCAACGCAGAGTTTGGTGAAGCGGGCTTCTGCCTGTTCGCCGAGCGCCTGGTGCAGAGCCTGGCCAATATCCACAAGCGTCTGGGTGGGGAGCGCTACCAGCGCTTGCACGGGCTGATGCAGGACGCCCTGGCCGAGCAGGCCCGCTCGGGGAACGTGGATTTGCATCGCGGCTGGATTGTCGGGCTGCGTGAATATTACGATCCGATGTACGCGTTCCAGCGTGAGAAGAAGGGCGCCCGGATCGAGTTTTCCGGGGAGCAGGGCGCGGTGGTGGAGTATCTGCGCGAGCGTGCTGCCCGGCGCGGGTGATTGGTTGGTTTTCAGGGCACCATCGCTGGCTTGCCTGCGATGAGCTACAGGTCTCTTTAGTGATTCTTAGGTTTGTGTACATATCCGTTGCTGCGGTCATGGCCACTTAGGGTTCCGCCCTTACGGCGGCTCACTTTGGAAAAGCCCCAAAGTAAGCAAATGTATGGTCAGGGTATGACTCACCCACATGGGTTACAAATCAGTTCACGCACATAGGTAACAGTTATTAACTGGCAGGGTCGATTTTGTGAGGATCTGACCATGCCCTGGGAAGAGCTGAAACCTATGGACCTCAAAG
>NZ_JAEKDC010000012.1:0-197932 GCF_016405645.1 Pseudomonas sp. MF5691
CTCTGGTGTTCCGGTTGTCACGCCAGTGGCATTGCCGGGTAGCTATGTTCGGAATAGATAACCGCTGAAAGCATCTAAGCGGGAAACTAGCCTCAAGATGAGATCTCACTGGAACCTTGAGTTCCCTAAAGGGCCGTCGAAGACTACGACGTTGATAGGTTGGGTGTGTAAGCGCTGTGAGGCGTTGAGCTAACCAATACTAATTGCCCGTGAGGCTTGACCATATAACACCCAAGCAATTTGACTACTCTTGACTTGGAAACAAGCAAAAGCATCAGATTGCGGTGTGTGAAGACGAAATGAACCGAAAGTTCGAATCTCACAAAACACCGAAAGCTATCACATACCCAATTTGCTGAAGCGAGACCATCTGGTCACGACTCAGTACCCGAATTTCTTGACGACCATAGAGCATTGGAACCACCTGATCCCATCCCGAACTCAGTAGTGAAACGATGCATCGCCGATGGTAGTGTGGGGTTTCCCCATGTGAGAGTAGGTCATCGTCAAGATTAAATTCCGAAACCCCAATTGCGAAAGCAGTTGGGGTTTTGTTTTGGGCGGGCGAAAAGCGCTGAGGCGATTTGGCGCGCAGTCCAACTCCGCCTGTAACGCCCTTCAATGCTAAAGTCGCTCCCTCGATTTTGCTTTTCCCAAGGAAGCCGTTATGCCGGATGCAACGTCCCTCAGTGCTGGATTTATGGTCGTCCACGGCAATCGCCTGGATGAACTGCGCAGCCTGGTCGTCAGTTGGATGCGTCGTTATCCATTGGCTCCCCTGGAAAACGAAATCGCTCTGGTGCAAAGCAACGGCATCGCCCAATGGCTCAAGCTGGCCCTTGCTGAAGACCCGGAAGAGGACGATCTGGGAGGGTGCGGCATAGCCGCGGCAATCGACGTGCAACTGCCCGGCAGCTTTATGTGGCAGCTCTATCGCATGGTCCTGGGCCGCGATGAAATCCCGGCCAAATCCTTGCTGGATAAAGCCCCACTGACGTGGCGCCTGATGCGCCTGTTGCCCGAGCTGATCGACCAGCCGCACTTCGAGCCCCTGCAACGCTTCCTCACCCATGACACTGACCTGCGTAAACGCTACCAACTGGCGGAGCGCCTGGCCGACCTGTTCGATCAATATCAGGTGTACCGTGCCGACTGGCTGGAAGACTGGGCCGCTGGCCGCCACCAGTTGCGCAATGGCCGAGGCGAAGCCAAGCCCTTGAGCCCGGCCAACTGCTGGCAGGCCGAGTTATGGCGCGCGTTGCTGCTGGACGTGGGTGAGGAAGGCATGGCGCAAAGCCGTGCCGGGGTTCACCAGCGTTTTATCGAACGCATTAATAACCTGGACACCGCCCCCCAAGGCCTGCCGTCCCGCGTCATCGTGTTTGGCATTTCTTCCTTGCCCGCCCAGGCCCTTGAAGCCCTGGCCGGCCTGGCCCGTTTCAGCCAGGTGTTGCTCTGCGTGCACAACCCTTGCCGTCACCATTGGTCCGACATCGTCGCCGACAAAGACCTCCTGCGAAACGAATACAAACGCCAGGCGCGCAAGACCGGGATGCCTGTCACCATCGACCCGCAAACTTTGCACCAGCACGCCCACCCCTTGCTGGCCGCCTGGGGCAAGCAAGGTCGCGACTACATCAACCTGCTGGACAGCTACGACGATCCCAACAGCTACCGGTCGGCCTTCCGTGACGGGCGCATCGACCTGTTCAGCGACAGCGAGCCGACCACCGTTCTCAACCAGCTACAGGACGATATCCTCGAACTGCGCCCGCTCCCGGAAACCCGCGAGCGCTGGCCGGCCGTCGATCTGCAGCACGACACCTCGATCCGCTTCCACATCGCCCACAGCGCCCAGCGCGAAGTGGAAATCCTTCACGACCAACTGCTCCAACGCTTCAGCGCGGACCCGACGTTGCGCCCCCGCGACGTTATCGTCATGGTCCCGGACGTTGACAGCTATGCACCGCATATCCGTGCGGTGTTCGGCCAGTTGGACAAGAAAGACCCACGTTTCATCCCCTTCACCCTGACGGACCAGGGCCAACGGGGCCGCGACCCGCTGTTGATCGCCGTCGAACACCTGCTGAAACTCCCGGACAGCCGTTTCCCGGTCAGCGAAATCCTCGACTTGCTGGACGTTCCCGCCTTGCGCGAACGCTTCGCCATCCAGGAGCGCGACCTGCCCACGCTGCACCTTTGGATAGAAGGCGCAGGCATCCGTTGGGGGCTCGATGCTGAACAGCGCGCAGGCCTGGGCCTGCCCAGTGCGCTGGAGCAGAACAGCTGGAGATTCGGCCTGCGCCGCATGCTGCTGGGCTACGCCGTCGGCAGTGGCGCAGCCTGCGCCGGCATTGAGCCCTATGACGAAATCGGCGGCCTCGACGCGGCGCTGATCGGGCCCTTGGTCGCCCTGCTTGACGCATTGCACGATGCCCACCAAGCCCTGTCACAGCCCGCGACCCCGCAAGCCTGGGGCACACGCCTGCAAGACTTGATGCAGCGCTTCTTCCTGCCCAGCAATGAACACGATGACTATCTGCTGGGTCAGTTGGAGCAACTGCGGGAAGACTGGCTGGAGACCTGCGAGTCCGTCGGCCTGTACGACGAATTACCGCTGACTGTCGTGCGTGAGGCCTGGCTCGCCGGTCTCGATCAGGGCCGCTTGTCCCAGCGCTTTCTCGCCGGTGCCGTGAACTTCTGCACCCTGATGCCGATGCGGGCCATCCCCTTCAAGCTGGTGTGCCTGCTGGGCATGAACGACGGCGACTATCCCCGCGCGCAACCGCCGCTGGATTTCGACCTGATGGGCAGCGACTACCGCCCCGGCGACCGCTCCCGGCGTGAAGACGACCGATACCTGCTGCTCGAAGCCCTGCTCTCGGCGCGCGACCAGCTCTACATCAGTTGGGTCGGCCGCAGCATCCGCGATAACAGCGAGCGCCCGGCGTCCGTGCTGATCGGCCAACTGCGCGATCACCTCGCCAGCGGCTGGCAGCATGCCCAGGAGCAACCGTTGCTGGAGGCGATGACCCAGGAGCACCCATTGCAACCCTTCAGTGCGCGTTACTTCCACGAGGGCGATCCACTGTTCAGCTACGCCCGCGAATGGCAACTGTTACACGAAGTTCAAGACCAGCCCCTCGAAACGACCGGTCTGGCACCCCACATCCAGGAAGAACCCCTGAGCCTGGGTCAGTTGCAGGACTTTTTGCGTAACCCTGTCAGGCATTTCTTCAGCCAGCGCCTCAAAGTATTTTTCGAAGCCGCTGAAGTGCCCCTGGCCGATGAAGAACCCTTCGTCCTCGACGCCTTGCAGCGCTACACCTTGAGCGACAGCCTGCTCGCCGCCGCGCTGACCGACCCGGATCATCTCGAACAAGCCCTGCAGGCCCAAGCGCAACGTCTTCAAGGCAGTGGCCTGCTGCCCATGGTCGGTTTCGGCGAATGCCTGCGCAACGAGCTGATCGAACCCTTGCCTGACTTGCTGCAACGCTACCAGCAACTCCTGGCACTCTGGCCCACGCCACACAATACGGCGGAGCCCGTCAGCTTCGCGCACCAGGGTATTCAACTCGACGGCTGGGTCAGCGGCTTGCACCGGCGCAGAGATGGCGGCTTGCTCAGCGTGACCACCATCCCCAACAGCATCGGCTCGATCAAGACCCGCAAGTGGCATCGCCTGATCCGCCCATGGGTCAACCACCTGGTGGCCTGCGCCTGTGGCCTGCCCTTGAGCACCGGCCTGGTGGCGAGTGATGACACGCTCCTACTGGCGCCACTGGAGCAAAACCTTGCCCAGGATGTGCTTGGCAACCTGCTCCTGGCCTGGCGGGCCGGCATGAGCGAACCACTACCGATCGCGGTGAAGACCGCCTTCGCCTGGCTCGGCCAGACTGACCCGGACAAAGCCCAGACCGCCGCCCTTAAAGCCTACGAAGGCGATGGCATCACCAGCGATGGCGAGCGCCGCGAAAGCCCGGCCCTCACCCGGCAATTCCCCGACTACGCGGCCCTGGTCGCCAGTGAAGATTTCGAAGGCTGGTGCGAAACCCTGTACCGCCCACTCATCACCGCCCCCTGGCGATCACTGACCAGCGAGGAGGCCCGCTCATGAGCACCAAACCCCTGGCCCTGGCCTTCCCCCTGCGTGGCAGCCAACTGATCGAAGCCAGCGCCGGTACCGGCAAGACCTTCACCATCTCCGCGTTATACCTGCGCCTGGTTCTGGGCCACGGTGGCGATGAGGCGGGTTTTGGCCGCGAATTGCTGCCGCCGCAAATCCTCGTGGTGACCTTCACCGATGCCGCCACCAAAGAGCTGCGTGAACGCATCCGCACCCGCCTGGCACAAGCGGCGCGTTTCTTTCGTGACGAAATCGAACAGCCCGATGCCCTGATCGCCGAGCTGCGTGATCAGTACAGCGCCGAGCAGTGGCAGGGTTGCGCCAACCGCCTCGACATCGCCGCGCAATGGATGGACGAGGCCGCCGTCTCGACCATCCACAGTTGGTGCCAGCGCATGCTGCGCGAGCACGCTTTCGACAGTGGCAGCCTGTTTACCCAGACCCTGGAAACCGACCACAGCGACTTGCTTGGCGAAGTGTTGCGCGACTACTGGCGGCTGTTCTGCTACCCGATGCACGGCGATGCCCTGAACTGGGTCCGCAGCAACTGGGGTGGCCCTGCGGCGCTGATGCCCCGAGTGCGCGCGTTGTTCGGTAGCGAGCGCCCCGGTGATGAACCCCGTGAGCCCGCCGAGTTGATCGAGGCCTGCTTGCACGAGCGCCGCGAGGCCCTGGTGGCGCTCAAGGCCCCCTGGCAGCAATGGGCCGCCGAGTTGCGCGAGATCTGCCTGCAAGCTGTCGCCGCCAAGGCTGTGGACGGCCGCAAGATGCAGGCCCGTTATTTCGAGTCCTGGTTCGAGAAAATCAGCGCCTGGGCCGCTGACGAAACCCTGGAACAACTGGACATCGGCACCGGCTTCACCCGCCTGACCCCCGAGGGTATGGCCGAAGCCTGGAAGGGCGACGCCCCCCGTCACCCCGGCCTGGATGCCATGGCGGGCCTCAAAGCCAGCCTCGACGCCTTGCCCACGCCCGATGCTGCAGTGTTGCAACACGCGGCGGCCTGGGTCGGCAAACGCTTTGAAGAAGAGAAACGCCGGCGTGCCGAGATGGGTTTCGACGACATGCTCATCCGCCTCGACGCCGCCCTGCAAACCGAGGGTGGCGAACGTCTGGCAAGCGTAATCCGCGAGCAGTTCCCGGTGGCCCTGATCGACGAATTCCAGGACACCGACCCGGTGCAGTACCGGATCTTCGAAAGCATCTACCGCATCGAAGACAACAGCCCGCGCAGCGGCCTGTTCCTGATCGGCGACCCCAAGCAGGCGATTTATGCGTTTCGCGGCGCCGATATCTACACCTACCTGCGCGCCCGCCAGGCCACCGCCGGGCGCTTGCATACCCTGGGCACCAACTTTCGCTCCAGTCATGCGATGGTCGAGGCGGTCAACCACGTGTTCGAGCGTGCGGAGTCCGGGCGTGGGGCGTTTCTGTTTCGTACGCCCGACGGCGACAACCCGGTGCCTTTCCAGCCAGTGTCGTCCCAGGGTCGCAAGGAGCAGTTGCAGGTCGATGGCCACACACTGCCAGCCCTGAATATCTGGCACCTGCCCACCGACCAGCCGATCTCCAATGTGCGGTATCGCCAGCAATTGGCAGGCGCGTGCGCCAGCCAGATTGTCGCGTTGCTCAATGGCGGTCAGCAGGGCACGGCAGGGTTTATCAAGGGGGCAGACTTCACTCCCGTGCAACCGTCGAACATCGCCATCCTTGTGCGTGACGGCAAGGAAGCCCAGGCCGTACGCGGTGAGCTGGCCGCGCGGGGTGTGCGCAGCGTGTACCTGTCCGATAAGGACTCGGTATTCGCCTCCCAGGAAGCCCATGACCTGCTCGCCTGGCTCAAAGCCTGTGCCGAACCGGATGTCGAGCGCCCGCTGCGCGCGGCCCTGGCCTGCGTCACCCTCAACCTGTCGCTGCCCGAGCTGGAACAACTGAACCAGGACGAACTGGTCTGGGAGCAGCGAGTCATGCAGTTCCGCGATTACCGCGTGATCTGGCGCACCCAGGGCGTGCTGCCGATGCTGCGGCGTCTGCTGCATGACTTCAAGTTGCCGCAAACCCTGATTGCCCGCAGCGATGGCGAACGGGTGCTGACGAACCTGCTGCACCTGTGCGAGTTGCTGCAACAGGCCGCCGCAGAGCTGGACGGCGAACAAGCGCTGATCCGCCATCTTGCGGAGCACCTAGCGCTCTCGGGCCAGGCCGGCGAAGAGCAGATCCTGCGCCTGGAAAGCGATGAGCAACTGGTCAAAGTGGTGACTATCCACAAGTCCAAGGGCCTGGAATACGACCTGGTCTTCCTGCCGTTTATCTGCTCGGCCAAGCCGGTCGACGGCAGCCGCCTGCCGCTGCATTACCACGATGCCAACGGCAAGTCCCAGGTCAGCCTGAAACCCACCGTCGAACTGATCGCCCAGGCTGATGACGAGCGCCTGGCCGAAGACCTGCGTCTGTTCTATGTGGCGCTGACTCGGGCCAAGCATGCCTGTTGGCTGGGCGTGGCCGACCTCAAACGCGGCAATAACAACAGTTCGGTGTTGCACCTGTCAGCCCTGGGCTATCTGCTGGGCGGCGGCGCGGCCCTGGGTGAGTCCGCAGCCCTGGCCCGCTGGCTGATGGATTTGCAGGACGGCTGCGCGGCGATTGCCTACGGGCAAATGCCGGAAGCTGACACCAGTACCTACCAACCACCGCGCAATGACGCGACCTTGCTTGCGCCGCTGCTGCCCAAGCGCAAGGCCGCGGAAAACTGGTGGATCGCGTCCTACAGCGCCCTGCGCATCGGCGAAAGCATGAGCGCCGCCAGCCTGGAAGCCCCGGAAAGCCCCCAGGCACAGAAGCTGTTCGACGACGAACGCCTGGACCCGGATGCACCGCGCGAAGTCGCCGCGTCTGGCGGGGATATTCACCGTTTCCCACGGGGCCCCAACCCCGGGACCTTTCTCCACGGCCTGCTGGAGTGGGCCGGTAACGAAGGCTTCAACGTAACGGCCGAAGCCATCGAAGATGCCGTCGCCCGGCGCTGCAACCGACGTGGTTGGGAAGGCTGGATTGGCACCCTCAGCGGCTGGCTCGGGCACCTGTTGCAAGTGCCGTTGGGCCTGGGCCATGGGCAGGCCTCCGTGACCCTGAGCGACCTGCAGCAGTATCAGATTGAAATGGAGTTCTGGTTCGCGAGCCACAAAGTCGATGTGCTCGCCCTCGACCAACTGGTCTGCCAATACACCCATGACGGCGTGTCGCGGGTCGCCGCCGAGCCGGTGTTGCTCAATGGCATGTTCAAGGGCTTTATCGACCTGACCTTCGAACATGACGGCCGCTACTACGTGGCTGACTACAAATCCAACTGGCTCGGCGCCGACGACGCGGCCTACACCCGTGAGGCCATGGAACAGTCGATTCTCGACCATCGCTACGACCTGCAATATGTCCTCTACCTGCTGGCCCTGCATCGCCAACTCAAGGCGCGCCTGCCGGATTACGATTACGACCAGCATGTGGGCGGCGCGCTCTATCTGTTCCTGCGCGGTAGCCAAGCCGTGAGCCAGGGCGCGTATTTCACCCGGCCGCCACGGGAGCTGATCGAACGCCTGGACCTGCTGTTCCAGGGCAAGCCGCAACCGCCCAAGGTCGAACCGGCCTGGGAACAAGGAGTCCTGCTATGAGCCTCTCGACAATGCCGCTGGAGGCACTGGCACCGCTGGATCGCGCTGACGACCTAATGCACCTGCTGGAGCGCTGGGTCGAGCGCGGCTGGCTGCGGGCGCTGGACAAGGCGTTCGTCGGCTTTCTCCACGAACTGGATCCACAGGCCGATCCCCTGGTGCTGCTGGCCGCCGCCCTGACCAGTCACCAACTGGGCCACGGCCATGTGTGCCTGGACCTGTTCGAAACCCTGAAGGCCCCGGATTTCGCTCTGTCGCTGCCCCCAGAAGGGGATCTTTCAAGTGGCGTGATGCTGCTGCCCTCGCAATTGCTCGAGGGCCTGGACGGCGCCCATTGGTGCCATGCCCTGGCCGCAAGCCCGCTGGTGGCGCTGGCCGTCGATGGCAGTGCGGCGGCGCAAAGCCGGCCATTGGTATTGTCGGGCAAGCGCCTGTATCTGCGGCGTTACTGGACCTATGAGCGACGCATCGACAGCGCCTTGCGTCAGCGTCTTGCCGTGCAGGAAGCGGTCTCGGCCGACCTGCCCCAGCGCTTGAATGGCCTGTTCGACCAACCGCCCCCGGACGGCGTGGTCGATTGGCAGAAACTCGCCTGTGCCCTGGCCACGCGCGGTGCGTTCAGCATCGTCACCGGCGGCCCCGGCACCGGCAAGACCACCACGGTGGTGCGCCTGTTGGCCTTGCTGCAGGCACCCGCAGTGGAGCAGGGCACGGCCTTGCGCATCCGCCTGGCGGCGCCTACCGGCAAGGCGGCGGCACGCTTGACCGAATCCATCAGCCAGCAAGTACGCTCGCTGCAAGTGCCCGACGCTGTGCGCGAAAAAATCCCCACCGAGGTCACCACCGTGCACCGCCTGTTGGGTAGCCGCCCCGGCACCCGGCATTTCCGCCATCACGCGGGCAACCTGTTGCCGCTGGATGTGCTGGTGGTGGATGAAGCCTCGATGATCGACCTGGAAATGATGGCCAACCTGCTGGATGCCTTGCCGCCCCATGCGCGCCTGGTACTGTTGGGGGACAAGGACCAATTGGCCTCGGTGGAAGCCGGCGCGGTGCTCGGCGATTTGTGCCGCGATGCCGAAGCGGGTTGGTACAGCCCCGACACCCGCCAATGGCTGGAAAACGTCAGTGGCGAGACCCTGGCGGGCAGCGGCCTGCTGGAGGATCTCGAGGCCAGTCATCCGCTGGCGCAACAAGTGGTCATGCTGCGTTATTCCCGGCGTTTCGGCGAAGGCAGCGGCATCGGCCAACTGGCGCGCTGGGTCAACCAGCAAAACCCCGAGCAGGCTCGCCAACTGCTGGACGCCGGCAGCCACGACCTGTTTTGCCTGCACCTCAAGGGCGAGCATGACCGCGCCCTGGAGCGCCTGGTGCTGGACGGGCAGGGCAGCGATGCCCAGGGCTATCGCTACTACCTGAACCTGTTGCGCACCACGCGCCCGGCAGCCGAGACACCCCGCGACGACTCGCGCTGGACCGACTGGGCGCGCCAGTTGTTGCAAGCCTTCGATGCCTTCCAGTTGCTGTGCGCGGTGCGCAAGGGCCCTTGGGGCGTGGAAGGCCTCAACCAGCGCATCACCGCGGCGCTGCTCAAGGCCCGGCTGATCGACAGCGACCAGCAATGGTACGAAGGCCGCCCGGTGCTGATGACCCGCAACGACTATGGCCTGGGCTTGATGAACGGTGACATTGGTATCGCCTTGAAGCTGCCCGAAAGCGACGGTGGGCCGCAGGTGCTGCGCGTGGCCTTCCCGCGCAACGATGGCCAGGGCGGAGTGCGCTTTGTGCTGCCCAGCCGCCTCAATGATGTGGAAACCGTCTACGCCATGACCGTGCACAAGTCCCAGGGCTCGGAGTTTGCCCACACGGCCTTGATCTTGCCGGATGCACTGAACCCGGTACTGACCAAGGAGCTGATCTACACCGGCATCACCCGCGCCAAGGATCGCTTCAGCTTGATCGAGACCCGTGGCGGGGTTTTCGAAGAGGCGGTGCGGCGCAAGGTAAAACGGTTGAGCGGGCTGATGTTGGAGTTGGGTGCGTGAGAATGTGGGAAAAACCTGACCGATATGTCGGGTTTTTCGTGATGAATGGCAGAATCTACCTAGAGCCCGTCTCGATGGGGTTTCCGCCAATATGCTATCGTTGCGGCATTATCCCGAGAAGATCATAGAGAATCGCTGCATGAACGTGGCTGTCTCGCCCGCAGAGCGTAGTTGGAGCTGGAGACGATTGCTGCTATCGGCCGTTTTGTGTCTCGTCACGCCTCTGGCTTTTGCCCAGGCGCCCACAGCCAGTGCAGCCGACCAGCGGGCCCAGGCCGTCACCCAGGTGGTACTGGGGATTCTCAGCTACGCCCGTTGGCCGGTGGAGCCCGCACAACTGCGGTTGTGCATCGTTGGCCCGACCCAATACACCGACGACCTGGTCAAGGGTACCACCCAGGCCACCGGCCGGCCGGTGGTGGTCCAGCGCTTGCTGGCGGACAACCCCAATATCGTCAATGCGTGCGACGCGCTGTACATCGGCAAGCTCACTCCTGACGAGCGTGGCCGCCTGTTCACCGCGTTGACTGGCCATCCGGTGCTGAGCATCAGCGAAGGCGGCGATCAATGCACTGTGGGTAGCCTGTTTTGCCTGCGGGTCACTGATGAGCAAGTCTCGTTCGAGGTCAACCTCGACTCCGTCGCCCGCAGCGGTGTGCGCATCCATCCCAGCGTCCTGCAGTTATCCCGTCGTCGGGCGCCGGAGCCATGAAGCTGCGTAACGCCAAAACCCGCCCTACATTACGTTCGGTCCTTGGTCGCGGGCACCTGAGTGTGGCGCTGGTGGCCGTAGCCATGGCCAGCGTCTCCCTGACCCTGCTGGGGGTGCTGGCCCTACGGGTATATGCCGACCACAACCTGCACCTGATCGCCCGCTCGATCAACTACACCGTAGGAGCCGCAGTGGTGTTCAAGGACCGCGTGGCGGCCACCGAAGCCCTGGCGCTGATTGCCTCCACTGAAGAAGTCGCTGAAGCCCGGGTGCTGGACCTCAACGGCAACACCCTGGCCCATTGGGTGCGTCCGGAAACGGGGGTGCTGTCCAGGATCGAGCTGGAGTTGGCCCACACGCTGCTGGAAGAGCCCATCAGCCAGCCGATCCTGCATCAAGGCCAGAAAATTGGCACCGTCGAGTTGAGTGGCCACGGCGGTAGCCTGTTGCGCTTTTTGCTCAGTGGCCTGGCGGGGATCATCATCTGTACCGCTATCAGTGGCTGGGTCGCGATTTACCTGGCACGGCGCATGTTGCGCGGCATTATCGGCCCCCTGCACAGCCTGGCCGACGTCGCCCACGCTGCGCGCAGCGAGCGGGCCTTCGACCGCCGTGTGCCGCCGGCGCAGATCGCCGAGCTCGACAGCCTGGGCAACGACTTCAATGCCCTGCTTGACGAGCTGGAAGCTTGGCAAACCCACCTGCAAAGCGAAAACGAAACCCTTGCCCACCAGGCCAGCCATGACAGCCTGACCGGGCTGCCCAACCGCGCCTTCTTTGAGGGCCGCCTGATTCGCGCCTTGCGCAGCGCGGCCAAGCTCAACGAGCGAGTGGCGGTGCTGTTCCTCGACAGTGACCGCTTCAAAGACATCAACGACAATTTCGGGCATGCCGCCGGTGACGCCGTCCTGGTTGCGGTCGCCGCGCGCGTGCGGGCGCAACTGCGCGAGAGCGACCTGGTGGCCCGCCTGGGCGGTGACGAGTTCGCCATCCTGCTCTCGCCCCTGCACAAGCTCGAAGATGCCCAGCGCATCGCCGACAAAATCATCGCCAGCATGGACCAGCCCATCCCGCTGCCGGGCAACACCGAAGTGTTGACCTCACTCAGTATCGGTATCGCGGTATATCCCGATCATGGTGCCACTCCCGGCGCCTTGCTCAATGCCGCCGATGTGGCGATGTACCAGGCCAAACGCCTTTCCCAGGGCGGCCAGCACACGGCGGAGTCGGAGCACTCGGCCGCCAATGTTCAACACAGGAGTTGATCCCTTGTTTGCTAACACACGCGTTCTGTTTATCACCTTGTTTATTGCGCTACTGGCCCTGAGTGGCTGCCAGACTCCCCCCCCCAAAGGCCTGACCCCGGTGCAAGTGGCGGTGCTCAAACAACAAGGCTTCGAACTGACCGACGAAGGCTGGGCGTTTGGCCTGTCGGGCAAAGTGCTGTTTGGCAGCGACGTCGAAAAACTCAACACGCCCAGCACCGAGATCGTCGAACGCATCGGCAAGGCCCTCACCGGCGTGGGCATCGAACGCGTGCGCGTAGACGGCCACACCGATGCCTCGGGCAAGGAAGCCTACAACCAGCAACTGTCCCTGCGCCGGGCGAAAAGCGTGGGCAAGGTCTTGGTGGGCGTGGGTATGAAGGAAGAAAACGTACAACTGCGCGGCCTGGGCAGCAGCGAGCCGGTGGCCTCCAACAGCACCTCCGCGGGCCGTACCGAAAACCGCCGGGTGTCGATTGTAGTGATCGCCGACTGAGCCGACAGGCCGGTCTGAATTTCAAACACGCTCAACTGTGGGAGCGGGCAAGCCCGCTTCCACACTTATTAGTGCCGGCCCAAAGTTCTGTCCCCGCAGCAGCCATTCAGTCGGCAAACACCATCTCCCGCGTTTCCCCCATCAACAACCCCTGGTTCTGCTCCGTCACCTCACGGATGTAATCCCACAACAACGTAATCCGCTTCAACTTGCGCAAATCCTCCCGGCAATACATCCAGAACTGCCGCGTAATATTGATCTCCTCCCCCAACACCGGCAGCAACCGCGAGTCCTGCGCCGCCAGGAAGCACGGCAAGATCGCCAGCGAACGCCCCTGCTGCGCCGCCACGTACTGCGCAATCACGCTGGTGCTGCGCAGGCTGGCGCTGGCGCCCGGGACGACATTGGCCAGGTACAGCAGCTCTGAGCTGAACGCCAGGTCATCCACGTAGCTGATAAACGGATGGTCGGCCAAATCGGCCGGGCGGCGGATGGGTGGGTGCTGGTCGAGGTATTCCTGGGTCGCGTACAGCTGCAACTTGTAGTCGCACAGTTTGCAGCACACGTAGGGCCCGTGTTCCGGGCGTTCCAGGGCGATGACGATGTCGGCTTCGCGCTTGGACAGGCTGATGAAGTGGGGCAGGGGCAGGATGTCGACCGAGATCGCCGGGTAGGTATCGACGAAGTGGCTCAGTTGCGGGGTGACGAAAAAACTACCGAACCCTTCGGTACAGCCCATGCGCACATGCCCCGACAGCGCCACGCCGGAGCCCGATACTTGTTCGCAGGCCATGTGCAGGGTGCTTTCGATGGACTCGGCGTAACCCAGTAAACGCTGGCCTTCATTGGTCAGCACAAACCCGCTGGTCCGGGATTTCTCGAACAGCAGGGTGCCCAGCGAGCCTTCCAGCGAGCTGATGCGCCGCGACACGGTGGTGTAGTCCACCGCCAGGCGCTTGGCAGCGACGCTGGCCTTGCGGGTACGCGCCACTTCGAGGAAAAACTTCAGGTCATCCCAGTTCAGCGAGCCTAAAGACGTGATGTTTTTTTGCATGTTGGACCGGCTTTTATGTGGGTTCTTATTGGAAGTTTGCACATCTATACTCCAAAAATCGTCCGAACGCCTCATCCTCAAGGCGCTTCACGCCTTGGCTCTCTGCATAACTACAAGATCTGGAGACCACAATGAACGCATCGCTTACGTCTGCCGATACCACCGTCAAACAGGCCAAACTGTTGATCAACGGTGAATGGGTCGAGTCCAAGACCACCGAATGGCAAGACATCGTCAACCCGGCGACCCAACAAGTCCTGGCCCGTGTGCCCTTTGCCACGGCCGATGAAGTCAACGCGGCCATCGACGCTGCCCATCGCGCCTTCCAGACCTGGAAGCTGACGCCGATCGGCGCGCGCATGCGCATCATGCTCAAGCTGCAGGCGCTGATTCGTGAACACTCCAAACGCATTGCCGTAGTCCTCAGTGCCGAGCAGGGCAAGACCATTGCCGATGCCGAGGGTGATATTTTCCGTGGCCTGGAAGTGGTCGAGCACGCGTGCTCCATCGGCACCCTGCAAATGGGCGAGTTCGCCGAGAACGTCGCCGGTGGCGTCGACACCTACACCCTGCGCCAACCCATTGGCGTCTGCGCCGGCATCACCCCGTTCAACTTCCCGGCGATGATCCCGCTGTGGATGTTCCCGATGGCCATCGCCTGCGGCAACACCTTCGTGCTCAAGCCTTCGGAACAGGATCCGCTGTCGACCCTGATGCTGGTGGAACTGGCGCTGGAAGCCGGGGTGCCGGCCGGTGTGTTGAACGTGGTCCACGGTGGCAAGGATGTGGTGGATGCTCTGTGCACCCACAAAGATATCAAGGCCGTGTCCTTTGTCGGCTCGACCGCCGTCGGCACCCACGTCTACGACCTGGCGGGCAAGCACGGCAAGCGCGTGCAGTCGATGATGGGCGCGAAGAACCATGCGGTGGTGCTGCCCGATGCCAACCGTGAACAGACGCTTAACGCACTGGTTGGCGCTGGTTTCGGCGCGGCCGGCCAGCGCTGCATGGCCACCTCGGTGGTGGTGCTGGTGGGCGCGGCCAAGCAGTGGCTGCCGGACCTCAAGGCCCTGGCGCTGAAGCTTAAAGTCAACGCCGGCAGCGAAGCCGGGACCGACGTGGGCCCAGTGATTTCCAAGCGCGCCAAGGCGCGTATCCTCGACCTGATCGAAAGCGGCGTGAAAGAAGGCGCCAAGCTGGAACTGGACGGCCGCGACATCCAGGTGCCGGGCTTCGAGCAAGGCAACTTCGTCGGCCCGACCCTGTTCTCGGGCGTGACCACCGATATGCAGATCTACACCCAGGAAATCTTCGGCCCGGTGCTGGTGGTGCTGGAAGTCGATACCCTCGACGAAGCCATCGCCCTGGTCAACGCCAACCCGTTCGGCAACGGCACCGGCCTGTTCACCCAGAGCGGTGCGGCGGCGCGCAAGTTCCAGAGCGAAATCGACGTCGGCCAGGTCGGCATCAACATCCCGATCCCAGTGCCAGTGCCGATCTTCAGCTTCACCGGTTCCCGTGGTTCGAAACTCGGCGACCTGGGCCCGTACGGCAAGCAAGTGGTGCAGTTCTACACCCAGACCAAAACCGTCACCAGCCGCTGGTTTGACGACGACAGCGTCAATGATGGCGTCAACACCACCATCAACCTGCGTTGATCAAGGAGACGACCATGAAGATTGCATTTATCGGCCTGGGCAACATGGGCGCACCCATGGCCCGCAACCTGATCAAGGCTGGCCACGCGCTGAACCTGTTTGACCTGAACCAGACCGTGCTCAAGGAACTGGCCGAATTGGGCGGCACCATCAGTGCCTCACCGCGCGCAGCATCAGAAGGCGCCGAACTGGTGTTGACCATGCTGCCCGCTGCCGCCCATGTGCGCAGCGTCTGGCTGAGTGAAGACGGCGTGCTCGCCGGTATCGGCAAAGGCGTGCCGGCCGTGGATTGCAGCACCATTGACCCTCAGACCGCCCGCGATGTGGCGGCTGCGGCAGCCAAGCACGGCGTGGCGATGGCCGATGCGCCGGTCTCCGGCGGCACGGGCGGGGCGCAGGCGGGGACGCTGACCTTTATGGTCGGCGCCACCCCGGAACTGTTCGCCACCCTGCATCCGGTGCTGGCGCAGATGGGCCGCAACATCGTGCATTGCGGTGAAGTCGGCACCGGGCAAATCGCCAAGATCTGCAACAACCTGCTGCTGGGCATCAGCATGGTCGGCGTCAGCGAGGCCATGGCCCTGGGCGATGCGCTGGGCATCGACACCCAGGTGCTGGCCGGCATCATCAACAGCTCCACCGGGCGCTGCTGGAGCTCCGACACCTACAACCCATGGCCGGGCGTGATCGAGACCGCGCCGTCATCCCGGGGTTATACCGGGGGGTTTGGCGCTGACCTGATGCTCAAGGACCTGGGCCTGGCGACCGAAGCGGCACGCCAGGCGCACCAGCCGGTGATCCTGGGGGCGGTGGCGCAGCAGTTGTATCAAGCGATGAGCCAGCGTGGGGAAGGGGGCAAGGACTTCTCGGCGATCATCAACAGCTATCGCAAGCTCCAATAGGGGATTTTCCGGGAGCCCGCGTCGGGTGGGCTCCCGGGTTTTTCGTGCTCAGGCAAACACGAAGTACTTACGCACCGTCTCGACCACTTCCCACGTGCCCTTCATGCCGGGCTCCACCACAAAGATATCCCCAGCGCGCAAATGGATCGGCTCCAGGCCGTCCGGGGTGATCACGCAGTAGCCTTCCTGGAAATGGCAGTATTCCCACTTCACGTACTCCACGTACCACTTGCCCGGAGTGCAGATCCAGGTGCCCATGATCTTGCTGCCGTCTTCGCTGGTGTAGGCGTTGAGGTTGACGGTGTGCGGGTCACCTTCGAGTTTCTCCCACTTGCAGGCATCCAGGACCGGCAGGGGATGGGTATCGCGCAGTACGGTGATCGGCTGGGACATGATGGCTCCAAGGCAGGGAAATGAAGCCCCACCCTATAGCCCCAGGCCAGATGCCAGTGGTCTGAACTCGACACTGGGATGCCCAGAAGCGCATTGGAATACGATCTTAAAACCTACACCGTCCCTGTGGGAGCGGGCTTGCCCGCGATGGCGGTGTGTCAGGTGACACATTTTTCACTGGTCCACTGCTATCGCGGGCAAGCCCGCTCCCACATTTGATCTGGGGTGGCTGATGGATCCATTCAATAATCAGGCGTTTCTTCGCAGTAACTACGAAAGAAATCAGCCTTCGCGCTGGAATTCGCAAGAATATTTACCGCTGGCCCTCGTATCATTCACCTTAGAAACGACCGAGAGCCTCGTATGAACCCAATAAAAACGTGGTGGGATATCAGCCCACCCTTGAGCACCGCCACCCCGACCTGGCCGGGCGATACGCCCTTCCAGGAAGAGCGCGTCTGGCAGTTCGGCCCCGAATGCCCGGTCAACGTCGGCCGCATTACGCTGTCGCCCCACACCGGCGCCCATGTCGATGCGCCGTTGCACTACAGCGCCGACGGTGCGCCCATCGGCGAAGTTTCGCTGGATGTGTACCTGGGGCCGTGCCGGGTGCTGTATTGCCTGGACAGCGGCGCGCTGGTGCAGCCCGAGCAGTTGCAAGGTCGCCTGGATAACCTGCCGGAGCGCGTGCTGCTGCGCACTTATCAACAGGCACCGTTGACCACCTGGGACGCGAACTTCACCGCCGTCGCCAAGGAAACAATCGAGCTGCTGGCCAGCCTCGGTGTGCGCCTGATCGGCATCGACACGCCGTCCCTGGACCCGCAGCAGTCCAAGACCATGGATGCCCACAACGCCGTCGCCCGTCATGGCATGGCGATTCTCGAAGGCATCGTGCTCGATGACGTCCCGCAGGGCGATTACGAGTTGATCGCCCTGCCGCTGCGTTTTGCCAACCTCGATGCCAGCCCGGTACGAGCAATCCTGCGCCCGCTCAAGGAGCCCACGCGATGAGCCAGTGTCCTTTCTCCCCTGATTACCAGCCGCCGGAAGAATGGCATAACGCCGAGCTGAATTTTTCTGAGTCCATGAGCTATGGCGACTACCTGGACCTGGGCAAAGTGCTCACGGCCCAGCACCCGCTGTCGCCGGACCACAACGAAATGCTGTTTATCATCCAGCACCAGACCTCCGAGCTGTGGATGAAGCTGATGCTCCACGAACTCAAGGCTGCCCGCGAACATGTGCGCCTGGGTGAGCTGGCGCCGGCGTTCAAGATGCTGGCGCGGGTCTCGCGGATTTTCGATCAACTGGTGCACGCCTGGGCGGTCCTGGCGACCATGACGCCGTCGGAATACAAGGCGATCCGCCCGTACCTGGGGCAGTCGTCGGGCTTCCAGTCGTTCCAGTACCGGGAAATCGAGTTCATCCTCGGCAATAAAAGCGCGGCGCTGTTGCGGCCCCACGCCCATCGCCCGGAGTTGCTCAAGGAGCTGCAAGTGGCGATCGCCACGCCGTCGCTGTATGACGAAGCGATCAACCTGATGATCAAGGCGGGCCTGGCGATTGACCCGCAGCGTGCGCAACGCGATCCGACGGCGCCTACGGTTCATGACGAATCCGTGGAGGCGGCGTGGCGCGAGGTGTACCGCGATCCGACCCGTTACTGGGACCTGTATCAGTTGGCCGAGAAGTTTATCGACCTGGAAGACTCGTTCCGCCAATGGCGCTTCCGCCATGTGACCACGGTGGAGCGGATCATTGGCTTCCAGCCGGGCACCGGTGGTACTGAGGGCGTGGGTTACCTGCGCAAGATGCTCGACACCGTGCTGTTCCCCGAGCTGTGGCGGGTGCGTTCGACGCTCTGATTGAAACCCAACAAAAAGCCCCGGCACTCATTGAGTACCGGGGCTTTTTGTTGGTAATGCATTCCTATTGTGGCCCCGTTCATGTGGGAGCCGGGCTTGCCCGCGATGCAGGCGGCTCGGTCATTCAGTTAGACCGAGTCGATGCCATCGCAGGCAAGCCAGCTCCCACATAAGCCAGCTCCTACACAAGCCGGCTTCTACACAGGTTATTGCGCGACAGCCAAGGCCTTGTTCTTCCTGGAGCGCAACCAGTACGCCAGGAAGAGAATCCCCACCCACACCGGCATCGCATACACCGATGGGCGCATGTCCGGGATTGCCAGCATCACGCCAACGATCACCAGCATGAACGCCAGGCACAGGTAGTTGCTGAACGGGAACCAGAAGGTCTTGAACGACGGCACCACGCCTTGCTCGCCCATGGCCTTGCGGAACTTGATGTGCGTCAGGCTGATCAGCGCCCAGTTGATCATCAGCGAAGCAACCACCAGGGCAAACAACAGCACCAGTGCATCCTTGGGTGCCACGTAGTTGATCACCACGCACAGCAACGTCACCAGGGCCGAAATGCCCAGGGCGCGCAACGGTACGCCTTGCTTGTTGAGCTTCATCAGCGCCTTGGGCGCGTCGCCTTGCTCGGCCAGGCCGAACAGCATGCGGCTGTTGCAGTACACGCCGCTGTTGTACACGGACAGTGCCGCGGTCAGCACCACGAAGTTGAGGATGTGCGCGGCGGTGTCGTTACCGATCAACGAGAAGATCTGCACGAACGGGCTGGCACTGTAGGCATCGCCGGACGCGCCGAGGGTTTGCAGCAGTTGATCCCATGGGTACAGCGACAGCAGCACGGTCAGGGCGCCGACGTAGAAAATCAGGATCCGGTACACCACCTGGTTGATCGCCTTGGGGATCACCTTGCGCGGCTCGCTGGCTTCGGCGGCGGTAATACCCACCAGCTCCAGGCCGCCGAACGAGAACATGATGAACGCCATCGCCATCAGCAGGCCCATGCCGCCGTTGGGGAAGAAACCGCCGTGGTCCCACAGGTTGCTGATCGAGGCTTGCGGGCCACCGGTACCGCTGAACAGCAGGTAGCAGCCGAGCACGATCATGCCGATGATCGCCACCACCTTGATGATCGCGAACCAGAACTCGGTCTCACCGAAGAACTTCACGTTCAGGGTGTTGATCAGGTTCACCGCAACGAAGAACACCACTGCGCTGACCCAGGTCGGCACTTCAGGCCACCAGAACTGGATGTACTTGCCCACCGCTGTCAGCTCGGCCATGCCCACCAGTACATACAGCACCCAGTAGTTCCAGCCGGCGAGGAAGCCGGCATAGCCGCCCCAGTACTTGTGGGCGAAGTGGCTGAAGGAACCGGCGACCGGTTCCTCGACGATCATCTCGCCCAACTGGCGCATGATCAGGAACGCGATAAACCCGGCTATCGCATAGCCCAGGATCATCGACGGCCCCGCCGATTTCAGCACCCCGGCCGAACCGAGGAACAAACCCGTACCAATCGCCCCGCCCAGGGCAATCAGCTGAATATGCCGGTTTTTCAGGCCACGCTTGAGGCCAACCGGGTTAACCATGTCATCCGCCATTAACATTCCCTTCTACTTGTTTTTTTCAGGGTTGATCCTGCACGCCAGATCCGCCCCTCACTGCTGAGGGGTCAGATATTACTCTCGGTAAACTTTTCGTAATACAGCTGAACGCCATCAAGTGCCTGATCTTGCAGCCAGTTCTTGATGGATTCGACCATTGGAGGGGGGCCGCACACGTACATATCGGCCGATCTATCCCGCAATTCGGCCACGTCGAAATGTTCGGTCAGATAACCGCGCTTGCCGGACCACTGCGGCGATGGGTCGCTGAGCACTTCGGTGTAGCGAAAACCACGGATCGTTTGTGCATACGCCTTGATGCGCTCGGCCTCGCACAAATCCTCGGCCCCGCGCACCCCGTAGTACAGATGCACCGGTTGCTCGCAGCCGCGCTCGGCCAATTCATCGAGCATCCCCAACAGTGCCGACAACCCGGTGCCGCCGGCCACCAGCACCAGGGGCTGGGTGACGTGTCGCAGATAAAACGCGCCCAGCGGTGCCTGCAGCTTGATTTCATCGCCGACCTGGCAGCGCTCGCGCACGTAATTGCTCATCACCCCGTCCGGCAGCAAGCGGATCAGGAACTGCAAGCGGTTGCCCGGGCGGTTGGCGAAGGAGTAGGAACGCTGATGCTCGGTACCGGGGATCGACAGCCGCGCATATTGCCCCGGCAGAAAGTCCAGGGCGCGCTCCAGTTGCACCGACAGGATCGCGGTGCTGGCCGACACCTGCTGCACCTCGCACACCGTGGCGCTGAGTTGTTCCGGGCCCGGTGCGTTGCACAGGCTTGAGTCGAAATCGAAGTAAAACGCCGCGTCGGATTGGACCCGGGTCTGGCAACTGAGCATCTTGCGTTGTTGCAGGTCGAGGCTGGACAGGGCCTCGTCATCCACATAGTCCTGGCTGTAGTCGCCGGACTCGCAGCGTCCCTGGCAGGTGCCGCACACGCCTTCGCGGCAATCCAGGGGGATCTTGATGCCGTTGCGCAACGCCGCGTCCAGCAGGATTTCATTGCTGGCCACCGGAAAGAACAAGGTTTTGCCGTCGGCAAAACTGAAGGCCACTTTGTGATTCATCCACCGCACTCCGCGTAGATACATTGATGACTGGCGAGGTTGCCCCTCGCCACAGGGGCACGGTCAGAGGTGATAGAAGTCCAGCACCGAGTTGATGGTGTCGTTGAGCAGCAGCGCATGCTTGCGCGTGATCAGCCAACTGTCGCCTTGGGGCTTGAGGCTGTAGGTGGCGTGGCCATAGAACTGCTCCGACATCGCCAGCCGATAAAACAGCGTGTGCCAGTTCAACCGCACCTCCAGGCAGCCATCAGCCTGCTCGGCAATCCGTACGTTATTGATCAGGTGCAAGGTGCGCGGCATCGGCGTGGCGGACGCGGCCTTGCCGGTGCGCAGGCGGAACACCCGGTCTTCCAGGCCCGAGCGGTTGGCGTAGTAGATCAGCGACATCTCGCGCTTGGGGTCGCGGGTGTAGACGTGCTCGGAGTCCCATTGCGGCAGGTGGAACTCACTCTGCGGGTCGAACAACTGCACGTAGGCGTCCCAGTCCTGGGCGTCGCACAGCTCGGACTTGCGGTAGAAAAACTGCTCGATCTGATACTGCAATTGCGCGTTCATCATTTCACCTCGTGCAGTTTCAACGATTGCGCCTCAAGCCCGTCCAGCAGGAATGTCTGCCAGTTGCGGTGCTGGTTGACGTACAACCCTTCGTGGGTGAATTCGGTACCGGTCATGGCCGGTTGGATGCCGATGGCCTCGCTGTTGGGCGTCGGCCCGGTTTCCCAGCGATGGCTGCCCCGGGAGATATCGCTCCAGCGTTCCAGGCGGCCCTGGAAGCCGCGCTGGGCTTCGCGAAATTCCACCAGGTCATCCGGGGTGCCCATGCCGGACACGTTGAAAAAGTCTTCAAACTGGCGGATACGGTTTTCGCGGTCGGCGTCGGACTCGTGCTTGACCCCCAGGCACTGGCTGATGATCTCGGTCTTGTTCCACGCCACCGGGCGGATGATGCGCAGTTGCGAGCTGATCTGGTCGAGAAAGAACAGGCTGGGGTACACGTTGAGGTTGCGCAGGCGGTGCATCATCCACTCGGCCTTTTGCTGGCCGTGTTCTGCCACCAGGCGCGGCATGATGGTGGCGTAGCCGGAGCGCACGCTGGGGTTGGGCATGTCGCTGAACAACACGCTGTGGCCGTTGTTGAAGGCAAACCAGCCGTCATCGGTATTGGCATCGCCGGCGCCGAGTTTGCTGTAGTCCAGGGTGCTGCCGGAGGCGCTGCCGTTTTCCGTATTGACCTGCTGGCGATGCTGCACCGTGGCCACGTAGTTATAGTGCACGGTGCTGACATGGTAGCCGTCCAGGCCGTTTTCGTTCTGCAGCTTCCAGTTGCCGTCGTAGGTGTAGGCCGACTTGCCGGGCAGCACTTCCAGCTCGCCGGTGGCGGACTGCGCGACCATCATGTCGAAGAACACTTTGGAGTCGCCGAGGAAGTCTTGCAGGCTGTTGCTGCCGTGCACGTCGAGGCTGATAAACACAAAGCCCTTGTAGCTTTCGATGCGCGCCTTCTTCAGGCCGCGGGTGGCCTTGTCGAAACCTTCCGGGTATTCCCCCGGCGCCTTGACCTTCACCAGGCGGCCGTCGCTCTTGTAGCACCAGGCGTGGAACGGGCAGGTAAAGGTCGACTGGTTGCCCTTGCCGACCCGGGTCAGGGTGGTGCCGCGATGCTGGCAGGCGTTGATCAGGGCGTTGAGCTGGCCTTCACCGTCACGGGTGATGATCATCGGCTGGCGCCCGGCGCGCATGGTTACGAAGTCGTGGTTATTGGCCAGTTCGCTTTCGTGGCAGGCGTAGATCCAGTTCTTTTCGAAGATCAGTTCCATCTCCAGGTCGAACAGCTCAGGTTCGGTGAACATGTCCCGGGCGATGCGGAACACACCCTCGGCCGGACGGAAATCCAGGCAGCTTTCGATAAACGTTTTCCATTGCTCGACGCTTCTTGCACCACTCATGGGAGGCACCTTTTATTGGGTAGCTAATCGGTGGTTCATTAGAGGCGGGCAGGGGGGCGGCCAGCTATCCGCTTAATGGGGGAAGATGGGCCGCATAGTTGGGGCGCAAATACCCACATCCGTGCAACGACGCCGGGGAATGCGCTACTGTCAGGCTAGGCAATTGTCGAAAAAGCCGGCTTCTTATCCACATAGTCGACGCTCACTATCCACCCAGTGGCCAAGTGCGCGACGTGGCGCAGAACTTGCCTTGATCCACCGGACGCGCCGTCAGAGCGCGCTGGCCACAACCGCCGTGAGTGCACCCTGATGAGTAGCCATACACGCGATATCCGTATTGAACGTTTCGACCTTGAAGGCGCCCGCAGCTGGATGTCCGGCATCTGCGGGCCCCACCGGCTGGAAACCGCCACCCCGGAGCGCCTGCGCTTCCACCACAGTGCCAATGTGTTCAAGTCCCGCGCCACCACCCTGGGGGTGATCGAATACGGCACCGACGTGACCATCGATATCGAAGACGCCGAGCACTTCAGCAGCTACAGTCTGAGCCTGCCGCTGGTGGGCGAGCAGGAGCTGAGCAAGGGTGGCCAGCGCCTGAGTTCCAATCGCGACCAGGGCGTGATCATTTCGCCCAATGAACACCAGGTGCTGGCGATCTCCGGCGACTGCCGCAAGCTGCAAGTGGTGATCACCCGTGCGGCGATGAGCGAAACCCTGGAGGGCTTGTTGCAGCGGCCGATTGATGCGCCGCTGCGCTTTGAGTCGGTGATGGATGCGGTGCAGGGCGCGCCGGCAGCGTGGTGGCGTATGGCAAGGCACTTCATCGCGGAGCTGGAGCACAGCAGCGAACTGTATGACCAGGCCGCGTTTACCCGCGACCTGGAAAGCTCGCTGATCAAGGGCCTGATCCTGGCCCAGCCGAACAACTATTCCGAAGAACTGCGCGACGTGCTGGGGGTCAAGCTGCCCCACTACCTGATCCGCGCCCGCCAGTACATCCACGCCAACGCCCGCGAAGCGCTGCACCTGGAAGACCTCGAGGCGGCCACCGGGGTGTCGCGGTTCAAGCTGTTCGATGCGTTTCGCAAATACTTCGCGCTGTCGCCCATGGCCTACTTGAAGAAGTACCGCTTGAGCGCGGTGCGCCAGGAAATTCTCGAGCATGGCGCCACCCGCACCATCTCCGAAATCGCCCTGGGCTGGGGCTTTACCCACCTGGGAAGGTTTTCGGCGGAGTACCGCAAGCTGTTCGACGAATCCCCCAGCCAGACGCTGCAGCGCAACGATGCGCGGCGCATGCGGGGTGCCTGAACACAATGCAGCTCCCACAGGGTATTGGAGGTGACTGGGAGATTTCAGATCAGTTCTTCTACCAGTTGCAGGCAATGACCCAGCCCCGGCGACTGATCATTGATCCGCCGGCTGAGAATGATCGGCGAGGTCGCCGTAACCTCGACAATCGGCGTATAGCCGATATCCGCCCGATGCAGTATCTGCACCGACGCCGGCACCAGCGTCACCCCCATGCCGGCCCCGACCAGGCCGATGGCGGTCTGCAACTCATTGGTCCATTGCGCGACCTTGATCGCCAGGCCATGGGTGTCGAACAGTGCGATCACATGGTCGGCATAGCTGGGGCGCGGGTTGCCGGGGTACAGCACCAGCGGTTCGGCGGCCAACTGCGCAAGGGTCACCGGTGCGCCCAGCAGCGGGTGCCCGGCCGGCAACACCGCCACCAGCCGATCCTCGACCAACACCCGCTGGACAATGGCCGGGTCATCAATGCGAATCCGCCCGAAGCCCACATCAATGCGCCCGGCCTTGAGCGCTTCGACCTGTTGCAGGGTGGTCATCTCCGACAGCCCCAGCTCCAGCTCCAGCGCGTCATGGCTGCGCAGGCGGCGGATCAGTTCCGGCAGCACGCCATACAGGGTCGAGGGGGCAAAGCCGATGCCCAGCCAGGTCTTCTGCCCCAGGCCGATGCGCCGGGTGTTGTCGCAGGTCTTGGCCAACTGCTCCAGCAGCACATTGGCGTGTTCATAGAAGTACCGCCCGGCCTCGGTCAGCCGCAACGGCCGGCCACGCTCCAGCAGCACCACACCCAACTCATCTTCCAATTGCTGGATCTGCCGGCTCAACGGCGGCTGGGCGATGTGCAGGCGTTCGGCGGCGCGGGTGAAGTTCAGGGTTTCCCCCAGCACCTGGAAATAACGCAGGTGGCGCAGTTCCATACGGATTCCTCTCATACCTTGAGGGTATTGTTCGAGACCAATTCTATATTGGAAGCCAGCAACAATGGGCGACAGAATCGGGCAAGACCTATAAAGAACCCAACGGGTATTGCCATGCCGATTTGCGCCATCGAGTCGATCGAGACCATCATCGTCGATCTCCCCACCATCCGCCCGCACAAGCTGGCGATGCACACCATGCAAAACCAGACCCTGGTGATCATCCGCGTGCGGTGCGCCGACGGTATCGAAGGGATCGGCGAGTCCACCACCATCGGTGGCCTGAGCTACGGCAACGAAAGCCCCGACAGCATCAAAATCAATATCGACCAACACTTTGCGCCGCTGTTGATTGGCCAGGATGCCAGCAACATCAACGCCGCCATGTTGCGCCTGGAGCGCAGCATCCGTGGCAACACCTTTGCCAAGTCCGGCATCGAAAGCGCCTTGCTCGATGCCCTCGGCAAGCGCCTGAACCTGCCGGTCAGCGAGCTGCTCGGCGGCCGTGTGCGCGATGCCCTGCCGGTGGCCTGGACGTTGGCCAGCGGCAATACGCAAAAGGACATCGACGAAGCCGAAAAAATGCTCGACCTGCGCCGTCACCGCATCTTCAAGTTGAAGATCGGCGCCGGTGAAGTCAGCCAGGACCTGGCCCATGTGATTGCGATCAAAAAAGCCCTGGGCGAGCGCGCCAGCGTGCGCGTCGACGTCAACCAGGCCTGGGACGAAGCCGTGGCCCTGCGCGCTTGCAAGGTGCTGGGCGATAACGCTATCGACCTGATCGAGCAGCCGATCTCGCGCAATAACCGTGGCGGCATGGCCCGGCTCAACCTCTCGAGCCCGGCGCCGATCATGGCCGACGAGTCCATCGAGTGTGTCGAAGATGCCTTCAACCTGGCCCGCGAAGGCGCGGCCTCGGTGTTCGCCTTGAAGATCGCGAAAAACGGCGGCCCGCGCGCCGTACTGCGCACGGCGGCGATTGCCGAGGCGGCGGGTATTGGCCTGTATGGCGGCACCATGCTTGAAGGCGGTATCGGCACCCTGGCCTCGGCCCACGCGTTTCTCACCCTCAATAAACTGGCGTGGGACACCGAGCTGTTCGGGCCGCTGCTGCTCACCGAAGACATTCTTACCGAGCCGCTGCTGTATCGCGATTTCCACCTGCATGTCTCGACCGCCCCGGGCCTGGGCCTGGCCATTGATGAGGAGCGCCTGGCGTTCTTCCGTCGCGACAAACATTAAGAGGACGCCTGCGATGTTGTTCCACGTAAAGATGACCGTAAACCTGCCTGTCGATATGAACCCCGAGCGCGCAGCGGCCCTCAAGGCCGACGAAAAAGCCCTGGCCCAACGCCTGCAGGCGCAAGGCAAGTGGCGCCACCTGTGGCGCATCGCCGGGCTGTACGCCAACTACAGCGTGTTCGATGTCGACAGCGTGCAGGAACTGCATGACCTGCTGATGCAACTGCCGCTCTATCCCTACATGGCTATTGAAGTGAATGCCCTGTGCCGGCATCCGTCGTCGATCCATGAGGATGACCGCTGAGCCTGTCTAGCCCCCTAATAATTACAAGATGAGGATTGCACCATGTCCATTCGACTGTCCCAGACTGCCCACGCCCAGCGCTTCCTCGAAGAAGCCAGCGGCAACCTCAATGACGCCGGCAACCCACGGGCCAAGGCGCTGATCTACCGGATCCTGCGCGATACGGTGAATATCATCGAAGACCTGGAAGTGACCCCGGAAGAGTTCTGGAAGGCGGTCAACTACCTCAACGAACTGGGCAAAAACCAGGAAGCCGGGCTGCTGGCCGCAGGCCTGGGCCTGGAGCATTACCTGGACCTGTTGATGGACGCCGCCGACGAGGAAGCCGGCAAATCCGGCGGCACCCCGCGCACCATCGAAGGGCCGCTGTACGTGGCGGGTGCGCCGCTGTCCAAATACGAAGCACGCCTGGACGATGGCCTGGATGCGGCCGTGCCGCTGTTTATGCGCGGGCAAGTGCGCGACATCAACGGCAAGCCGTTGGCCGGGGCGATTGTGGATGTGTGGCAGGCCAATACCGGCGGCACTTACTCCTGGTTCGACCCATCGCAATCGGAGTTCAACCTGCGTCGCCGGATCGAGACCGATGCCCAGGGCAATTATCGTTTCCGTAGCATCGTGCCGTCAGGCTACGGCTGCCCACCGACCGGCCCGACCCAGCAGTTGCTCGATCAACTGGGGCGTCACGGCCAGCGGCCAGCGCATATCCACTTCTTTATCTCGGCACCGGGGCATCGGCACCTGACCACGCAGATCAACCTGTCGGATGATCCGTACCTGCATGATGACTTTGCCTACGCCACTCGGGATGAGCTGATTGCCGAAATTCGCTTCAGCGAAGACCCGCAACTGGCGCGGGAGTTTGGCGTGGAGGGCAAGTTTGCGCAGATCGACTTTGACTTCGAGTTGCAGCCGGCGGTGGCACCGGTCGAGCAAAAACGCATGCAACGCGTGCGCGCCCTCGAAGACTGAATACGGTCAAAAATGTGGGCGCTGGCTTTTGTGGGAGCTGGCTTGCCTGCGATAGCCTCGCCTCGGTAGTGCAGATAAACCGAGGGGTCTGTATCGCGGGCAAGCCCGGCTCCCACAAAAGCCAGCGCCCACAGTTGATCAGCAGTGCTTTGCCTATTTGCGTACGACCAGGTCCAGCACCTCATCCCGGTCCTTGATCTTCTGCAACACGATCTCCGAACGGATATCCATCACCCCCGCCGTGCGGTTGAGGTGGTTCACGATAAAGTCGGAAAAGTGCTTGAGGTTGCGCGCCTGCACCCGCAGCACGTAGTTGCTGGCGCCGGTGATCACATAGGCACTGGCCACTTCCGGCCAGCCCTGGACCTTCTTGATAAAGGTCTCGTGCCAGTCCTCCATGTCCTGGCGCAACGACAGGTGGACGATGGCTTCCAGCTCGATCCCCAATTGCTCGGCATTGAGCACCGCGCGATACCCGCTGATCACCCCCTCACTCTCCAGCAGGCGCAAGCGGCGCAGGCAGGCGGACGGCGACAGGGCGACTTTCTCCGCCAGTTCCTGGTTGCTGATACGGCCATCCTGTTGCAGGAAATGCAGGAGGCGCAGGTCGGTGGCGTCGAGAATCATGCTTAGAATTAATCCGCGTATTTAGAGGTTAAATTCGAATTTCCTACAGCTTATTAAGCCAGTTGTAGCGCACTTTGCACGAAAATTCTGCAAATCTTCGTTCATTATTTGGTCCATCGTCATCTATAAAAACAGGACTTTCCATGACCAGCCGAACTCATTGCCAGACCCTCGACGCCCAAGACCCGCTGGCGCCCCTGCGCGATCAATTCGCCCTGCCGGAAGGGGTGATCTACCTCGATGGCAACTCCCTCGGCGCACGTCCGGTGGCGGCGCTTGCGCGGGCACAAGCGGTGATTGCCGAGGAGTGGGGCAATGGGTTGATCCGCAGCTGGAACAGCGCCGGCTGGGCCGACCTGTCCCAGCGCCTGGGCAACCGCCTGGCGCCGCTGATCGGCGCGGGTGAGGCTGAAGTGGTGATTACCGATACCACCTCGATCAACCTGTTCAAGGTGCTCAGCGCCGCCTTGAGCGTGCAGCGCCAACGCCAGCCGCAGCGCAAGGTGATTGTCAGCGAGGCAAGCAACTTCCCCACCGACCTGTACATCGCCGAAGGCCTGGCGGCGCTGCTGCAACAGGGCTACAGCCTGCGCCTGGTGAACAGCCCCGACGAACTGCCGGCGGCCATCGACCAGGACACTGCCGTGGTGATGATCACCCACGTCAACTACAAGACCGGCTACATGCACGACATGCAAGCGCTGACCGCCCTGAGCCATGAGTGCGGCGCGCTGGCGATCTGGGACCTGGCGCACTCGGCGGGCGCGGTGCCGATTGACCTGCACCAGGCCGGCGCCGACTACGCCATTGGCTGCACCTACAAATACCTCAACGGCGGCCCAGGTTCCCAGGCGTTTGTCTGGGTCAACCCGGCGCTGGTGGAGTTGGTGACGCAGCCGTTGTCGGGCTGGTTCGGCCATAGCCGCCAGTTCGCCATGGAGTCCAACTACGTGGCCGGCAAGGGCATCACCCGCTACCTGTGCGGCACCCAGCCGATCACCTCGCTGGCGATGGTCGAGTGCGGGCTGGATATCTTCGCCCAGACCGACATGGCCAGCCTGCGCCGCAAATCCCTGGCGCTCACCGACCTGTTTATCGAGCTGGTACAAAGCCGCTGCGCGGCCCATGACCTGACGTTGATCACCCCGCTCGAGCATGCCAAGCGCGGCAGTCATGTGAGCTTTGAACACCCCGAAGGCTACGCCATCGTCCAGGCCCTGATCGCCCGTGGCGTGATCGGTGATTACCGTGAGCCGAAGATCATGCGCTTTGGCTTCACCCCGCTATACACCAGCTTCACCGAGGTGTGGGATGCGGTAGAAATCCTTGGCGAAATCCTCGATGAGAAATCCTGGGACCAGCCGCAATTCAAAGTGCGCCACAGTGTCACCTGAGTAAACACCGAACCCAATGTGGGAGCGGGCTTGCTCGCGATAGCGGTGGGTCAGTCAAAGAATCTGGTGACTGACCCACCGCTATCGCGAGCAAGCCCGCTCCCACAGGGGGACAGTGTTCCCATCGAGATGGATATCGGCCAAAAAAGTGCAATCACAATAATAAAGGGGCACGCACGTGACCACGCCAGACAACGGCTTTGCAGCAATCACCAACCGCGAACTGGGCCTGCGGCGCCAGCTCACTTCCGGGCAGATGAGCATGATCGCCATCGGTGGCGCCATTGGCACCGGGCTGTTTATGGGCAGCGCCTATGCCATCGGCTATGCCGGGCCCAGCGTGCTGGTCAGCTACGCCATCGGCGCGTTGATCACCCTGCTGTTGATGGGCTGCCTGGCGGAAATGACGGTGGCCCATTCCACCTCCGGCTCTTTTGGCGCCTATGCCGAGTTCTATATCAGCCCCCTGGCCGGGTTCCTGGTGCGCTATGCCTATTGGGCGGCGATTGTGCTGGCTGTGGGCGCCGAGGTCACCGCGGTGGCGATGTACATGAAGTACTGGTTCGCCAACGTGCCGGAATGGGTGTGGATCGTCTCGTTCTCCAGCGTGCTGATCGTGCTTAACGCCATCAGCGTCAAGACCTTCGGCAACTTCGAATACTGGTTTTCGACGATCAAGATCAGCGCGATTGTCGGCTTTATCATCCTCGCGGTGTATGTGGTGTTCGGCTCTGGCAACCCGGATTACGGGGTGCAGAACTACACGGCCCACGGCGGGTTTTTCCCCAATGGCCTGAGTGGCATGTGGATCGCGGTGATTGTGTCGATCTTCAGCTACCTGAGCGTGGAGATGATCGCGGTGGCGGCGGGTGAAGCGGCCGACCCGGAGCAGGCGGTGAAAAAAGCCTTCCGCGCGACGATTGTGCGGCTGGTGGTGTTCTACCTGCTGACCCTGGCGCTGATGCTGGCCATCGTGCCGTGGAACCAATCCGGGCAGAGCCAGAGCCCGTTTGTCACGGTGATGCAGACCATCGGCATTCCCGGCGCCACCGGGGTGATGAACTTCGTGATCCTGATTGCCGCGCTGTCGGCCATGAACAGCCAGCTCTACATCACCACGCGCATGATGTTCAGCCTGTCCCGCGCCGGCTTTGCGCCAAAATCCATGGGCGCCCTGAGCAAGAGCGGGATCCCGCTCAATGCCCTGTTGCTGTCCAGTTCGGGCATCGCCTTGGCGACCCTGCTCAACGTGGTGTACCCGGAAAGCTCCTTCACCTTGATGATGGCCATCTCGATGTTTGGCGCGATCTTCACCTGGTTCATGATCTTCCTCACGCACCTGTTCTTCCGCCGCTACCGCAAGCGCCACGGCGGGCCGAAGTTGTCCTTCCAACTGCGGCTGTTTCCCTACAGCACGCTGCTGGGGCTGGTGCTGATGGGCGCGGTGATGATCACCACGTACTTCACCGAGGCGTTCAAGATGACCCTGGTGTTTGGCGTGCCGTTCCTGCTGATTCTCTCGGTGGTGTATTACGTGTTTTTCCGTAAAGGCACGGACAAGGCATCGAGCAAGGCCTTGGCGTAAGCCGGCAATTGCTCGAACGAACGCGCGCACAACAGCAGTCTGCGACAGGCCCAGTCTTCCGTCAGCGGCTGGGCCTGGAATGGCTGCGCGTGGGGCCAGCGTTGTAACGCGGCCAGCGGCACGATTCCCAGGCCCGCGCCACGGGCGACCATGCGCATCACCCCATCAAAGCCATCGGCCCGCACCCGGGTCTGCAAGCGAAAACCCGCGTGCAGCGCCTGTTCCTCCAGGTACACCGCCAACGCGCTGTCGGCGGCCAGGCCTACATAGTCGTAGGGCAGGCTGTCGATAAAACTCACTGCGCCGGCCGTCAGTGGGTGGCCTGTCGGCAGGATCAGCACCAACGGGTCGTCGCGAAACGGCCGGGTCTGCAAGCCGTGGCTGTCCACTGCATCGGAAATAATCCCCAGGTCCGCCGCGCCCTGGCGCAAGGCATGGGTGATGCGCAGGCTGGGCAGTTCCTGCAGGTCGATATCGAGGTTGGGGTGGGTGCAGAGAAAATCCGCCAGCAACTCCGGCAGGTATTCGCTGAGGGCGGTGGTGTTGCACAGCAGGCGCACCTGGCCTTTGACGCCGTTGGCGTACTCCGCCAGCTCCTGTTGCAGACGTTCGGCCTGTTGCAACAGCAGGCGTGCGTGGCGGGCCAGGGCGTTGCCGGCGGCCGTCGGGGTCACGCCTCGGCGGCCGCGCTGCAGGAACTCGACGCCCAGTGAAGCCTCCATTGCGCGAATGCGCGCACTGGCGGCGGCCAGGGATAGGTGGCTGCGGGCGGCGCCGGCGGTGATGTTGCCGGTGTCGAGGATGTGCAGGTAGAGGCGCAGGTCGATCAGGTCAAAGTGCATGGCCGGGGTTCTCGGGTGCCTGGACGGGCCTTATCGCAGGCAAGCCAGCTCCCACATTTGGAGGGGTGATCACATTCAGAATGTGGGAGCTGGCTTGCCTGCGATAGCGGTCTCAGCCTCACGCAAAACAAGAGGCTGCCTCAGTATATGGCGAATTTCCAACCCCACGCCAAACCCGCAAACTCCCCCCCATGACAACCTTCCTCGCGTTCTACCAACACCTCGGCCCAGCCCTGACCCTACTGGTGATCGGCACCTTCCTGCTGGCCGGCACCGTCAAGGGCGTGATTGGCCTGGGCCTGCCCACCGTCGCCATGGGCCTGCTCGGTCTGGCTATGTTGCCGGCGCAGGCTGCGGCCCTGCTGATCATTCCTTCGACCATCACCAACCTCTGGCAACTGAGCTTCGGTGGGCACTTGGGCGCACTGAGCAAACGCCTGTGGCCCATGCTGCTGCTGATTTTTCTGGGGACCGGGCTCGGTTCGCTGTGGCTGGGCATGGACGGCGGTCCCTGGGTGGTGCGGGCCTTGGGCGGGGCGTTGCTGGTGTATGCGCTGTGCGGGCTGTTGCTGCCGACGTTGCGGGTGCCCGCCGGCAGCGAGCGTTGGCTGGGCCCGCTGTGTGGTCTGCTGACGGGGATCGTCACTTCGGCCACCGGCGTCTTCGTGATCCCGGCCGTGCCCTACTTGCAAGCACTGGGCTTGCACCGTGACCAACTGGTGCAGGCGCTGGGCCTGTCCTTCAGCGTGTCCACCCTGGCCCTGGCCGCCGGGCTGTTCTGGCGCGGCAATCTCGGTGCCGGCGAACTGAATGCCTCGCTGCTGGCGTTGGTGCCGGCGCTGCTGGGCATGTGGCTGGGGCAAAAGCTGCGCCAGTGCATCAGTGCTGTGCTGTTCAAGCGCGTGTTTTTTATGGGCATGGCGGCCCTGGGCGGGCACCTGCTGATGGGTGGTTGACGCAATAATCAGATGGTTACTCGTGCCTGAGGGTCAAAAGTGTTTTGCCGGTCCGTGGCTTACTCACCCGAGGGGTTGCCCGTAGCCTGCGCTCATCCATTTTCAACCTTCAGGTACAACCCCATGAAAAAAGTTCTGTTGCTCAACGGCGGCAAGAAATTCGCCCACTCCGATGGCCGCTACAACAACACCCTGCATGATGCGGCGCTGGCCGTGCTGGACCGGGGTGGGCTTGACGTGAAAGTCACCCATATCGACGCCGGCTACGACGTGGCCGAAGAAGTCGCCAAGTTCCTCTGGGCCGACGTGATCATCTACCAGATGCCCGGCTGGTGGATGGGCGCCCCATGGATCGTCAAGAAGTACATCGACGAAGTCTTCACCGAAGGCCACGGCAGCCTGTACGCCAGCGATGGCCGCACCCGTTCCGACGCGTCGCAGAAGTACGGCAGCGGCGGCCTGATCCAGGGCAAGCAGTACATGTTGTCGCTGACCTGGAATGCACCACAGGCAGCATTCGATGACCCGAGCGACTTCTTCGAAGCCAAGGGCGTGGATGCGGTGTACTTCCCGTTCCACAAGGCCAACCAGTTCCTCGGTATGAGTGGTCTGCCGACGTTCCTGTGTGTGGACGTGATGAAGCGCCCCTCCATCGAGGCTGATGTGCTGCGCTATGAGCAGCATCTGGCCCAGGTGTTTAACCTGACGCTGTAATACGGCTAGTATCCACGCAGCCGTATTCACGAGGATTCACGTTGAAAGCCCGATCCGATGAGCTCCAGATCTTCGTCTGCGTGATTGAATGCGGTTCGATTTCCGCTGCCGCCGAACAAGTCGGGCAGACGCCTTCGGCGGTCAGCCGCACTTTGTCGCGGCTCGAAGCCAAGCTCGACACCACCCTGATCAACCGCACCACGCGGCGCATGGACCTGACCGAAGAGGGCAAGTACTTCTTCGAGCAGGCCAAGCTGATCCTGGAGCAGATGGACGAGCTGGAAGAGCGCCTGTCGTCACGGCAGAAAACCCCGTCCGGGCGCTTGCGGATCAACGCCGCCTCGCCGTTCATGCTGCATGCCATCGTGCCGTACGTCGCCGAGTTCCGCCGTCTGTACCCGGATATCCAGCTGGAGCTCAACAGCAACGACCTGATCATCGACTTGCTGGAACAGAGCACCGACATTGCTATCCGCATCGGTGCCCTGGCGGACTCGACCCTGCATGCTCGCTCCCTGGGCTGCAGCCCGCTGCATATCCTCGCCAGCCCGGCGTACCTTGAGCAGCACGGCACGCCAACCACAGTGGCGGACCTGGCCAATCACACCTTGCTCGGCTTTACCCAGACCGAAACCCTCAACCACTGGCCGTTGCGCCATGTGCAGGGCGACCGCTGGCAGATCGAGCCGGGCATTGCCGCGTCCAGCGGGGAAACCCTGCGCCAACTGGCGTTGGAGGGGCAGGGGATTGCCTGCCTGTCGCACTTCATGACCATCGAAGACATCAACGCCGGCCGCCTGCAGTCGATCCTGGCGCCGTTCAACAGTGGTTATCGCCAACCGATCAACGCGGTGTATTACCGCAACTCGCAGTTGGCCCTGCGTATCCAGTGCTTTTTGGACTTTATCCAGGCAAAGCTCGCGCGCTACGCCTGTTGACCGGCTCCTACTGGTCCCGGGTGGTGGTTTTCCGTACCATCGCCCCCTCATTTCCTGCAACGCCCCCGGTAAACCTATGAAACTCTCTCGTCTGCGCGCTGACGCCCTGGCCGGACTCACCACGTCTTTTGCCTTGCTGCCCGAATGCATCGCCTTTGCCCTGGTGGCCCACCTCAACCCGCTGATGGGCCTGTATGGCGCCTTTATCATCTGCACCCTGACCGCGTTGTTCGGCGGCCGGCCGGGGATGGTCTCGGGGGCGGCGGGGTCGATGGCGGTGGTGATCGTCGCGCTGGTGGTGCAACACGGCGTGGAGTACCTGCTGGCGACGGTGTTGCTCGGCGGCCTGATCATGATTGCCTTCGGCCTGCTGCGCCTGGGCAAGCTGGTGCGCATGGTGCCGCACCCGGTGATGCTCGGTTTCGTCAACGGCCTGGCGATCATCATCGCCCTGGCGCAACTGGAGCATTTCAAGAGCGGTGAGACCTGGCTCAGCGGCACGCCGTTGTATGTGATGACGGGGTTGGTGGTGGCGACCATGGCCATCGTCTACCTGCTGCCCCGCCTGACCCGCGCGGTGCCGCCGGCGCTGGTGGCGATTCTAGGTGTGGGGCTGGCGGTGTACCTGCTGGGCTTGCCCACCCGCACGCTGGGCGATATGGCCCATATCGCCGGCGGCCTGCCGACTTTTGCCCTGCCGCAGATCCCCTGGACCCTGGAAACCCTGGGCATCATCGCGCCTTACGCTTTCCTGATGGCCATGGTCGGGCTGCTGGAAACCCTGTTGACCCTCAACCTCACCGACGAAATCACCGAGACCCGTGGTTACCCCGACCGCGAAAGCGTGGCCCTGGGCGCGGCGAATATGGTCAGCGGGGTGTTTGGCGGCATGGGCGGCTGCGCGATGATCGGGCAGACGGTGATCAACCTCAGCTCGGGCGGGCGCGGGCGTTTCTCCGGGGTGTTTGCCGGGGTGATGATCCTGCTGTTTATTTTGTTCCTATCGCCGCTGATCGAGCGCATTCCCCTGGCGGCGCTGGTGGGGGTGATGTTTGTGGTGTCCCAGCAGACCTTTGCCTGGGCGTCGCTGCGGGTGATCAACAAAGTGCCGCTCAATGATGTGCTGGTGATCATCGCGGTGACGGTGATCACGGTGTTCACCGACCTGGCCACGGCGGTGCTGTGCGGGATTGTGATTGCCGCGCTCAACTTTGCCTGGCAGCAGGCGCGGGAGTTGTACGCCGATGAACATCTGGAGGCCGATGGCAGCAAGCTCTACCGGCTGCACGGCACCCTGTTCTTTGCCTCGACCACACCCTTTCTGAACCAGTTCGACCCGGCCAACGATCCGGCCCAGGTAACGCTGGATTGCCGTCACCTGAGTTTTGTCGACTATTCAGCGATTGCCGCGCTGATGACCCTGCGCGAACGCTACAGCAAGGCCGGCAAGCACCTGCGGGTGCTGCATTTGTCGGAGCGCTGCAAGAAGCTGCTCAAGCGCGCGCGAGTGCAGCACGACTGATCCTGCTGGTGTAGGCGAGGGGGGTTATGGGCCGACGAGGTTTTCCAGTTCATCGGCGCGGGTCCGGGTCATGTCCAGCACACAACCCGAGCCGTTGACTTGATCAATGCTGCCGCCGGTCGCGGAGCCGGCGAAGGCGCAATTGGCATCCCGGTATTTGATCCACAGGCGCTGTACATCTTGCAGTTGCTGCTTGCGCGGGCCTTGCTGGGCCTGCAGTGCGGTTTGGTAGGCGCTGTTCAGGCGCTTGTCCTGCACCTTGGTTTCCTGGGCGTTGCAGCCGACCATCGCGGCCGTGGTGTTGGCGGCGTCCAGGCACTTTTGCAGGGCCGGGCTGCTGTCGGCGGCCGTTGCGGTGCCGGACAAGGCCAGCAGTAACGCGCTGAGGGTAAGGGTTCTACGGTTCATGACGGGCTTCCTGAGGATGATTCGGTGTGCAATCTGAGACCGGACAGTGGCCGTTGAGTTTCCCGCATTGGGCCCGGCCTGCATGTAAGAACGATCCCCTGATTTTCATCCTGAGTCTGCGGGCATGTCCCAAAGCGACAGCGCTTATCTGTGGGCGAAAATTACTTTCATAAAATTTGAAAATGCTCCTCGGTAATGATTTATGAGTTTCACAACCAATTCGACGTGACCCTTTCCGAGGAGTACCGCATGGCCGCATCACCGGGCGTCTGGCTGTTGGCATACGCTGCCATCGCCATCATTGCATTGATCGTGCTGATTGCACGTTACCGGCTCAACCCGTTTATCGTCATCACCCTGGTGTCCATCGGCCTGGCGCTGCTGGCCGGGATGCCGGCGGATACGATCATGGGTTCCTACGAGGCGGGGGTTGGCAAGACCCTGGGGCATATCGCGCTGGTGGTGGCCCTGGGCACCATGCTCGGCAAGATGATGGCCGAGTCCGGCGGCGCCGAGCAGGTGGCGCGCACCCTGATCAACCGTTTCGGCGAGCGCAATGCCCACTGGGCCATGGTGTGCATTGCCTTCCTGGTGGGGCTGCCGCTGTTTTTCGAGGTCGGTTTTGTATTGCTGGTGCCGATTGCCTTTACCGTGGCCCGGCGCGTGGGCGTGTCGATCCTGATGGTCGGTTTGCCGATGGTCGCCGGCCTGTCGGTGGTGCATGCCCTGGTGCCGCCACACCCGGCGGCAATGATGGCGGTGCTGGCGTATAACGCCTCGGTCGGGCAAACCGTGTTGTATGCGATTTTGATCGGCATCCCCACCGCGATCATCGCCGGCCCGGTGTACGCCAAGTTCATCGTGCCGCGCATCCACCTGCCCGCCGAAAACCCGCTGGAACGCCAGTTTATCGAGCGCGAACCGCGCACCCGCCTGCCTAGCTTCGGCCTGACCATGGGCACCATCCTGTTGCCAGTGGTGCTGATGATGATCGGCGGTTGGGCCAACCTGATCTCCACGCCCGGCAGCGGCTTCAACCAGTTCCTGTTGTTTATCGGGAACTCGGTGATCGCCTTGCTGTTGGCGACCCTGGTCAGCTTCTGGACCCTGGGCCTGGCCCAGGGCTTCAACCGCGAGTCGATCCTCAAGTTCACCAACGAGTGCCTGGCGCCGACCGCCAGTATCACCCTGCTGGTGGGCGCGGGCGGCGGCTTGAACCGGATCCTGGTGGACGCCGGCGTGACCCATGAAATCCTCGGCATGGCCAACGCCTTCAACCTGTCGCCACTGGTGATGGGCTGGTTGTTTGCCGCGCTGATGCGCATCGCCACCGGCTCGGCCACCGTGGCCATGACCACCGCGTCGGGCGTTGTCGCCCCGGTGGCCCTGGGCCTGGGTTATCCACACCCGGAATTGCTGGTGCTGGCGACCGGTGCCGGTTCGGTGATCTTTTCCCACGTCAACGACGGCGGCTTCTGGCTGATCAAGGAATACTTCAATATGACGGTGATCCAGACCTTCAAGACCTGGACCGTGCTGGAGACTTTGATTTCGCTGGTTGCCTTCGGTCTGACCTACGGCCTGTCTCTTGTTTTATGAGCCTCATCCTGTAACCCGGAGACCCCATGGACATCCTCTACCAGATCCGCGCCCGCCAGGATTCCTTCAGCGCTGGCGAAGGGCGTATCGCCCGGCTGATGCTCGATGATGTGGGTTTTGCCGCATCCGCCAGCCTGGAAGAGTTGTCCCAGCGGGCCGAGGTCAGCACCGCGACCTTGTCGCGCTTTGCCCGCAGCGTCGGCTGCCGTGACTTGCGCGACCTGCGCCTGCAACTGGCCCAGGCCAGCGGTGTGGGCAGTCGTTTTCTCGACCCGGCGGGGTTGCCAGAGCAGTCGGCATTTCATCGGCAGATCCTCGGCGATATCGAAGGGACGCTGCGCCAGCACCTGTCCGGCTTCAATCAGGCTGGTTTTGTCGATGCGGTGAACCTGCTGGGCAAGGCGCGGATGATCCACGCCTTTGGCATGGGCGGCCCGTCGAGCCTGTGCAGCGAAGAGTTGCAAGTGCGTCTGGTGCGCCTGGGCTATTCGATTGCTGCCTGCCGCGATCCGGTGATGATGCGGGTCACGGCCGCCACATTGAGTGCCGAGCACGCCCTGATTGTCTGCTCCCTGACCGGCCTCACGCCCGAGTTGCTGGGCGTGGTGGAACTGGCCCGCAACTACGGCGCACGGATTGTCGCCATCACCCTGGCCGACTCGCCGCTGGCGCAGTTGGCCGACGTGCTGCTGCCGCTGCAACCGGCCGAAACCAGTTTTATCTACAAACCCACGGCGGCGCGCTACGGCATGCTGCTGGCCATTGATTTGCTCGCCACTGAACTGGCCCTGGCTATGCCGGACGACAATCAGGAGCGCCTGCGCCGGATCAAGCTGGCCCTGGACGACTATCGCGGCGGCCCTGACAGCCTGCCGCTGGGAGATTGAGATGAAGTACCACACGCTGATTCGCCAGGCGCTGATCATTGATGGCAGCAACACGCCGGGGTATCTCGCTGACGTGGGGCTGCGCGCGGGGCGTATCGAGAAGATCGGCGACTTGTCGGCGGCCCAGGGCGAGCATGAGATCCAAGCCGATGGCCGTGTACTGGCGCCGGGTTTTATCGACGTCCACACCCACGATGACACGGTGGTGATCCGCCAGCCGCAGATGCTGCCCAAGCTCAGCCAGGGCGTGACCACGGTGATCGTCGGCAACTGCGGCATCAGCGCCTCGCCGGTCAGCCTGCGTGGCGATCCGCCAGACCCGATGAACCTGCTGGGCAATGCCGAGGCGTTTGCCTATCCGCGTTTCATCGATTACCGCGCGGCGGTGGAAAACGCTCACCCGGCCCTCAACGTCGCGGCATTGATTGGCCATACCGCTTTGCGCAGTAACCATATGGACGACCTGCACCGCACCGCTACCGCCACCGAAATCGCGGCGATGCGCGAGCAACTGCAGGAAAGCCTCGCAGCGGGCGCCCTCGGCTTGTCCACCGGCCTGGCCTACGCCAGCGCGTTCAACGCCGACACCGACGAAGTGCTGCAATTGAGTGAAGAACTGACGGCGTTTGGCGCGGTGTACACCACCCATCTGCGCAGTGAATTCGAACCGGTGCTGGAGGCCATGGACGAGGCGTTTCTGATCGGCCGCCATGCCCAGGCACCGGTGATTATTTCCCACCTCAAATGTGCCGGCGCCGGCAACTGGGGGCGCAGCCCGCAATTGCTGGCGTCCCTGGAGCAGGCGGCGAAGACCCATCCGGTGGGCTGCGATTGTTATCCCTATGCCGCCAGTTCCTCGACCCTGGACCTCAAGCAAGTCACCGATGCCTTCCGCATCACCATCACCTGGTCCACGCCGCACCCGGAAGTGGGCGGGCGTGACTTGCAGGACATCGCCGCCGAGTGGGGTGTATCCCTGCTGGACGCTGCCCGTCGCCTGCAACCGGCGGGGGCGGTGTACTACGGAATGGATGAGGCCGATGTGCAACGCATCCTTGCCCATCCGCTGTCGATGGTGGGCTCCGACGGCTTGCCGGAAGACCCGTTCCCCCATCCGCGCTTGTGGGGCGCATTCCCGCGGGTACTCGGACATTTCAGTCGTGACCTGGGACTTTTCCCGCTGCACACAGCGGTACACAAAATGACCGGCTTGTCGGCCGCGCGCTTTGGCCTGGCCGAGCGCGGGGAAATCCGCGAGGGGCATTGGGCCGACCTGGTGCTGTTCGACCCGTTGCGGGTAAGGGATGTGGCGGACTTCAAGGACCCGCAACGTGCCGCTGAGGGCATTGATGGGGTGTGGGTCAATGGTGTGTTGAGCTACTGCGACGGGCAGGCGAACGGCCAGCGGGCGGGGCGCTTCCTGGCGCGCAGTGGTGATTTGCGGCGGGGTTTTGCCCAGGTGTGACAGCCATGAGGTGTGTCAGATTGTGCTCAATGAGGGCTTACAAAACGCAGGTTGTGGCTGTGGGAGCGCTATCTAAGATGGACGGGACTTCTTACGGAGAGCCTGTATGCACAATCAATATGAAAGCGTCAGTCATTTCGGTAACCCATCCATCTTCACTGCCTCGGTGCGCGTCGGTGACCATACGGACGAAGCTAATGTGCCAGCCGCCAACACGCTGGACACCTTTCCTTTTCCCCGGGATACGATCAAAGGCTGGATCCAGGAAAAAGTCTGGAACCTGACCCATCAATGGATCGACCCTGACAAGGTCTACCTGCATAAATTCTCGTCCGCCAACATCACGCACAGCAGTGGCGCGGTGACCGGCTGGGCGCACAGCGGCACGCCCGAGTCCTCCATGACCCTCACCGAGGCGGTCGCCAGCGATTTCTTTTCGGCGCAGCGCTATGGCACCGCCGGCAGGGCCCACGGTTGAATCCTGCCTCGACTGGCGTTCACAGCACGCTCGCCTTGGGGTAGGGTGGTAGCCTGACAACAGGATGTTTTGTGGATTTGGAGAGCCTTATGCAGTTAGGAAAAGTCACCCCCATCCTGCGGATTTTCGACGAGGCCAAGGCGCTGGAGTTCTACGTCGACTTCCTGGGGTTCAAGGTGGATTGGCAGCATCGGTTCGAAGCGAATTTTCCGTTGTACCTGCAAGTGTCGCTGGGCGAGTGCGTGCTGCATCTATCCGAGCACCATGGCGACGCCTCGCCGGGCGCGGCGGTGCGGATCCAGGCACCAGGGGTGGATGGGTTCCAGCAGCAATTGCAGGCCAAGAATTATCGCTTTGCCAAGCCGGGCGTCGAGGAAACACCCTGGGGCTCGCGGGAGATGAGCATCAAGGATCCGTTTGGTAATCGGCTGGTGTTTGTCGAGGAAGGCCAGGCCTGATCGACAAATGGCAGGGCATCAGCCGCTGTTTGTCACACCTCGTGGTGAATGGCCTGCGTGTTTAGCACGTCTGGCGATTCCTGCGAGACAGCTTCGATGACCGTCAAGGCCTGAGAAGTGGAGCCGCCCCGGTTTCGGCCGGGGCGGCTTTTTGTTTACACCCGGAAATGGCTGACCATCTGCTGCAACTGGCTGCCCAGTCGTGCCAGTTCGACGCTGGACTTGGCGGTCTCGTCGCTGGCCGTTGCGGTCTGCTCCGACACATCACGCACATTGACGATGCTGCGGCTGATTTCTTCGGCCACGGCGCTTTGCTGTTCGGCGGCGGCGGCGATCTGTTGGTTCATCGACTGGATGTTCGACACCGTGCGGGTGATGTTCTCCAGGGAGACGCCGGCCTTGCGGGTCAGTTCGACGCTGCTGTCGGTCAGGCTGCGGCTGTTGTTCATCACCGTGGCCACTTGCTGGGTGCCGTTCTGCAAACCGGCGACCAGGCCTTCGATTTCTTCGGTGGACTTCTGCGTGCGCTGGGCCAGGCCGCGGACCTCGTCGGCGACCACGGCAAACCCGCGGCCGGCTTCACCGGCACGTGCGGCTTCGATGGCGGCGTTGAGCGCCAGCAGGTTGGTCTGTTCGGCCACGGCCTTGATCACGTCCATCACACTGCCGATCTTGTTGCTCTCTTGTTGCAGGTGCGCCATGGCGTCGGTGGAACGCGCCACTTCGTCGGCCAGGCGTTCGATCTGGGCGATGGCTTCGGCCACCACCTTGTCGCCTTCGCGGGCCTGGCCATCGGCGGTGGATGCGGCCTGGGAAGCCTGTTCGGCGTTGCGCGCCACTTCCTGCACGGTGGCGGTCATCTCATGCATCGCGGTGGCCACCTGATCGGTCTCGATCTTCTGGCTGTTGACCCCGGCGCTGGTCTGCTCGGTCACGGCCGACAGCTCTTCGGCAGCGCTGGCGATCTGCGTGACGCCGTCGCGGATACCGGAAATCAGCTCGCGCAAGGTGCTGCCCATGCGCTGGATGCCTTGTTGCAGCACGCCCAGCTCATCGCGACGGGTCACCTGGATGTTGTGGCTCAGGTCGCCGGAAGCGATGCGCTCGACCACCGCCAGGGTTTCCTGCAGCGGGCGGGTGATCTGCCGGGTGATGACCAGCGCGGCGATAATCCCCACCAACAGCGCGAGCACGGTGCTGATCAGTTGCAGGCTGCGGGCCTGGACGCTTTCGGCGTCGCGGCGTTGCAGTTGGATGTCATACAGTGCTTCGCTGCGCGACACGATATCGGCGCCCTGCACAGTCATTTCCTGGCGGGCGAGAACGATATTGGCGTTGGCGGCTTTATACGCCTGCAGCGCAGTGCGGTAGGCGCCCAGGGCGTTTTCCAGGGCGGCCAGCTCGGTTTGCTGGGCTTCACCGAACACGTTCTTCAAGCCTTTGAGGCCATTGATCGCCGATTCGATTTGCGCTTCTGCACGGGCTTCGGTGTCTGGGTTGACGTTGCCGGTGTAGCCGCGCACTTCATAGCGCGCCACCTGGAACTCTTCCTTGGCGTGGTTGACGGCTTCGTACTGGGCGAAGCGCTCACTGCTTTCAGGCATCTGCCGCACGCTGCGGTCCAGGGCTGCAATCACCAGGCCGGCTGCGTCGGCGCGTTCGCCCATGGTCTGGCGTGCGGCGTTCCCGTTGCGGTAGGCCTCGCGCATTTTGTTCAGCGACTGCCGGTAGGCGGTGATGGTGTCTTTCTGCTCGTTGAGCAGCTTGAGGTTTTCCGGGCTCTTGAAGCTGTTGACCAACTGTTGCTGCTGCGCGGCAAAACTGTCGAGGGTGGTCTGCACATTCTGCGCCACGGCTTCGTCGCCGTTGGCGAGCATGTACTGCAGGCGCACGATGCGCAGTTTGGTCAGCGATGAATTGAGCTGGGTGATGTCGCTCATCCAGTTGCTGCGGTCGATCAGGCTGCCCAGGCTGGTCCAGCCGGTGAGTGCGAGGATCGAGGTGAGCACGAGCACCAGGCCAAAGCCCAGGCCCAGTTTCAAGTTGACGCTGATGTTGCCAAACCATGTATTCATCGAATTCCTCCAGGAACAGATTGCGTGTACATCAGTTGCTGGAAGGTCGCCCAGCCGATGGATAGTCTGGGGATATCGGCAGGCAGGGCGAGAGCTGAAACGGTTTTTTAATCAATGTGGGATTCGTGGATGAGTGGTCACTTTTAAAAAGCTGACTTCCCTTTGTGGCGAGCGGGCTTGCCCGCGTTGGGGGGGGCGTAGCGCCCTCCCCAGGAGAGGGGACTGCTGCGCAGTCCAACGCGGGCAAGCCCGCTCGCCACAACAAGCCCGCTCGGCACAACACGGCCGCTGGCCACAACACGGCCGCTGGTCAGGGGGATAGGGGGATCAGCTTTTTGGCAGGATGCTCAGGACCAGGCACGACGCCGCATCCCGGCTCAGGTGCAGGCGATTGTGCGCAATGCGCGGATGGCTGGCCTGGCCCTCGTTCTCGCCGCTGTTGGGGTTGACGTCGAAGCGCGGGAAATTGCTACTGGAAATGTCCAAGCGCAGGCGATGGCCCTGTTTGAACAGATTGCAGGTGGCAAATGGCTCGATGTTCACCTTCACCCGCTCACCGGGTGTCAGCGGTCTGGGCTGCTCCCAATCGTCACGATAGCGGCAGCGGCGGATGCCGTCGGTGATGTTCATCGCAAAGCCTTCCGGGTAAGCGGCGCTCGGCGGGTAGACATCCACCAGCTTGGCGGTGAAGTCGGTGTCCGGCGCGTCGCTGTCGATCCACAGCTCGATCTGCACCGTCCCGGCGACGATCAGGTCTTCGCTCAGGGGCGCAGTCTGAAAGCTCAGCACATCGTCGCGCTCGCACAGGGGGCGATTGTCACCCCGGGTGCCAAAAAAGTCCGGGCGTTCGCGCTGGTCGAAGGCGCCGCCGACAAAAATCGGCGCGCCGGATGTCAACGCACCGCCCACGGTCGGCACTGGGTTGGCTGGGTCGGCGTAGTAACCCAACACAGCTTCGTCAGCGCTGGGCGCAACCTCGGTCAATTGCCGTTGCGCATCCAGGTACAAGGTCAGCGACTGGGTGCCAGGCAGCGGCCATTGTTCGCCCTGCAGCCAGCGACCGCCGTGTTGCAGGCGCCCCTGCTCATCCGGCAAACCGCTGCCACCGCCCATCAAGAACACCTGCACCTGGGCTGCCGGTGGCTGCGTCCCGGGCTTGAGGGATTGCTCGAACCATTGCAGGCGGCAACTCAACCAATCCTGCGCCACCTGGCCGTCAAACACGGCCTGGGCGCCGAACTCCACATCGCCGCTATGGCTGATATTGCGGTCACCGTGCAACCACGGCCCCATGATCAATCGTTGCGGCGCGCTGCTGGCGCGGTTGAAGGCGGTGTAGTTGGCCAGGGTCGAGCTGACATAAGCGTCGTACCAACTGGACATGAACAGCACCGGAATATCCGGCAAGCGCCCGTAGTGACCTTCGGCATAAATCCCCGATTTCTGCCAGTAGGGGCCGAAGGTGCCCTGGGCCCACTGCTCCAGCAGATAGGCTTCGTACTCGGGCACATGACGCAACGGCGATTGGCCCGCCTGCCAGGGCATGCGGCGGAACCATTCATGGATGTCTTCGTCTTCCAGCGCCTGGCGCACCTGCGGGTCGGCCAGGGCGAGCGGGCTTTCTTTGGCCTGGCGAAACGCCCAGGTGGCCTGCTTGAGTTCAAACGCACCGCCCTGGCGAATCCCGCATTGGTAGGCGTTGGCGAAGCCGCCGCTGTCGAGCACCATGCTGCTCAGGCCCGGCGGATGCAGGCAGGCCATCGCCAGTTGGGTGTGGGCCGCGTAGGACAGGCCCATGCTGCCGATCTTGCCGTTGCACCATGGCTGGCGAACGATCCAGGCCAGGGTGTCGAAACCGTCTTCGCCCTCGGCGGTGTACTTGGTGAACACCCCTTCGGAGGCGTAGCGCCCGCGACAATCCTGGAAGATCGCGACAAACCCCTGGGCGGTAAAACGCGCCGCCATTTGCTCGCGGGAGATGTGCTGGCCGTCGAGCTGTTTTTCCGAGCGCGACGGTTTGCACTTGTCATAGGGCGTACGTTCGATCACCACCGGATACGGCCCTTCGCCGCCCGCCGGCAGGTAGATATCGGTGGCCAGGTGGATGCCGTCGCGCATGGCGATCATCTGGTTGTGCAGGGTTTGCATAGGTAAAACACTCATCGACTCAGTATCCGGTTTGCACGGCAATGGCCAGCAGCACCATCGCCAGTACCGCATAGATCAGGAACAGCGGCAGGATGTAGCGCGCCCATTGGCCCCAGCCGACGTTGGCGGTGGCCAGCAGCACCAGCAGACCGCTGGAGGTCGGGGTGATCATGTTGGTCAGGCCGTTGCCCATCAAAAAGGCAAACACCGTGGTTTGCGGGCTGACCCCGGACAACTGGCCCAGTGGCCCGAAGATCGGCATGGTCACCGCGGCCTGGCCGGAGGTGGAGGGGATCAGCACGTCCAGCCCCAGTTGCGCGAAGAACATGCCGTAGGCCGAGACCACCGGCCCGTGGTCGCCCACCAGGTTGGCCAGGCTGTTGACGATGGTGTCCAGCACCTGGCCGGTGCTGAGGATGATTTCCACGGCGGTCGCCAGGCCGATCAGGACGCCGGCGATCAGCACCTTCTTCATCCCATCGACAAACGCGCTGGCGGCAGTGCTCGCGGCCAGGCCGGCGATCAAAGCGAAGGCCACGGTCAGCAGCAGGTAGAACGCCGACAGCTCATGGTATTTCCAGCCCCAGCGGTTCGAGGCATACACCAGGAAGCCGATGCCACCGCCCAGCACCAGCAGGTTCAGCAGGTGGCGAATCGGCAGGGGTTTGCTTTCGAAGGTGATCTGCGCGCTGGCATCAAAGCCGTGCTTGCGAATGCTCCACAGCACAAACGCGATACCCACCAACAGGAAGGTGCAATAGGCCGCGACGCGCATGCTCAAGCCGCTGAAGATCGGCAGGCCGACCATCGGCTGGGCCACGGACAAGGCCACCGGGTTGGAGATGGACGCCAGGTAGCCGATCTTCACCGAGATGGTGACGATGGCCAGGCCAATCAGGTTCGACAGCCCCAGGCGGTTGGCCATGGCCACCATCAACGGCACGATCAGGATGAATTCCTTGGCCAACCCCATAAAGGTACTGCCAGCGGAAAACACCAGCATCAGGCTCGGCACCAGCACGTAGATATTGCCTCGTGTCATGCCTAGCAGGCGCTCCAGCCCGGCGTCGATCACCCCGGCCTTGTTCAGCACGCCGAACATGCCGCCGATGAACAGCACCATGAAAATCAACGCCGCACGCTTTTCGATGCCTTGGGGAATGGCCATGAAACCTTCCACCAACGATACCGGGCGGGCCGTTGTGTCGCCGGCCTTGCGGGGTTCCAGGGAGAACAGTTGGCTGAAGGAGTCCTGCTTTTCCAGCACCTGATACGAGCCCGGCACCACCAGGCCATTCTGGCGCTGGAACTTGCCGGCATTCACCGCGTAGGTGAAGGCGACGGCGAGCAGGACGATACTCAGCAGAATGATCGCCGGGTTGATTTGCTTGCGTTGCACGGGTTTGTCTGCGGCCGCCTCGGTGGGCGACGGGGTACGGAGGATCTGCGGTTCGGTCATGCTTGCGGCCCCGGCGCGGTCCCCGTCTGAGCGGGGTGCGTGCGCTGTTATTGTTGTGGGTAGTGACGCTTGGTTGGGCGGACACTAGGGCATCGCGCGCAGGCCCACAACGTTATGCGTCGTGCGGGTTGGGGTATGCGTTTTACGCAGCGCTCGGGATGCCGAGAGGGGATTCTGGTCTCCGACCGCGCAGAGGGTTACGGGATTTTCGCAATGGGATTCAGGCGCTGTTTAAGGTGCTCGGCAAATGCCGTTACCAACTGTGAGCGCGGCTCGTCGGCACGAAATGCCAGGCCAAATTCATAGGGCAATGCGGGGCGAAACGGCCGGCTGACAATCGGCAGGTGCATGAAGTGGCTGGCCAGCAAGCCATTGACGATCGACACCCCCAGGCCTTCGGCGACAAAGCTGCAGGCGGCGCCCACCGAGTGCACTTCGACCCGTACCTGGGGCGTCAGGTTGGCGGCGCGGAACATCTGGTTCAACTCGGTACGTACCGCCCGTTGCCGACCCAGCATCACCAACGGCACATTGCGCAGATGCTGCACCTCGATGAACGCGTGGCGGCTCAGTGGATGGTCGGCCGGCATCACGCACACGCCTTCGGTGTGCAGTACCGGCTCGATATCGAAGTCGGGGATCTCGGTGGGCAGGCGTACAAAACCCAGGTCGGCGGAGCGGTCCAGCACGGCGCGCTCGATCATGTCGTAGGAACCGGTCAGCAGTTCGACCACGGTGTCGTCATGGTCCTTGAGAAAGTCCGCAACAATACGCGGCAACAATTCCTGGGTCATGCTGGTGGGCACGCCGACTTTAAGCAGGCTTTTGCGCGAGCGGCCGACGCGCATTTCGTCCGCCAGACGCTGGATCCGCTGCATGCCGTCCACCAGGCCGGCGACTTCGGTGAGCAGTTCCTCGGCCTCTGGCGTGGCCATCAACCGGCCCTTTTTGCGCAGAAACAGGGCAAACCCCAGGGCGTCTTCCAACTGGCTCAACAGGCGGCTGACCGCAGACTGCGACAAGCCCATACGGGTGGCTGCGCCGATGGTCGAGCCGGTGGACATGATCGCCTTGAAGGCTTCGAGTTGCTTGAGATTCACCGTGGATTTCCTGTCGAAGGGCGGCTTTGCGCATAGCGTCATGCGCTTCTCGCATAACGTTGTGGGGCGTTCGGCAAGCCGTTAGTGTCCGCCCCAATGTGACCTGGCGTCCAGCCTGGCACACGGAGCAACTGCCCATAAAAATCGACAATACGGCATTGAGGAAACAGTTATGCGTGAGCTTTTCACCAGGGGTGGCGTGGTCACCGTCGGGGTGCTGGCGAGTCTGTCGCCTTCGCTGATGGCCCAGGGGTTCTGGGAGGATTCCCATGGCAAGCTGACCCTGCGCAATTACTATTTCAACGACGGTTATCGCGACGGTGGCGAGGACCGCAAGGAATGGGCGCAAGGCTTTTTGCTCAACCTGCAGTCGGGCTACACCGAGGGCACCGTCGGCTTTGGCCTGGATGCCCAGGGGCTGTCGGGGATCAAGCTCGACTCCAGCCGCACCCACGCCGGCACCGGTTTGTTGCCGGTCCACGATGATGGGCGCGCCGCCAATGAATTCTCCAGCCTCGGCGTGACCGCAAAAATGCGCATCGGCGCGGCCGTGGTGAAAACCGGCACCTTGCTGCCCAAGATCCCGGTACTGGTGCATAACGATGGGCGCCTGCTACCCCAGACATTTCGCGGCACCCAGGTCGAATACACGGGCATCCGCAACCTGTACCTGCACAGCGGGCACCTGGATCAATTCAAACTGCGTAACTCCAGCGACAGCGTGGATATTTATCCACAGGGCTACAGCGGCAAAAAGGGCAGCGACTTCGATTTCGCCGGCGCCACCTATGCCTTCACGCCTACGCTCAGTGGCACCTGGTACTACGGGGAAATGCGCGAGTTCTATCGTCAGCAATTCCTCGGCCTGGTGCATAAGCAGCCGTTGGGCGCGGGGAGCCTGACCAGTGACTTGCGCTACTTCATCAGCAATGAGGCCGGCGAGGCGCGTAACGGCAAGGTCAACAGCGACATGTTCAGTGGTCTGTTCACCTATCGGCTGGGGCCGCAGGCGTTGGGTGTGGGCTACCAAAAGGTCAGTGGCGACACCGCGCTGCCCTATGCCAGCGTGTCCACGGTGTACTCGTTCAGCAACGCCGGGGTCGGCAAGTTTATCCAGGCCGGTGAGCAAACCTGGATGCTGCGCTATGACTACGATTTTGCCGCCGTGCTGCCGGGCCTGAGCTTTATGACCCGTTACTACAAGGGCCAGAACGGCGACTTCAAGGGCCGCGAAGCCCGCGAGTGGGAGTCCGACACCCACCTGCGCTACGTGATCCAGGACAGCACCCTCAAAGGCCTGGGCGTGGAGTTGCGCAAGGCCACCTACCGTTCCACCTATGCCAGTGACCGCGATAACTACCGGGTCTACCTGACGTACGATTTGGCGCTCTGGTAGGCCTTACTGTTCGACAAAGGAGTAGGGTCGGCTGCCCACGGTGATCTGCTTGAGAGCGGTGACCGGGGTGGTCAGTTGCTCGATACGGTCCAGCAACGCCAGGTTGCCCGGCCTGGCATCGAGATAGGCACGCAGTTGTGCCTCCGTCTGCAGGATCGGCAAGTTGTTCTGGGTGTAAAACACGGTGGCGCCGGCCACACGCTCGTTGGGCTGGTACAGCACCACCCTGTGGCCTTGGGCCTGAAATGCCTGGATTTGGCGGGTCAGCGGTACAAAGGACTCACGCCGGTCGGCCTTGGGCGCATGCCAGATAGCCGCGCCCAGGTAGCAGGCAATCACCACGGCAAACACGCCGCTGATCAAGCCACGGCGATAGGCGGGCACGCGGCTGAGCAGAACTGCGCCATATTCGGCCGCGAGGACCGCCGCCGCCGGGGTCAGGGCCATCAGATACACGATGCGTTTGCTCGAGGCGAAGGTCAGCAGGGTAAATTGCGCGACCAGCCACAGGCTGAAAAACAGCAGGTAACGATTGCTCGCCAGGCTTTTGCGAAAGTGCCACAGGCCCAGGTACACCAGGATATTCCACGGCAAAAAGGCCTCGGGCAGTTTGGCCAGGTAGTAGTAGATCGGCTCGTAATGCCCGGCTTCGACGAAGGAGCCGCTGAAACGTCCGACACTGTTGGTCCACAACACCTCACCGACCGCCTGCATCCCACCCCGTTGATACAGAAAACCCAGCCAGATAAACAACGGCACCAGCGCCAGTAAGGTGAACATGCCCGGGCGCAGCCATTGGCCGGGCCGCACGCGCTTGTCCAACAGGCTGGTGCAGGCCAGGTAGGCAAAAATCACAATGCCCGGCATCGCCAGGCCCAGCACGCCTTTGCTCAAGGTGGCGATGGCCATCCCCAAGGTAAACAGCAGCCATGTGCCGATATTGGCGCCGGGCTGGGACTCCGGGCGGGTGGCCTGGTAGAAGGCGAGCAGCGCCAGGGTCACGCCGAGGCTGAGCAACGCATCCTCACCCACGCCGCGCACGTTGCTCCAGTAACTGGCCATGGTCGCCAGCACCAGCGCGGCGCCAAACGCCAGGGACGTAGGCCGGCCGAAGCGGCGCAGCATGCCGTACAGCAGCATCACACTGAACAACCCGGCAAACGCCGAGGCCAGTCGTACCGCGCCGGTGCTGGCGCCAAACAGGCGGATCGCCCCGGCATCCAGCCATAGGCTCAGGGGTGGTTTTTCCAGGAAGGGCTCACCGAACAGGCGCGGCACCACCCAGTCGTTATCCAGGTGCATGGCCATGGCAATCCCGGCCACTCGGGCTTCGGTGGAGCCTTGCAACTCGTGATTGCCCAGGGCCACGAAGAACAGCAGACCGGCAAGCAGCAACAGCGGGGCAGGGCGTGTCATGGGGTGAGTTACCGGATGCTAGGGGGCAGCGTTGGAGTATACGAAGGCAATCCTTAACGAATTGTGAACGGAGTGCCCGTTGCGGATTGGCCTGCCAGGTGGTCTGGAAGTGGTCGGTTCGCCGCCGCCTTGGAAACCTACCATTGCCGGGTCCCGATCCATCCCGGAACGGGCTTCCCGATAGGAGAACGCGATGAGTAACGATCCACAGGCAATCGTGGTCAGGGCAGTGCAACCTGAAGACTATGAGCAATGGCTGCAACTGTGGCTGGCCTACCAGGACTTTTATCAAGTCAGCCTGGATGAGGCCACCACCCGCACTGCCTTCAGCCGCTTGCTCGATACCAATGAAGCCATGGCCTGTGCCGTGGCGGTGCATGGCGATGAGTTGGTGGGGCTGGTGCATGCGCTGTTGCATCGTTCGACCTGGGCGGTCGCCGACTTCTGCTACCTCGAAGACCTGTACGTGGCCCCCACGGTACGCGGCGGCGGTACCGGCAAACTGTTGATCGAATGGGTCCAGCGCTATGCGCAACACCACGGCTGCGCCCGGTTGTACTGGCATACCCAGCAGACCAACAAGCGTGCGCAGAAACTCTACAACTGGATCGCCGAGGACTCGGGCTGCATCGAGTATCGGATGGCTCTGTAACACCCGACGGCAAAGCTCGCCGATATTGCTCGTGGACATATCGGCGGCATCGCACAAAGATGCATGCTTTTTTACCCCTTGGCCAAGTCAATGACCCACAACCTTGAACTGGACACGCTGAAGATCCGCCTGACGGACCCCAAGCTGGCCTCCCTGGATTTGCGTGTGCGGGTGCAGCGCGTGCTGCGTCAGCTGATCCTGGAGGGCATTCTTGCGCCCGGCAGTCGGTTGCCCGCCACGCGTACGTTGGGCAAGTCACTGGGCATTTCCCGGGATACCGTAGAAATGGCCTACGTCCAACTGCAACTGGACGGTTACCTGTGCCGGCGTGAAGGTTCGGGTAGCTACGTTTCCGAGAAGATCGGGCCGAGCCTGCTGGGCGCGTGCAAGCGCCAGCCAGTGGTGGCGAACCAGGTCGCGGCGCTGAGTGCCAGGGGCGCGCAGATCCTTGCCAGCGGCGGGGTGACCGACCAACAGGTGGTCAAGGCGTTTGCCACAGGGCTGCCGGAAACGCGGACCTTCCCTGTGGGCATCTGGGAGCGCCTGCACCGCCAGGCATTGAAGGATTACCGCCCGAACCTGCTGTTGCATGGCGACCCGCAAGGCGCCGAACCCCTGCGCCAGGCCATCGCCGACTACCTGAACCTGGAACGCGGGGCGCGGGTCACGCCGGATCAGGTGCTGGTGCTGTCGAGTACGCGTCAGGCCCTGTATTTGTGCGCGCAGGTGTTGGTGGATGAAGGCCAGCCGATCCTGATGGAAGACCCCGGTTACTTCGGCGCCCGCAAGGCGTTTGAAATGTCCCAGCTCAAGGTGGTACCGGTTGCGGTGGACGCCAAAGGCCTGTGTATCGACGCCCTGCGCGCCGACCGCAGCGGCGCCAACGCCGTGTATGTCACGCCGTCCCATCAATACCCCACTGGCGCCACCCTGGCGCTGGAGCGGCGCCTGGACCTGATCGCCTGGGCCGAACAGCGCCAAGGCTGGATTATCGAGGACGACTACGACAGCCAGTTTCACTATGAAGGTTTGCCGACCGCCTGTGTGCAGGGCCTGGACAGCTCCCAGCGCACGATCTACCTCGGCACCTTCAGCAAATCCCTGTACCCCGGCTTGCGCATGGGCTTTATGGTGCTGCCCCGGGAGTTGGTCAAACCCATGACCTACGCCCGCAGCATCCTCGACGGCCATACCCCGCAAATCGCCCAGCTGACCCTGGCGCGGTTTATGAACGACGGGCATTTCGGCAGCCATATCCGCGCAATGCGCAAAATCTACGGCGAGCGACGTGATGCCATGGCCGAGGCGGTGGAGCGCCACTTGAGCCATGTGGTCACCGCCAGCTTGCCGCCCGGTGGCTTGCAATTGCCCTGTGTGCTGCATGAGGGATGGTCGGAGCTGGAGACGATTCGCCAGGCGGCGCGGGTGGGTATCCAGTTGCCGGGCCTGACGCGGCTCTATGCCCGGCCACCGGCACGGGGCGGCTGGCTGCTGGGGTTCTCGGCGCTGACGCCCAGTGAAATCGAGAGTGCCAGCCGGCAGTTGGCCAAGGTGCTCAAGAGTGGTCTGGCGCAAGGCGGCGAAGTGGACTGAAAGGGCGGGCCGGTGCTTGTTAGCCTGTGCGGCCTCAACACAAGGAACGCGCCATGAACCGACCCGCCCCACGCCTACGCCTCGCCGACTACCTGTCCCCCAGCATCAGTGCGCTGATTTCGGTCATCGTCAATTACGCGGGCACCTTTGTCCTGGTGTTCCAGGCTGCCCACCTGGCGCAGTTGAGCGCGGCGCAAACCGCTTCCTGGGTCTGGTCGGTGAGTATCGGCGTGGGCGTGACCGGCGCGTGGTTGAGCTACCGCTACCGCGAGCCGATCATCACCGCGTGGTCGACGCCGGGGGTGGCCTTTCTGGCGACGGTCATGCCGTTTACACCGTATGCCGAAGTGATCGGCGCCTATGTGATGTGTGCCCTCGGTTTTATCGTGCTGGGACTGAGCGGAGCGTTCGAGCGCTTGGTGCGGCTGATCCCCGGTGGCATTGCGGCGGGTTTGCTGGCGGGGATTCTCCTGCAATTTGGTGTGGCGGCGTTTGGTGGCGCCAGCGCGGACCCGCTGCTGGTGATTGTTCTGGTGGTGTCCTACGCGGTGCTGCGCCGCTTCACTTCACGGTATGCGATGGTCGGGATTCTGTTGATTGGTCTAGGGCTGCTGCTCGCCCAACAGCGCCTTGACCTGCACAGCCTGGAGCTGCAACTGGCCGCCCCGGTGTTTGAAATGCCGCACTTTTCCATCGCGGCGTTTTTTGGCGTGGCCTTGCCGCTGTTCGTGATTACCCTGACCGGGCAATACATCCCCGGCATGCTGGTGCTGCGCAACGACGGGTTCAAGACCAGCGCCAACCCGATCATCACCGTCACCGGCCTGGGGTCTTTATTGATGGCACCGTTCGGCGCCCACGCGTTCAATGTCGCAGCGATTACGGCGGCGATCTGCACCGGGCGCGATACCCATCAGGACCCGTCCAAACGCTACATCGCCGGGTTGGTGTGTGGGGCGCTGTACATCCTGGTCGGGGTGTTTGGCGTGACGTTGGCAACCTTGTTCATGGTCCTGCCCCGCGCGTTTATCACCACCTTGGCGGGCCTGGCGCTGCTCGGCGCCATCGGTTCAAGCCTGGCCAATGCGATGGCCGATACACGCACCCGGGAAACCGCGTTGATCACCTTTTTGGCAACGGCGGCCAATGTCACGTTGCTGGGCATTGGCGGCGCGTTCTGGGGGCTGGTGGCGGGGTTGCTGGTGCATGGGGTGATTCACGGTGGGCGCCGGGTTGAGACGCGTGCGGCGGGCTAAAGGAGTTCGGCGCGCTTCACCGTGATACCCAACGGGCCACTGCGCTTTTCGACCCTGACCTTGCCACCCGCCCTAAGCGCATCCGGGTGGCAGATTTTTATATGTTTTTCGAGTTCTCGATCGTAGACCTGCAACCCGCTGCACCGCTTGCCGCCGGAGGTGTATTCGTAGCGGGCGATGTAATCACCCGGTCTTGTGCTGGAAAAAAACACAAGCAATGACAACACGAAAAATTCTGCCACGGCGATAACGGCGAGCGCCGAGATCGCCTCTTCCAGCGAGTCCATTATTGTAAATTTGAGGCGCGGATTCCTGCGCCGCACCCCCAGCACAAATGCCACCGCAGCCAAAAGGGGCGATGTCACCAGGCAGATCATCACGCTCAACGTATTGAAGTACACGATGCGGTCGAGCCAGAACACCCATAACCCGATTGTTGCCACGAAAAGTAGTACGCCCAGACCGACGAGCAGGCGTGTAGAGGTCAGCGGTCTTCTCAATTCAAATGGCTTCCATGCATAACAAAAGGGCGTAAACGCGACAGGTACAGCGCAGGAGTATAAGCATCGCCGGGCCTCTAACAAGGGGCTTGGCATGGACGCTTGCCGTTAGCTGTCAGCCTGAAATCACCGCGATGGCGCGCGCGTTGTTCTCGGGTTTAGCTGCCTTGGCACACCTCAACCCCGGGCTTGTTCGACCAGCCAGTCGATCAGCGCCTTGAGCCGTCTGGGCAGGGTTTTGTGCGCGGGGTGGACCAGATAGTAGCCATAGTTGAACGCCTCCCTGAACCCGCCGAACGGCAGCACCAGTTCGCCATCTTGCACACGCTTGCGCACCAGTTGCTCGCGGCCAATGGCCACGCCCGCATGGTTGATCGCCGCGAGGGTGCTCAAGTCGGAGCGGTCAAAGGTCATGAAGCGGCTTGGCAGTTCGCTGCTGTCGCCCACCGCATCCAGCCATAAACGCCATTCTGCATCGAATGAAATGTTGTCCCATGCCGCCACATCGTGCAGCACCGTGCACTGTGCCAGGCGTTCCGGGTTCCCCATCAGGCCATGGGCCTGGGCATATTGCGGGCTGCACACCGGGGCAATCCGCTCGGGCATCAGGCGCAGGCTTTCCAGGCCCGGATGCTCGCCGTTGGAGTAACACAGCACCAGGTCGATGCGCCGGGTGCGGTAGTCGATCGGTTCGTTGCCGACCCGCACATCCAGTTGAATCCCAGGGTAGCGGGCGGTGAAATCGGCCAGCCTGGGGACCAACCAACATTGCGCGACGGAGGGCCGTGCGTAGAAGCACAGCTGGCCTTCGATCTGGCTGTCGGAGCGTTCTTGCACGGCCTCGGACAGGGTGTCCATGGTGTGCTGCATGACCTTGAAAATACGCTCGCCGTCATCGGTCAGGTCGACCTTGCGCGGCAAGCGATGGAACAGCTTGAGCGACAGTTCTTCTTCCAGGCGCGCTATGCGGTGACTGACCGCACTGGCGGTCAGGCACAGCTCGTCAGCGGCGCGGGCAAAGCTGAGGTGGCGGGCGGCGACCAGGAAGGTATGCAGATTGGACAGGTGGGCGCCGGTGAGCTTCGGCGCTTTGCCCAGGCCAAGTGCTGCCATGTGGGTGTCCCTCTTCGCGTCAACCGCCGGCGATCAACGATGGATTGTGGTTTGCAGAGCGCGCCCCTTATCCAGGTAGGTGGCGAACTCTTCGGCGGGAACCATGCTGCCGCCGGTGCCCCAGATCAAGTGCGTGGCGCTGGCCAACTGTGCCGCCGAGACGCCAATGCGCTGCAAATACTGCGCGTCCTTGAGCACCCGCACAATGCCTGGCGCGCCGGCCAGGGCCGAAGGTTCGAGTTTTACCCCTTCAAGCTCGTGGGCGAGGAACATCAGGCGGTAGAGTTCTTCGTCGGTGACGGTGTAGTAGCCATCGACCAGGCGCTGCATTGCCTTGCCGACGAAGCCGGAGGGGCGGCCCACTGCCAGGCCGTCAGCCGCGGTGACATTGTCAATGCCGAAGTCCTGCACGCTCACCTGGTCATGCAGCCCGGTATACACACCGAGCAGCATGCACGGCGAGTGGGTCGGTTCGGCAAACACACAGTGCACGGCATCGCCAAACGCCAGCTTCAAGCCAAACGCCACGCCACCAGGGCCGCCGCCAACACCACAGGGCAGATACACGAACAGCGGATGCTCGGCGTCCACCCGCACCCCGGCCACTTCAAATTGCCGGGCCAGGCGCTCGGCGGCCACGGCATAGCCGAGGAACAGGTGGGGCGAGTTTTCATCGTCGATGAAATAGCAGGCCGGATCGTTTTGCGCCTGTTGGCGGCCGTTTTCCACGGCAACACTGTAGTCGGAGGCGTATTCCACCACCGTCACGCCGCTGGCGCGCAGTTTGTCCTTCTTCCATTGGCGCGCATCCGAGGACATGTGCACCGTCGCCTGGAAACCCAGCGTGGCGCTGATGATGCCGATGGACAGGCCAAGGTTGCCGGTGGAGCCAACGGCGATTTTGTACTGGCTGAAAAACCCCAGTGCGCGCTCGTCGGCCAAGGCCGCGTAGTTATCGTCGAGGGTAATCAAGCCTGCCTGCAGGGCCAGGTCTTCAGCGTGCTTGAGGACTTCATGAATACCGCCCCGGGCCTTGATCGAGCCGGAGATCGGCAAGTCGCAGTCTTTTTTCAGCCACAGCGCGCCGCAGTCGGGGAGGGCGGCTTCGCTCAACAGCGCGTGCTGCATGGCCTTCAGCGGCTGGATCGCGGACTCGATGATGCCACCCGCCGCCGCCGTCTCCGGGAACACCTTGGCGAGGTAGGGCGCGAAGCGAAGCAGGCGCGCGCTGGCGTCTTGTACATCCTCCAGGGTCAGGCCGACATCCTCAAGCGCTACAGCGGCCGGGGCGATCGCGGGGTTGAACCAACTGAGCGGCTCCAGTGCGACCAATTGCTGGATAATGGGATGGCTTGCATACCAGGCGTCTAGGGTTTTGCCTTGAATCATGGGAACTGCCTTTGGAGTGGGGTTCATCACACAAACCGGGAAAGGATGAGGGTAAAGACCAGGGCTGCCACCGAGGCGAGCACGGTGGCGCCGGTGAATTTCTTGAGGGCTTCGGAGAGGGAAATCCCCAGGTACTCTTTTACGACCCAGAACGCCGAGTCGGTCACGTGGGTCCAGCCGATGGCGCCGGCACCGATGGCGATCACCAGGATCTCGGGGCTGTATTGCGGGTTCTGCCCGAGGATCGGCAACACCATGCCGGCGGTGCTGATCATGGCCACGGTGGCCGAGCCCACGGCGAAGTGCATCAGCCCGGCGATCAACCACGCCAGGATGATCGGGTTGATGTTGGACTGGCCCAGCACGTCCGCCAGGACTTTGCCGATGCCGCTGCCGACCAGCATGTCGTTGAACGCCCCGCCGGCGCCGATCACCAGCAGAATGCCGGCCAGCGGCGGGAAGCCGCGGTGGGTCAGGTCGAGCAAATCGCCCATGCCCAGCCCACGGCGCAGGCCCAGGGACCAGTAGGCAAAGCAAATCGACAGCGCCAGGGCAATCAGCGGGTTACCTATGAAAGACACCCACTCAAACGCCATCGAGCCTTTGGCCAGCAAGGGGATGGCCAGGGTTTTGCCGACCATCAGCGCCAAGGGCAACAGCACGGTGATCATCGCCATCGCGAAACTGGGGGCCTGGCTGTCGTCGATGCTCCCCTCACCACGCTCAGCCAAAAACTGCGCCTGGTTGGCCGGGGCCTGCCGCGCACAAGTCAGCTTGACCCAGATCGGCCCGGCGATCACGGCAGTGGGCAAGCCGACGATCAGCCCGTACAAAATCACCTTGCCGATATCGGCATTGAGCATGCCGGTAATGGCCGTGGCGGCGGGGTGCGGCGGCAGGATGCAATGCACCACCATCAGCGAAGTCGCCAGCGGTACACCCAGGTACAACAGGTTAATCCGAGTCTGACGGGCAACCACATAAATCAGCGGGATCAGCAGCACAAATCCCACCTCGAAGAACACCGGAATCCCGGCGATAAAGCCCACCAGCATCATCGCCCACGCGGCGTTCTGCTCACCCAGCAGCCGCAGCAGCGTGGTCGCAATGCGCTTGGCGCCGCCAGACTCCTCCAGCAACTTGCCGAGGATACTGCCCAACCCAATGATGCCGGCAAGAAACCCGAGCGTGCTGCCCATGCCCTTCTCAAATGCCGAGACAATCGCGGTGGGAGTCATGCCCGTGCCGACCCCCACCAGCAGACTGGCGGCGATCAGGGCCAGGAACGGATGCACACGGCATTTACCGATCAGCACGACAATCAACAGAATGGACGCGCCAAGGATCAATAGAGAAAAGGTAGGGGACATGGGTGGGTCTGCTCCATCGCAGTTATTGTTAGTTGTTTGCGATGGATTAGATTTCAGGCCTATGGCGGGGACAAACGATGATTCGTCAGGCGCTAGCTGACGCCTGTTCACTTATGGCCAGGGGCGGCCGATTGCATGACAATGCGCGGCGCCTGCGTAATTGTCAGGTCATTACAGGAGGATGTATTGCCCTGGCCCTGACGGGGTGCACCGCCAGCGGCGTCAATGAAATTGCGCATGATCCCCAGCCACGGCAGCCTCTTTAACTGCCGCGAAGGCTTGTTGGAACAACGCAGGTGCGCGCCAACCCCAACTTCAACAGCTCCTTACGCAGTAGCGGGCACTCAAGGACAGCCATTCCGGCCTGCCATTGGATCGACAGCAAATGGCTCAACTTTTGTTGGCTGGCCAAGGGCTCAGCCAGAAAGTAGCTTTTGCACTCGCTGATACTGATGACGTTCAACAGCCAGTCTTCACCCTGCGCGGCCATCCAGTGGGCGAGCGTTGACCGATGCGTTTGGATCAGCGCACTGGCATCCCACACCGCCATCTGCGCGAAAACCTGCGGCAGGTTGCTATCGGCTTTCAGCCGCTTCATATCAACCGCCAACGCGCCAATCAAGTCTGACTCGATAGTGGCTTGACACTCGCGCAAGTACCGCTCGGGCCAGCCCGCATCCAGTTTCGCCCGCCGTGCGAGGACTTCATAAGCCCGGATATCCGATTGGGTGGTCAACTGCCCGGTGAAATTCAGGGTATTGTCCAGAATAGCCGTGGCCAGCAACGCAGCACTTTTTTCGCTTATTAGCGGCAACAGCTCCAACGCTTCCCAACGCTGAAAAATCAGGGTCGCCGCTGCGCCGATTGGCAGGATGTCTGCCGCAGAACCGAGCTTCTGCGCCCAATAGTTTTCAAAGCCTGGGTGATGGTCAATGACTTCCACCACCTGTTCAGGAACCACCACCGGGTCGAAATAGTGGTAGTCGGAGACATCCACCAACACGAACTCATCACCCGCTCTCGGCAGATAGTCATCCAGAGATGACTGCCATCCGAGCACAGTCCTGGAGATGCTGGCATTGAGCGGGGCGCTACTGACGGCCCGAGCCTCAATGCCTTGGCGATTCAACAGCTCGGCGTACGCAATGCAGCAGGCATACGCATCGATGTCCAGGTACGCCGAGCCTGAGGTCACCACCCTCATAACACGTGGGCCACAGCGTGAGCTGCCGAGACAGTTGAAGACAGCTTCAGCGCTTGAGCGATCCCCTCCAGAATCCGCTCATACGCGAATTGACAATGTTCTTCGTCGATGGAAATGCGCACCGTGGCCCCGGCGATCTGCTCGGAATATCCCAGTTGTGTAACCGTGTTGGACAGGCTGAGTGTCTTGTCCGAGCATGCCGACCCACCGGTTATGTAGATCGACTGCCTGTTCAAGGCAAGCTGCAGTTTTTTTGTATTGACGCCCGGCAATGCAATAAAGCTCACACACGGTACACGCGGTGCTTGCTGACCGATCACGACCACTTCGCCCAGCATCGCTTGCAGCTTAGATTCAAATGTTTCCCGGCTCTGTTGTACCGCGACTTTACCGTTGCCGTATTTGTGCTGTTTCTCCTGCAACGCAGTTTCAATCGAAAGAATGCCCGGATAGTTCTGAGTACCACCGCGCAACCCGCCTTCCTGGCCACCGCCAACAATTAATGGCGACAAACCGTAGCGGTTTCTGGCGTATAGAAAACCGGCACCGGGCAACGCTCCGAACTTGTGTCCTGACGCAATAGCGAAATCAACGCCGGATGCGTGCAGATCCACAGGGATTTTGCCGATGGCCTGGGTCATGTCCGAAAATAGCAAACCACCCCCAGCCTTCACTTGTCGGGCGATTGCTTCGATCGGTTGAATCACGCCGGTTTCGTTATGCACCGCCATAACGCAAACCAATGTCGGGCGACCTGCATGGGTGCGGAGCAGCTGTTCCAATTGTGCAGTGTCGAGCAGTCCGTTCATTTGATGCCCGATCGCTATGGATTGCAGACCTTCCAGACCGTAGCGGTTTATGTTCTGCAGGGTGCAGGAGTGTTCGATCGCTGAGTACAGCACCAAGGGTTGCTCATGTTTGTAGCGTTCGAAAAAATCATGAAACACCTGGCTACAGCCCTCACTGGAGCCGCTGTTGAAAATCAGGCAGTCGGCGTCCACTTTCAAAAGGCTGGCGATGCGGCCACGCGCCCGTTCGACTCGTTCGAGCAATTGAACGCCGAGGGCGTGATTGGCGTTGGGGTTGGCGCATTGGCGGGTCGAGAACAACGCCTGAAGCATGTTGCTGACAGCCATTGAAACCGGTGCCGAACCACAGACGTCGGCATAAACTGCATCCACAGCAATATCCATATCAAACACTTCCAGTTTTCTGTTTTATGTCATTCAGGATGCTGCTCGCATAATGCGAACAGAGACTCACGGGTCAAACAATAAGGCGCAGCATGAGCTGGATCGAGCACAGCAAAACGAAAGCATTCAGTGCCTGTTTCAGATGCCCTGAGTCCAGCCGATGAGAAAGCATGGCTCCGAGGAAACCACCCACCACTATCCCCAGTACCAATTCACCGGTGTAGCCGAGAAAGTCCATGGTGGAACCCACTCTGCCGAGTAAAGCCCCACTTGCTCCGATGATTCCGATCAGCGCCGAGGTCGAAATGGCCTGCTTTATCTGCAGACCAAACAAGCTGATCAGTACAGGCAGGTAGATGAACCCGCCGCCCTGGCCGACCAGCCCGCACAATACGCCAAGCACCAGCCCTATCAGTGGCAACGACAGCGATTGATGGTTGCACAACAGGGCCACCGGTCTATGGAACAGATGCGTCACCAACAGCGACATCAACCCCAGCAGCCCGAAGACGAACAGGATGAAGTTTTCGCTGAATGCATCAGCATGGAGAGAGGCAAAAAAGTTGGCGACAGCCATCGGTACAGCAAAGCTTCTGATCACTCGCCAATCCGGCTGAAACTTGATGCGGTGCAGCGCGAACGACACGAGGGACGAAAAGAAGCCTTGTGCGGAAGAAAGTCCCGTCACGACTTCAATCGGCAGTTTCTGACCGGACAAGATCGGGTAAATCAGCACCAACAGGGGCGTCACGATGATGCCCCCACCGATACCGAACAGACCTGACATGAAACCAGCCACCATGCCCACACCGACCATAACCGGGTAGATTGTCACGGCTACCATCTCAGCAGACCTTGATCTTGCCGGTCCCTTCCGTCATCCGACCGATAACAATCAGATCAGGGCAAAGCGCCTGCCACTTCTGATGGTTCTTTTCAAACCCTTCGGCACTCACCGTGAACAGCAAACCGCCATTCGTTTGCGGATCATGCAACAGAAACTTTCTAGCTAATGGAGGATCAGTCAGGTACTCCACGTTCTGCGCGTACTTTTTAATGTTAGAGAAAATACCGCTGTCAGCTGAAGTCACCGCCACTGCCAATGACTCTGTGCCGTCATAAAAAACCAGACCGCTTGTATCCAGGTCAACATCCAGTTGCCCCAGCCCGACCATCTCACTGATATGGCCGATCAAACCGAACCCCGTGATATCAGTCAAACTGCTCACCTCAGGGCTTTCGCTCAGCGTGCGGCCAAACGCGTTGTTGCCGGTAATCTGGGCAAGCGTCGACGCAGCAATATCCTTTTGTTCAATCACTCCGCTCTTCAGGGCATTGGCGAGGATGCCGACACCGATCGGACGCGTCATGACCAGCAAATCACCGGCCCTGGCCGTGTTGTTTTTCTTCAAACGGTGTTTTTCCACCTCGCCAATGATCGAGAAGCCGTACAAGGGCTGGCTGTTCTTGATCGTATGACCACCGACGATGCTGACATTGAACCTGTTCATCACCGACTGGGCGCCAAGGATCATCTGCGTAACTTGCTCGACCGAAACCTGTTCCGGGTCGAACGCCATGATCGAGTTGGCAATAAGCGGACTCCCGCCTGAAGCAAAGATATCGCTTACAGCATTGCTGGCTGCCAATTGGCCGAAGATATAAGGATCGTTGACTATCGGAGAGAAAAAATCGGTGGTGAATAACAGATATTTTTCACCTGCGTCATAGACGGCGCAATCGTCAGAAGACTCAAAGCCCAACACCACCTTGTCATCCGAAACCGTATTGGCTGCTGCAGTTTGCGACAGAATCTTCGTTAACACACTGGATGGGATCTTGCACCCGCACCCACCACTCTCAGATTTATCCATGATCTGACAAAACATCGACATCGACTTTCCTTAGAATCCATTTTCCATAATTAAAACAGCGTATTAGCGTGCTAAAGCATACTGTTATGCCCTATTTCCGCCGACAAAACTCGCATGGTTTCATTGCAGAAATATGACGAAATGGGGGTGTTTCGATGTCATGTGGATGTCAGCGAGCAATGGTGTGCTTGGCTGCGGGGTCAGGGTAGGCAGAGTTTCTTGTTACTTCAGACCCAGTCATTTTCTGTTCCAGCCATTCTTGGTAGGTGATGCGGCTGATGTGTTCCGTCCGATAGTCTTGGAGGAACTGGTTATATTTGTTTTCTTCGGTGTGATGAAAGCGAAAGCCACACTTCGATTGAGCAGCATGGGATTGGATGTTGTCGGCGAAGTAACCACACCAAAGTGCTTTGAGGTTCAGGTTTTCAAAAGCGTGTCGCATCACTTCACGCACTGCTTCCGGAATCAGGCCTTTGCCCCAGTAAGGCACGCCGATCCAGTAGGCTATTTCACCTTCCTGCTCACTGATTTCAAAATTGCTGTTGCTACCTATGAGAATGCCCACACAACCAACAGCACGGCGATTTTCTTTCAATTCGACCGCGTACACCTCTGGGTGATTGAAGACTGTGCGGATGATGTCGGCACTGTTCTCCACACTGGTGTGCGGAGGCCAGCCAGCGATGGGGCCGACTCGGGTGTCTTTGGCATATTCGTATAGATCGGCGGCGTCCGTGTCCTGCCAGGGACGCAGCAAGAGGCGTTCTGTTTTAAGTGTCATGGCCTGTACTCGTAATGGATTGGTGCGTTCGGGACAGAGTATTGGGAGACAGACCATCGGTACACGCTAGTACCTCGGCTTTTTCGGTACTTTTCAAAACAGTTTCACCAGGCGCTGATACGATTGTGGCACTTGTTTGTTGTAGCGCTGGGGCACTATGCATCACATTCCGAAACTTTCCGCTCCTGACGAATCGATGCGGATGGGAGAAACCACGCTCGCGCAAGGGCTAGGTTTACCGCTTTCCTTCGGTCATGCTTACTTGACGCTGCTGGTATGCCTCTGCGGTAGTGCCCACTTCACTCTCAACTTCAAAGAGCATGCGGTCAGGCGCGGTGGTGTGATGCTGCTGGCTGAAGACACGATTGCCCTGCTCAAACGTCGCTCGCGCCGCTTCAAGGTGTTTTTCTGCCTTATGCCGAAAAACTTTGCAGCGGAGGTTGCCTACCCACTGCCAAATACCTTGTTCGTATTTCTGCATGACCATCCTCATTGCGTCCCATCCAAGGACGACATGCCGCTGATAGAGGGGTGGGTGACGCAGATGCGGAACATTGCGCAGACCTGCCCCACCTACCAACGCATCATGTTGCGCAATCAACTGCAGAACCTCTTTTTGAAAATAGCCGAGCAACTTCCAGCCAACCAAATAGAGAACAGGGGATTCAGCAGGAAGGAAATGCTCAGTTGGCGCTTCTGGGAATTGATAGGCAAACACTGCATCCGCCACCGAGATGTGAAGTTCTACGCCGACGCACTGAGTATCACACCGTTCTACCTGTCGCAGTTGACCAAAGCGTTTTTCAATGACACCCCCAAGGGCCTGATCGATCGGCAGGTAACCTTGGAAATCAAGGCTCTCCTTTCATACAGTGACTTGGCTATTGGCCGTGTGGCCGACGAACTGAACTTCGCCGACGCATCTTACTTGTGTCGCTACTTCAAGCGCCAAACGGGGATTTCGCTCTCCCGTTACCGTAAGCACAAGAGGGAGGAGGGCGGGCAGGACTGACCTGCGGTCGAAATAGCGGAGGGAAGGCGCACGAACAATGCGCGGCAGCAGAACCTGCGTGCTATCGCCTACCCGCGCCGGCATGGTGTTTGCTGACGTGCTCAAGCGCGCGGACCCAAGCCGAGGTAGGGGAGTGACGTGTGAGCGGGCTTATGATGGGCTTGGGGAGTAGGGATTGAGTTCGGTCGGCAGAACGCCGTAGATGGATGTTGCTGAAAAGCTGCTGAGACGCGCCAATATCGGCATTCATCCACAGCGATTTTCAGCAATATTCGGTACTCCAGATACAGCGAAGCCCGCACTGGGCGGGCTTCTCTGGTGTTTCAATTGGTGGGCCGGGGTAATCTGAATTGATTCTGTATCGTATTGATTTTTATTGATTATTTTCGGTTATATTTTCTATTGGAATACCTTATGGAATACCATTCGCGAATCTTCTTAAATTCCTGCCTTTACGTCGACCAAAGTTCAATTCCACAGCTGTACTTCGGATTTCGCCTTTGAGTGGAACCAACGGCTACTGATAGCGATTGCTGGCGCTTGGTTCATTCCTTCACTCGCTCTGGCGAGTCGGCGCGTGCCTTATCGCTGTCGCGTACAGCAAATGCGCTCGTGCTCCAACTCCTCAAGATGTCGCTCGTATTGAGCTGATGGTTCGCGAATTGGATGTGCAGAATCAAAGTTTCGACACGGATTAAATTGCAGAGGGGCTGGAGGGGATTTGGTGTCTCTGTACAGTGGCCGCGAAACACACACCCGATAAGCCTATCGGATCTCCCAGATCAGGGATCCATTGATCGCGTCCGGCTTTACGACGGTCAAGGCTCAGGCTAAGGTGCTGGCATAAGGACATGATTTTCTAACATTTGTCCACGGAAGGTTCCTGATCAGTCGTAGTGAAACTACCGCCCTTCCTTTCCGACTTTGTTGTGCCCTGAAAAACGCGTGCCGAGCAAGGTGCTGTCATCGATCACCAACGGGATTGGCGATTGACGCATCAATGTGGTTGTTGCAAGCGTCCCGAACATCAAAAAATTGCTAAATTGAAGGCGGAAAGTATGGATTTTTCGACGCTGTTGCATCTATGGGGTGCAGCAAGCTCCGAGCAGCTGATCGCGCCAATAACGGTAGTTGGCTTCGTTTTCATTTTGTGCGCTTGGTACTTTGTCCGTTATTTTTGTCCATCCTTCAAACTTAGCAGTCAGCTGAAAAAACTGACTAAACGTGTGCACGGTGTGAAAGCGCTCGCCCCGTCTCAACGGCGCTCTGAATTGGAGCAACTGTTCAAAGGAAGCAAGCTGGAGCACTCTTGGCACGAATACGCTGAAACGCTGCACGACCAGTTTGAGTTTCAAGAAGGCGAACAGGTTCTTGTCCGGTCGCGCGCCACCGCCGGAGCCGCGCATTTTTTCTCACCTCAAAGCGTGGTTGATACCCCACTGGGAACCGAGTTTTATAAACACCTGCCTGGTATTTTGACCGGCATCGGTATTGTCGGAACCTTCTTCGGCTTGATGCTAGGCCTACAGCATTTTGATCCAAGCACCCCTGAGCAGGTAAATGCCAGCGTCGATAAGCTGCTCAAGGACGTGTTGTTTGCGTTCATCGGCTCCTTTATTTCAATCATGGCCTCTATAGCCGTCACGATTACTGAAAAGTGGCGTCTGGGCCAATGCTACAGGCTCCTTGAAGCGTTCAACGAAACCATCGACGGGCTTTTCGACAGTGGTGTCGGTGAGGAATATCTAGCGGAGCTTGTGCGCTCGAGTGCTGAAAGCTCCGTGCAAACCCGTCAGCTCAAGGACAGCCTGGTAACCGATCTGCGGGAAATGCTGCAGAACCTCGTTGATACCCAGGTCCGCGAAAGCCTCAAATTAGCGGATACCTTGTCAACGACTTACCGTGACTCTGGGCAGTTGTTGGCGGATCAGGTAAGCAGTGCGATTGAGAACAGTCTCAAATCCCCCCTTGAAGCTATCGCGGGTGCGGTTCAGGCCGCCAGTGGCGATCAGTCAGGGCAAGTACAGAACCTTCTTCAGGATGTTCTAGTTGCCTTCATGAAAAAGCTGGAAGGTACGTTCGGCCAACAGTTCAATGGCCTACACGAACTGATGGGCCAGTCCGTTGCCGCCATGCAGTCGATGCAGCAGGGCTTTTCGACGCTGATCCAAGATATGCGTTCGGCTAGCGAGTCCTCGACCCAAAACAGCTCGACTATGATCGCTCAGTTACTCTCCGATATGCAGGCCGGACAGAACGCCATGCAAGCGGGGATGAACGAGATGCTTGCCAATCTCCAGGCTTCTGTTGCCCGTATCGGCAACGAAGGGGAGGGGGCTGGTGCTCGAATGGCCGAGCAGTTGGAGAAGTTGTTTGCTCAAAGCGAGGCTCGCCAACAGGCAATGGCTGAGAATCTCCAGGCTTTTGTTGAGTCGATCAAACAGAACATCGGCCAAGGTCAACAGGAAACCATGGCGAAAATTGCGGGCTCCGTTGAGGTGCTGGGTGAGCAACTCTCGGCAGTCTTCAAGCAATTGGAGCACGGCCAGCAGCAGATGGATCAAACCACCCGCGCTGCACAGGCTGACCTGCATCAAGGCACCCGTGACTTGGTGGGCGGTCTTGACGAACAGGTCAAGGCGTTGCTGCAAACAGTGTCAGAGCAACAGAAATCTGCACAGGACACAGTTAAGGCATTGAGTGCCCAAACAGAGCAGCATTTGCAGAGCATGCAGCTAGGCGCAGACAAGATGCGGGCGGCGGCTGAGCGGTTTGAAACGGCCGGACAAAGCGTTGCGCGTGCCAGTGAGTCGACTGCGGGGCTGATGGGCACAGTCCAGGGCGCAGGTACTGAGCTTGCACAGGCATCACGTGAGTTGAACACCGTGGTCGCGGACTATCGAAACAATCGTGAAGCGCTGGCGAAAACTCTCGCGGTCATCGAAGGGGTTGTCGCAAGCGCGCAAGGGGAGGCCAGCGGCCGCAGCCAGTATCTCCAGGACCTGAAGGTTCAAAGCGAGCGGATGCAGGCGCTTAACCGTGAAGTTTATGAATACCTGGAAAACATCAGTGGTGTGTTGGGTAACGGCTTTAAAGAGTTCGGTGATGGTATGGATCGGACCTTGAGACAAACGCTGGGTAGTCTGGATGCCGAGCTCGATAAAGCAGTCAAGAGCCTCGCTGGCGGTGTAGAAGGGGTCAAGGAAAGTCTCGAAGACTTCGGCGACATCATGGAACGAATCAGGCAGTAACGGAGGCTAGTCGATGTTTGGTAAGCAAATGCCTTCGGTTGTCCGTTCAAAAGACGAGGGAGAGAAGCCGTTCTGGATCTCCTTCGCTGATTTGATGACTGCGATGATGATTCTATTTCTTGTGGTCATGGTGGCGGCTTTGAGTTCTGTGACGCAGCGTATTAACCAAGCGGAGCAGGGAGAGAAGCAACGTAATAGGGACATCAGTCAGATCTGCGAGCACCTGAGCCTTAAGGCGAAGACTGCCAGTAAAACCATCGTTGTGGACTGTAAGGACAATCGGATTAGCTTCGGCGATGCTGGCCGATTTGGGCATAACCAGTACGCACTGAGCAACGATGGCCAGTCGGCACTTCAGGAGGTTGTGCCGATGATTCTGGACGCGGCTAACAGTGAAGAAGGCCGAAAGTGGTTCAAACAGGTTGTGATCGAGGGATCGACAGATACCGACGGTTCTTATCTTTATAACCTGCACCTTTCACTGCAGCGTTCAGAGTGGGTGATGTGTAGTCTGCTCGATAGCCGCAGCCCGCTCCAAGTCGGATTGTCGCCGGAGCACCAACAGCAAATCAGATCGATTTTCCTGGCGGGCGGTGTGTCGTTCAACAATGCAAAGGACACCAAGGAAGAAAGCCGGCGAGTGGAGTTGCGGATGCAGTTCTTTGGCTTGAAGGAAAAGGAGGACAACCTCAAGCCAGAGGTACCGGTGTTCAATAACACTGATATGGAAAAGTGTCAGTTGGCGATGAGCCGATGACCAGCCCAATCGCGAGGCTTTCCGCCGCTATTAACCTGAGTCTGTTGGCACATCGCACGGGGCCGGCGCCTGAACCGTTGGCGCGATTCCCCCGTCTGGGTGCTGCTGGAATTGATCTTTACGAAAGATTCGAACGCGCTGAAAAAGCTTTGCCGCCACCTCAGGAAAAGCGCCGCGCTGCGATAAACAAATTCCGCAATGTACTCCCACTCAACGCCTCAGAATGGCGTTTGGTTTTTGCCGGTCTCTCGGACAAGAGTGAGCGAGTCGGACCGATACTGGACGATGACCAGCTTTTTGACCGAGTGCACAAAGAAATCCATCATCGCATTGAAAAACGGAGACTGAGCCGCCGAGATTGGTTGGCGCTGTGCTTTAGCTATTTTGGGTACGAGGCCGCCACGCCTGATCAGAACGCCAATTGGTGTGTGTTGCGGGCAGACGTTCAGCTTGGCTTCGAATGCGTCAGAGGTCAGCAAAAACGCGAGAAGGAATGGGTGCATATCGTCCAGCAGCATCAGGAGCTTTTTTCCGAGCAGGCAGGTGCCAGGCTGGGTGACCAGATGTTCAAGGGAGAGATCAGCGACCTTTCGGCATTGCAGACGATTGCGCAGATCCCTGACAGCAGTTGGCTGTGGCGAAGGATCTTTAACGTACTTATCTCTCGTATATTTATGTTGGATGACGCCGAGTTTTCTCAGCGCTTAGCCGACCTTGTCGACATCGGCCGGCAGCATCCGCGGTACATGAACGACATTCTGAGTGCATGCCTGTCGCGTTATCACTTGGCAGCGTATCGAGAGAAACCGTCGTCGCTGCTCAAACAGGTCGCCCTCGACAACTGGGGCAGCCCTCAGATCCGTTCCAGACAAAACAGCTGGCTGCAGTACGTTGAAAAAGATGTCTGTGCAATGGTCGTTGCGTGGTTCGCGAAGGAAGATCTTGAGCACTTCTTCAACCTGTTGAAGGGAGACTCCGAGGTCGATCAATCGCGTCTGCATTATTGGCTGCGATTTGCCAACCAAATGAGCTACACCCGAATTGTTATGGGGGCGGATGCGTGGAATGACCGCGGGCGGGACTTCGTCCATTTCCGTGAGAAGAATAAAGGGCGCTTGAGTAAGTTGGTAGGCGGTCCTGGTCACAACAATGCTGTTGTCATGCAGATTGGGAACTACTTTTTCGTAGAGTTCTCCGGTACAGGCAATGCCTGCTATGTGTACAAAGCAGATGATTCGCCATTCAACCCAGACAAATCCCACCTTGAGCTTACCGCCGAGCTGAAGCAGGCAAATCGTGCGCTGGATCGAATGCGGCATTCACCTGCACCGAGCCGCCCAAACCGTATAGAGGGTTGGCTGAGCAAATTCGATGACTCTCTAGGGAAATTGGGCATTCGCGTGCAGAGTCAGGCCGGCACGCCAGGGGCATCCAAACCCATGGCTTTCGAAGACCAAGTCCGTGACGCTCTAAAGTCGGTCAAGCACAAAGTCTATGACCAACGCGCGCGCGGTGGCGCGTTTCAGGTCCAGCTTGATGACAATGATCAGGCTGCCGTTGCAGCGCTCCAACGCCTGGGCTTCAAGCCCGTCAATCACCAGCCACTCAGGTTTTGGAGACAGTAATGCTCAAGCGTTTGCTGAAAGGCATCGGCCGGCAGCCGAATTCGGTGGTAGAAAATACTGAGCCTGTTTTTTCCATTGAGGAGCAGGGGATTTGTTATCCCCTGAGCTTGGCGGAGAATGTGCAGTCCTGGCCGCTGGCAAGCTATTTGGATCAGTTGGAAGAGGAGGAGTTCGTCTCTCAGCTCAGCGATCGTTGGTTGCTGACGTGGGACGAGCTTTATCGGCTTCTTGATGAGCCAGAGCACTTAACAAGTCTGCCGCTATTGGGGTTGCCGCCACAGACAGCCCTCATCCCTCAATTGAGCAGCCAAGGCAGTCTTGCCTCTGACGACTTCAAGGTCGCTGTCAGTGGATGGCGCGACCCGCAGTCCAATGCAAATGTGCAGGTGCAGCGTACAGGTGCCATCGTCCAGCGCCACGGAATAATGGAAATTCTGCCCGAGTCGTCGTGGAAACTGACCGGTGCGGTACGGCAACTTTATCTGGCTCAGCAAAATGAGCCGGGTGAAGTAACTAACCAGATTGGCTGGGCTAGCATCAGGAAGTTGGCGCGCAGGGCTGGTGCCGGTATGGATGGCTTCTTGGATAAGACCGTCGTTATCAAACCTGAAAGCTTGCGACTCAACCCGCGAAAATCGACAGTAGGCAATATACCGGTTATCGAACTGGAACCCACCTTTGAAGGCCAGCCGGCAAACTGGCTTGAAAGTTTCGACGGCGCCAATCAGGTTCAGGATCGATATCGGGTGACTGGTGATGATGGATCGCTGACACACGTGCTGATTGATCCCGAAGTCAAATCTGTATTGGACTATGTGCGCTCGTTGCCCGGGCGTCGGGTCGCTGGGGACGATGCTCTTTCTTTCGTCCGCAACCCTTACAGCGCACTCGGCGAAAGTGCCGCGCAAGTGTTGGATGCCGAGACTTATGAAGACGACCTGGCCGAGGCTGGGATTTTCTTTCATCGCTTTCATCTGGGGCCCAAACTGGATGAAGCGGGACAGCGCATCGAGCAGGTAAATCTGACGCTCGAACCGATCTCGCCAACGCCGCAAGCGCCCATCGAAGTTGAATTCAAAGCGGCCTATGAGCTCGCGCCGTTCGTGCATGAATTGCAACTGAAGTTGGCCGCTGGAATGCCAGCTGGTTTCTGGCAGGGCTATGAGCTGGAACTCAGCGATTTTGATTTGCGCCAGTTGGCAGGTATCAGCGACCTGCTTAAGCGTTGGCAAAACGAAGCGGCCGGTATTGAGTTCGACTCAGTTTTGGATCTGTCTCTTTACGGCGACCGAGTGACAGGCATCGGGGAAGCGGAACGTATTACTTCACCTTTTCTCGTCAAAGAGGCAACCGAGAACTGGTTACCGAAGGATTTGGCCGCGCTGGGCATTGACGCAGAAATTCTTGGGCGTTGGGATCCATCCGACCGTGCTCAATTTGAAGCGTTTGAGCAGCGGCTGGACGAAGCCCGCGCAGCCGGTGATGAAACGGTTTGCTTGCCGGAGTCCGAAACACCGCTCTCGATTGCCGCCGCCGAGCAACTTTTTGATGCCTGGTCAAAGAAGATCGCCCCTGTCGAGACCGGCCTGGTCCAGCTACAGGAAAAGGTTGGCCGCGCCGTGCTGCAAATTGGGCACAACATCGACGAACCCACCTACGTCCAGATTCGTCAGGCCGCATTACGTGCCGCTTTGGACGCAACGCCAGAGTTGCCCAGCTTGCTCAAGCCTGAAGTCGTCTTGCGTGAGCACCAACTTCAAGGCGTCGCGTGGTTGCAGCACTTGTACCGCTTGTCCCCTTCAGACGTGTCAGGTTGTTTGCTCGCGGATGACATGGGGCTTGGGAAAACGATCCAGTTGCTCACCTTCCTTGTCTGGTACCTGGAAAAGTATCCACAAGACAAACCGACACTGATCGTCGCCCCAGTTTCATTGCTTGATAACTGGGAGCGAGAGCTTCATCGGTTCTTCTTCGCTGATGCGCTGCCAGTGCTGAAGTTGTATGGCTCAGCCTTGAGCGCAGTTAAGTTCAAGAAGGAAGAAATTCCTGCCGACTTGAAAGCAAAAGGCATCAAGAATCTTCTGCGCCCGGGTTGGATGGGCGGCGCCCGAATCGTCCTGACGACTTACGAGACACTTCGCGATCAGGAGTTTTCCCTGGCGCGCCAGCAGTGGTCGATCGTCGTGTGCGATGAAGCGCAGAAGCTGAAGAACCCCGCGGCACTGGTGACTCAAGCGATCAAAGCCATTCCTGCGAGATTTCGAGTGGCGTGTACCGGTACGCCTGTCGAGAACACCCTGATCGATCTCTGGTGTCTGTTCGACTTCATTCAACCAGGTTTTCTAGGTGGTTTGAACCAGTTCGGTCGCGAGTATCAGCGCCCAATCGAAGCCGCGTTGGAGCGTGACACGGTTGCCCTGGAGCGCCTTCGAGGGCTTATCGATCCGCAGACTTTGCGCCGAACCAAGCAGGACATTGCCAAAGACCTGCCCGCCAAAATCGAAGACACAGCATGCCGTTCACTTAGCATGCATGCCTTGCAACGAGATCTGTACCTGTCCGAAATATCCGCGTACAGCCAGAAGCAGCAGATTGAAGAACAGCTCGATCAAAAGACCTCCGGCATGCTCGGATTGCTGCACAAGCTCAAGCTCATTTGTGCTCATCCTTACAGCGTTCAGCCAGACAAGCGATTGCGCGACAACTCGCCGAAGCTGCAATGGTTGATGCAGACCCTTGAATCGATCAAAAGAGCTGGAAATGGCGACAAGGTCATTGTCTTTACCGAGTTGCGTGATATTCAGCGGGAGTTGCAGCACTCGATCCAGGAGCATTTCGGGTTTCGGGCAACCGTCATCAACGGCGATACCAGTACCTGCAGCCAGAGTGCGAATAGCCGGCAGCGGCTGATCGACCAATTCCAGGAGCTGCCGGGATTCGCAGTCATCATTCTATCGACCATCGCTGTCGGGTTTGGGGTGAACGTGCAGGCAGCCAACCACGTCATTCACTTCACCCGTTGCTGGAACCCGGCTAAGGAAGATCAAGCAACTGACAGGGCTTATCGGATTGGGCAGGAGAAGGATGTCTATGTGTACTACCCGACGGTTCGTGATGCGCAGATGCCGACGTTCGAAGCGACACTTGATGAGTTGCTGAGTAAGCGGCGGGCGTTGGCGCGGGACATGTTGAGTGGGGCTTCGGATATTCAGGCTTCGGACTTTGAGGCGCTGCTGAAAACACGCTGAGCCCGACTTGCAGGAAAATGTTGCTTGGCGATATGTCAAATATAAGTACAGGTAAGTTCCTGCTCGGGTTTGCAAATAGGCAAAAACCAGCCAAGTGGCGCTAGTCTGGTACAACCTGTGAGCGGATTGCTTACCTGTGCACACGTCCAGTATTGGCGCCGAAAGCTCAGCGGCTTACTGTGCGCAGCATCCGAGTCTGCTGCCCACCTTAACCCGCTCTCCTGAGCAAGGCATGATGCAAGAACTCCTAACCGGAAGAACCCGACTGCTATGACCAATCTGAGCACGGAAGCGATTCACCTGCCGCAACCCACTGAACTATCCAGCAAGATCGTCAGTGTCTATGAACTGCTTATGGATTCTGCGCTGGATATTCCCCAGTACCAGCGTCCCTACAAGTGGACCGGGAAGAATATCAACCAACTGTTCTCCGATATCGCCATCCACAAGGACAAGTCCGCCTACCGCTTGGGCACTATCGTTTTTCATCAAGAGGGTGGGACAAGGAACATCGTCGACGGCCAGCAGCGGACTGTCAGCCTGCTGCTGGCGGCCCGTGCGTTGATTCAGCGTAACAAAGAAAAAAAGCTCGAACGCAAAGACCTGCAAGAGCGCCTGCTAAAACTTGAGCAAGCGATGGTGAATCCAAGCTTTAGCAGCGAGATCTCGCAGAAGAACATCCACAGCAATTACCTTGAGGTGGCCCGCATCGTTTCCCGCGCGGACTTCACCGAGGTGCATATCGACTTCTTCCTGAACAAGTGCCAGGTCGTGGCCGTGGCCTTGAACGATGTGTCGGAAGCCTTCCAATTCTTCGACTCGCAGAATGCGCGGGGCCGGGACCTGGAGCCCCATGATTTGCTCAAGGCTTATCATCTGCGTGAGTTCGGCCCGCATGACGAGCCATTGAAGGCGGCAACTGTAGCGCGTTGGGAGAACAGCGACTCCAAGGAGTTGGCCACACTGTTCTCCCAGTACCTGTACCGCATCCGCAACTGGTCGAAAGGGGTTTCGGCTCGTTACTTCAGCAAAGATGACAGCGACTTGTTCAAGGGCGTGAACATCGACACGGTGGCCAGCTATCCCTATGTGGAGCAACTGCGCATCGCCCACCATTTTGTAGATAACTACAACGGGCAGTACGAGCGCAAGATCGACTCGCGCGAGCTCGGTTTTCCCTTTCATCTGGACCAGCTCATCATCAATGGTCGGCGCTTTTTTGAGCTGATCAGCCACTACCAGAGCAAAGTGGCGCGGATCAGCGCCGAGTCCTGGAACGGGCATGAACTGGTGGGGGCTGAGGGGCTTGATGGCTATGCGAAAACTATCATGGATACCCTCAATACTTACCCGGCAAGAACCCGAACCGGCGATTGTTATGTACGGGCGATGTTCGATTGCCTGTTGATCTATTACATCGACAAGTTTGGTCACGCGGATATCTCTCGTGCCATCGAAAAGGTTTTCGTCTGGGCCTATAGCCTGCGCCTGAAGATGCAGGTAGTGCAGCTGGCAAGCATGGATAACCACGTGCTGGAGAACAATCTGTTCAGGTTGATCAAAGACGCCACACGTCCTGCCGACTTTATCAACTGCAGTCTGGCGGTGATGAGCGGTACGAAGTCAACCAGGACCGATGAGATCGAGGCTCTGTTCAAGGCGATGAAATATTATGAGTAATGAAATCAGGCAGCTTTCCATCAAGGCGCTGCTGAGCGGTAGCGTTGAGTATGTTATTCCGATGTATCAGCGTAATTACGCCTGGGAGGAGGGTGAGATCACTCAGTTGATTCAGGACGTGATCGACTACCTGCCAATGACCTCTGATAAAGCGCGCAATTACTACATTGGCACTCTGGTGGTGTATGAGCGCCCGGATAGCAAAACCCCGGTGTTTGAAACTATTGACGGCCAACAGCGGCTGACGACCCTGTCGTTGTTGACGTCGTATCTGAAAAACACCCGGTTGGTGGATCTCGCCTGGTATTCGACTTTGAGCATTCACTTTGACAGCCGCGAACATTCGCGCGCGACCTTTGAGGCCATCTTCGAGGGGAAGTTCAACGACGATCCTGCCGAGGTATTGGTCGGGAGGCAGATCAATACCGGAATCCTTAATGGCTATCGGCTGATCCAGAAAGTCTTGCCTCAGAAGCTGAAGGAGAAGGGAATTTCGCCTCAGCAATTCGCCGACTACTTGTTTGACTTCGTACAAATCATGCGGGTTAAGGTACCGGCTGATACGGACCTGAACCATTACTTCGAGATTATGAACAACCGCGGTGAGCAGTTGGAAAAGCACGAAGTGCTCAAGGCGCGGATGATGGAGAAGTTGCAGGGCTGCGAGCGGAGTCAGAATTGCTTGCACGTAGTGTGGGAAGCCTGTGCCAACATGGAGCGCTATGTGCAAATGGGCTTCACGCCTAGACAGCGTGGCAGCATTTTTGGCGAAAAGAACTGGGGACGTTTTGAACTCGCTGACTTCGATTCGCTTCGGGCTGCGTTGCACAGTACGCAAGAGATGGCTGCCCAGCAGGACACTCGCTTGACCCTTGATCAGATCATTGCCAAGGCACCGGTCGCTGCGAAGCAGGATGAGCCAAGTGAGGACTCGCCAGAGCGTTTCAACACGATTATCAACTTCCCGAACTTCCTGTTGCATGTGCTGCGCGTCGATATCCAAGCGGACATCCCTCTGGATGACAAGCGCCTGCTCGACACCTTTGAAGAGTACGTATTAAAACAACCCGACCCAGTGGCCGCGGTGAAGCGTTTTACCTTCAGCCTGCTGCGCTGCAAGTATCTGTTTGACCAGTATGTAATCAAGCGCGAGTTCATCAAGGGCGCTGATGGCTGGAGCTTCAAACGCTTCAAGTGGAATGAGGGCGGTGAGCGCAGCCGCGCTGGTCGAGGAAGTTATGTGAATACCTTCGGCGAAGAGGACGGTAATGAAGGCATCAACCGTCGCATTCTGATGCTGCTGTCGGCATTTCATGTTTCTACGCCAACGCTGGTCTACAAACACTGGCTGAATGCAGCGCTGCATCACCTGTTTCATGCTGATCAGATTGACGCTCAAGCTTATGTTCAGCACATGGAGTCGGTCGCCAAGGCGTTTGTCTTTGACCGATTTCTCGCTCCAGATACAGGCCTGGATTACTACGCGATCATTTATCAGAACAAGGGTGGATGTCAGACACGTCGCGAAAGCATTACCGCGGAGAAAATTGAGTCCAGATTGACGTTTGGCAACATCGAAAACAACCTGGTGTTCAACTTTCTGGACTACCTGCTTTGGCTTGAGCACGGCGCAAGCGAGCCGGTTAAATCCTATGAATTCACTTTCCGTAGTTCGGTAGAGCATTACTACCCGCAGCATCCATTAGACGGACAAGTTCAGCTCGACGCTGGCGCGCTGAATTCGTTCGGCAATCTCTGCCTGATCAGCCATGACAAGAACTCACGCCTGAGTAATTTCATGCCCGCGGCTAAGAAAGAGTTTTATAAGAACAACACCATCGACAGTGTTAAGCAGTATCTGATGATGGAAGCAGAGCCTTGGGAAGCCGGTGCTATATGCACACATTCCCAACACATGAATAACGTGTTGCTCAGGAGCCTCGCCAGTAAACACGAAACCGAGTAAACCCTGCAGGATGCATCTGGTTACTCAAGAACCTCGCTCTGAACACCGCATCCGGAATGGCGCTCAGACCCAGGATGCGGTTCTCAGCGAAAACTGTCGGCTCAACCGTTCACGACACTCCCTGTCGCGAAGGCCCCTCATGCTTCTTTCATCAACAGGCAAAACGATGGTTTTCATCGACCCGAGCCACTGAGATCTGTAACCCCGAGAGGCCGCACCATGAAAAATCTGTTCGCAATTGTTGGCGTCATCGTCGTCGCCAAGAAAGGCTACGAGTTCTTCCGTGAATACATGGAGATGAAACAAGAGCTGGAAAAACGAGCTGCTGAATCGGCCTGACAACTGCGGCACTGTCGACCGCGTTTTTTTCACCACCAGCAGGTTGTTCTCTAATGCCCTGGCCACCACATCCCTTCACATTCACCTGCCCCCAATGCCATTGGCATAAAACAACTGTGCCACCTAGCGATGCGTTGCGTGAGGGCAAAGACTGGTTTTCAGCTTGCCCTGCATGCCAGCATGTCGACCTGGATGTCCGGCCTGCGACGGGGCTGGAAATCTTCAAGGCCAAGCTGGCGCGACCGTTTAGCTAAAGTCTCATTCAGTTCGAGGTTTGCGATGTGTAAAGATCAAGCTGAAGGTTACCCGGACACCCCATCACCCTCGGTAGTTGAAGCAGAGGGTGAGGTCGAGTACAGCGAGGAGTTCGCCGCCATGATCCTCGAACAGGAGCAGAGCGGCTGTTTCCAGGAAATTGATGTCGACGACATGCTCGCAATGCTCGACCGCATGATCCTTGAGGCCCAAGGCTTGGGCAGTGTGCATTAGCTCTCCAAGCAGAGCGTCAACAACTGATCCAGCTTGCATGGCGAGACTTGGCCGTCCATGCCCCAATGATCGCAGGAGTATGTGCCGCCGCGCACCGCTTTGCCTTCGTCGTCATAGACGGCAATGACCGCGTTCCACAGTGATGCCTTTGGTGCTTCGCTCAGAGGATCCAGGCACAGCAGATGAGTGGGTTGGTAGACACCGCCATCCTCATAGCCCTGATGCCCCACGACCATCAACCAGTGGCCTTCCAGCTTCGACCAGCTCATGCAGACCAGGACGACAGCGTCGCTTTTAATGGCGTCCTGTACAGCGTCGACGATCTCTTTCTTATTTCCATTGATCAGCTCAGACAAAATTCCCTCACCCCGAAAATGCCCCGCCAGGCCAATCAGGTCCTTGGTGGTTGTGCCCCGGGAAACCAGTGCGCCATGCTCTCGAAGTGCATTACGGAATCGGCCTTCGCGACTGCGTCCATCCCAGTCGCCCATGTAGGCGATATGTTCCCTCTCAAGCGCACCCAGGGTAATCAGGCCCATCATGAGGGCGTAGGGTCCGCAAGCGGCATCAGCATCTCCTTGACGCATGTGTATCAGGCCCGGTTTGTCGAGGGCGCTGGTAACAGGGCCGTCGGGGGAAACCATTAGCCAGGGACTGACAAACATTTTATTCATTGCAAATTTCCTTGTCGCAAAGCTTTGACCGCAAAGCGGTTGCTTCCCTTGATAGATGGATGTGGCAATCAGCGGTACTGACTGCGGACGTCAGACCCGGACCACCGGGTAGCAGGCGTCTCCCCAGAGGGTGTCGGGCTTATCAAGCATTAACTCAATGACCAACGGGACCAGCTTGCCGAGCAGATTGCTGCAGTCGCGCAACTGAGGTCGATTGATGCTGCTGTCCCAGGTCGCACCGCCGTGCATGATCTGATTACGCAAGGTGTAGATTCGATTGAACAGCACCGCGAGCACTTCAGCGGTATCGCGCTGTGCCAGCGCTGCCTGCGCTCTGCGTCGGCCATCGGCAAAACGCTCGGTCCATTGCTGTTCGCTGATCTTGCCATTCTGGTAATCCCAGAAACTCTGAAAAACGTACTGATTGTCCAACAGCACGCGAATGCTTCCGGAAAATTCAGACCACACCAATTTCTCAATCTGCCGCCCCTGGTCCAGGTCGCACAGCTTGCGAAGAAAGGCGCGGAATGTTTCCTGCTCCGAAAGTCGATAGTTCTCATCGATGTCAGTCGCATAGGCCGCGTTGAAGGCAATCCACAAGAAGACGAAACGGCCGTCGGCGTCGTCTGCCTGCTCTGCCCGCTGCAGCCAGCTCAAGGAGCGGTGTACACGCAAAGTGAGATTGACGTGATGAGTGTCGCGTTCAAGGCGGTGACGCGCCTTAAGGGTCTGGAAATCCATGAGGGCTGACTCGTTAGGCAGATAGGTGGTTGTCGTTCACATCGTGGTGTCATGCAAGGCCAGACTTTGGCGCTGACTGTCGATCAAGGACTGGCGTAGAGTCTTTGGCTCGTCGATACGGATGGCGCCAGCTTGTGACAGCAGCCACCATTTCAGCTCCCAGCTGTTGTTGATCGTGGCGGTCAAGAGAGCACCGTCCGATTCATCAATCAGTTTCATATCCTCCGACAGCGGAGTCTCGCGCAGGCGTTTGGCGAGAGTGGGGTCGACCCAGGCGCGTAACTGGATCATCTGGCCTTCGCCAAACTGCATGGCACCACTCTGGACGTAATCGGCTAGCTTGAAGTCCGCGGGTCTTCGGCCGGGTTGACTGAGAAGAGTGACGGCTTCGAAGCGATGGGCTGCGTACAGTCGAACGTCGTCGAAGACCTCGGCGCAGGCGACCAGGTAGGTGATCTGTCCGCGCTGCACCAAACCCAGTGGACTGAGCGTGAGTTCATGCACGCGATTTTTATTCGCCGACCGGTACCGGCAGTGCAGTTGCAAGTCTTCGAGCAGTGCTCGATGCAACTGGTCCAGATGCTCTGCATTGATTTCCGGGGCAATCAAGTTCAGTGCCGGTTGTACGCTGGCGACCTTGTCGACCCAGCGCGCCGAAGCGCTTTCCTCACCAAGAGCCGTGAGCTTTTGTCGCGCTTGACTGAAGCGAGGTTCAAGGCTCTTGAGCATCAGCCCGGGTACCAATGGGCGAATGCTGTCCTCCACCAAACGCAGGGTCAGCGCTTCTCCCACCGTGATTCCAGGCAGGTCGATGGAGCGTCCAGGTTGCCAGTACCAACCATAAGGCGTGCCTTTATCGTTGCAGTGCAATGGAAACAGGCTCGACAGTTCGTTGAGGTCTCGCTCAACCGTACGTTTTGTCGTGCGATGGCCGGCCTCTTCCAACTGTTGGTGGAGTTCGGCGGCAGTAAGGCCTGGGGCACGATTTGGAAGCAGTTTGAGCATTTCCCATTGGCGGGAGATGGTTGTGCGGGTGGAGTGCGTGGGCAACGCTGGTTTCCTTACTCTGGCTCACGAACCGCAGAGCATGGCGTCAAGCGTGAGTAATATCAACTAGCCATAAGTTCGAGGCAAAAAAGTCATCTCAATGTCCGGGGAGCCTCTGCCTTTACCTTTGGATGAAGCACATTGCACTCATGCGCGTCACACCTTGTCGCCGAGTGAGGAACAATGGATGTCGACTGAATTGATGGGTGTGCCTGAATTCTTTACATATGGACGCGGCAAACTCTGCGCGCAAAGGAATAGTGTCTATCCGGGGCTCCGGACCTGTTCCGTTTGTTTACCTGTATGAACAAACAACGTGGACGTAGCTTGGTCTTTTGCTTAGGGTGTGGCCTTTAGACACTATCTGGAAGGCGGCGGGATGAAGCGCAAACAGTTCCTGAATCAACCTGAAGTTCAGTCTTTCATTGCATGGCTGGAAGCGAATTTGCCGGCGCTCACGTTCAAGCTGCGTTTCAAGTCCAGCAAGTTCGTACCTGGCGGTTTGGTGGCTGATGTCCAGGGGTTCGAGCAGGTCCTTGAGCACTATCGCTGGAAGGCAAGCTGGCTGGACACCCACCCAAGCCCGGTGGATTCACAAACCTGGCCTGAAACCCGGTGCTCTCTCGGGCAGCTTCGCGAGTGGCTGACGAGCGCAGTCAACGCGGGCGATGAACAACAAGCTTTGCAGGCATGCTTGCAAATCCTTTGTTGGGGTGGTGTGCGGGGAGCCATTCCCTTTTTGCATCGTTTGGCCGCAAAAAACGAGTTGTCGCGTTATTTGAAAAAGATGGCCGTACTTGTGTCGCTTGACGGTGGCAATGATCTTGATGATCTCGATACGAGTAGCGTCGAGCGTTTCGATGCTGGCCTGACCAAGATTCACGCCTTGTTGGATATCTCGGGATCCCCCATTTATGACAGTCGCGTAGGCGCTGCGATTGCCATGTTGTATTCGATGTTTCGTCAACAATGGGTGGGAGTTGGCAAACCCTTGCTCGCATTCCCGTCCGGAGCCGCTCGTGGCAGCCAGATTCGCAACCCGGGAGCTTTCTTGAACGGGCTGGCGGCGCCGCAGTTTTCGGCGATCGATTATGCAGAATGGGCACGTTGGCAAGTGCGCTTGGGCTGGATTATTCGAGACCTGCTTGAACGTACCAAATGGTTCGCCGAGCAAGGGTCAATGCCCGCGCGTTGCCACGCCTTCGAGGCCAGTCTGTTTATGCTCGGCTACGACCTGCGGTGCTTCGGTGCGATGCTGGCGACTGATCCGAATCCAGCATTGCCAGAGATCGAGGTGAAGACGCGGGAAAGTGACGGCAATGGTTGGGTACCTACGGGGCACCCCTTCAGTCAGGTCCTCAAGGATTATCTGACGTTCCGTCACGGCGGCGCACTCGACAGTAAAGCGTCCTTCGTTGCCTGGCTGATGGCCGACCCAAACAATGATCAATCACTCAAGCGTGCTACCGCCCTGGGCTACTGTTTCCCGTTTACGATCCAGGAGTTCGACCTGTTCGGTCGGCCGCTCGAAGAGCTTGAGCGAATCGTTGCTGGTGGCAAGGATGGATTGTGTGCGGCACTGGCGACCGAGACATTGGAGCCATTCTCTCTGGGTGATGAACGGGTAGGTGTCTGTTTGGTGGATGTATTGATCACGGGCAATGCGTATCTGCGTGCGACGACCGAGAAAGAGCGCATCGACTACATCATGAGTGCCGGGTATGCAGGTACCGCGAACTCCGCAAGGACGTTGATGGCATTGGGGCGTAACGTGGGCAAGCACTTCGGTCTGCTGGATGAACAACATTTGCCGACGACTTTGTTTGGGCAATTTTTCTGCGAATGCTTGCTCGACGCCTGACTCCCATACGACATTGAACCAGCGTGACGCGATCCAGGTCGCTTCACCGGACCGGAGCGACCATGCAAACCCGAAACGGAATTCAGCTGTACTCCGCCTCAGATATCTGCGGTTTTCTTGAATGTCAGCACCTGACGGCGCTAGACCTTCAGAACCTTGTCTTGCCCATGGCAAAAGCGGCGGCGAGCGATCAGAACCGATTGATACAGGACAAAGGCCTGGCCCATGAGGCGGCCTTTTTCGAGCGGCTCAAAAGCGAATATGCCAACGTAGTCGACATTGCCCAGGGCAATCCGAGTTTCGCGCGTCGGGTGGAACTGACTATCCAGGCCATGAAGGCCGGTGTCGACATCATCTTCCAGGCGTCGCTTCAGGAAGGCGCATTTATTGGTCATGCTGACTTTCTGCGTAAAGTGCCGCTGGCGTCGGCACTGGGCGACCACAGCTATGAGGTGATCGACACCAAGCTGGCGAAAACGGCCAAGGCCAAGTTCCTTGTGCAGGTTGCGCTTTATTCACGAATGCTGATCTCGATCCAGGGTGTGCAGCCAGCGTTTATGTATGTCGTACTCGGTGATGCTGCGCGTACCGAACAGGCCTTTCGGGTCGCCGCCTACGCCGATTATCTGGAGCATGTGCTGCAGCGTTTCGATGCGTTCGTGAACAGTGCCGAACCGCCATTCACCTATCCCGAACCATGCGGGCATTGTGGGTTCTGCGCCTGGCGTGATCGCTGCGACGAACAACGACAGCAGGACGATCACCTCTCGGCGGTAGCGGGTATCAGCCGTTCGCAAATCAAGAAGTTACAGAGTGCCGGCGTGACCACATTGCACCAGCTGGCGGACAGTGCCGACGACCTGCGCATTCCGAAATTGCAGGCAGAGTCGTTGAGCAAGTTGCGGCATCAAGCGCGTTTGCAGTTCCAGGGGCGTTCCAGTGATGTCCCGTTGTTCGAACTTCTGCCTGTCTCCGGTGAGCGGCGTGGCTTCCATCGGATGCCCAAGGCGGTCGAAGGTGATCTGTTCTTCGATATGGAGGGCAATCCGCTGGAGGAGGGTGGCTTGGAATACCTCTTCGGTCTGTACATCGACGAAGCTGGGCAGCAAACCTTCAAGCCCTTCTGGGCGCATACCCGAGAAGAAGAAAAGGTCGCCTTCGAGCAGTTCATCGACTGGGTCATCGGTCATTTCAAGCGTTACCCCAACGCGCATATTTACCACTACGCCAGTTACGAAGAGACGGCCATCAAGCGCCTGATGAGCCAGCATGGGACGCGTGAAGCACAAGTGGACTGGTTGCTGCGCAACGGCAAACTGATCGATCTGTACAAGGTCGTGCGCGAAGCGATCCGGGTTTCGGAGCCCAGTTATTCGATCAAGAATATCGAGCACTTTTACATGGATCAACGCGACGGCGATGTCACCAATGCTGGCGCGAGTATCGTGTTTTATGAGCGGTGGAAAGAGACCGGCGAATCGGTGTTGCTTGAGCAGATCGAGCGCTATAACGAAGACGATGTGCTATCCACGTACCTTTTGCGCAACTGGCTGCTGAAGATCAAACCGTCAAATTCCGGCGTTTTTATCGGAACTCAGGCCGAAAGCGAGAAGTCGGTCGTGGAGCAAAAGGAAATCGAGATTCTTCTGGAGAGTTATCGCGTTCGTCTGCTCGGTGGCCTGCCAATCGAGGAAGAGGCCATGAGTGACGAGGATCAGGTCACCTTGCTCACTTTCCAGCTACTCGACTTCCACCGCCGCGCAGATAAACCGACGTGGTGGCAGATGTTCAGCCGTCTGGACATGACAACAGAGGAACTGCTGGAGGATATCGAGAGTCTGGCCGGATTGCAGCGCACAAAAACACCTCCGGAGCCGATCAATCGGTCCTATCTGTATGAGTACAGTTTCGAGCCTCAAGAAACCAAAATGCGTACCGGCTCTCAAGGTGTCATCACCGAGTCCCTGGTCAGCGCACAGCTGGTTGATCTGGACCATGACAACGGTCTGGCGACATTCAAGGCTACCGAGAGAAACGCGCCGCCTGATTACTTCGACATGATCCCCGGCAAGCCAATCCCGTCCACTTCGCTGCGCAAGGCGTTGTTCCGTTATGCCGACAGCCTCCTGGCAGGCGAACAGCGCTTCCAGGCGGTTACAGACTTCCTGCATCGACGCGCCCCACGGGTGAAAGACGTTGAGCCTGGTGCGCCACTGCTTGATCCCGGTCTGCCGACCATTGATGCCATCAAGCAAGTGGTACGCAATCTCGATAACAGCGTGCTGTTTATTCAAGGACCGCCGGGTGCAGGTAAGACCTATACCGGTTCCCATGTCATCGTGGACTTGCTCAAGGCAGGCAATCGCATAGGTGTGACATCCAATTCGCACCACGCTATCAATAACCTGCTGGCGGCTGTCGAGTCTCGTGCGCAAGAGGAGGGATTCACTTTCAAGGGTTTGAAAAAATCCTCGGAGGGAGAGGGTACGGAGTTCACTGGCCGCTGCATTCGTTCGATCGAGGACAAAACCGAATTTCTCGATGCTTGGGGGCCGAACATTGATTTGACGGCCGGCACTGCGTGGCTGTTTGCCGATCCCGCCTTCACCGAGCAACTGGACTATCTGTTTATCGACGAGGCTGGCCAAGTGAGCGTGGCGAACCTGGTCACGATGGGTATGGTTGCAAGCAACATCGTACTGATGGGCGACCAGATGCAATTGTCACAGCCGGTGCAAGGCGTGCATCCGGGCCGCTCGGGCGATTCCATCCTCGACTATCTGCTGGATGGCACACCCACTATCGCATCTGATCGCGGAGTGTTCCTGGCGCAAACCTGGCGCATGCACCCCAACGTGTGCTCGTTCATTTCGCAGGCTGTGTACGAAGGTCAGCTTTCTTCGGCGCCCGGTACCGAGCAGCGGGTATTGGTGCTGGATGGCCAGCGACCGGAAGTGCCCAATAGCGGACTGATGTTTTGCTCTGTGGAGCACGATGGCAACAGTCAAAGTTCGGCCGAAGAGGCGGCACGGGTCAAAGACCTTTACGCATACTTCTTGCGCCAGCGTTATGTGGATAATAAGGGCGTCGAGCACGCGATCTGCATCGAAAACATCCTGGTAGTAGCCCCCTATAACCTGCAAGTGCAATTGTTGAAACAAGTGCTGCCAGCGGGTGCTCGAGTCGGTACTGTGGATAAGTTTCAGGGGCAGGAAGCAGAGATCGTCATCGTGTCGATGGCGACCTCGAATGAGGATTATCTGCCCCGAGACATTGGTTTTCTGTACTCGAAGAACCGCTTGAATGTGGCCGTCAGTCGGGCGAAGTCACTGGCATGTATTGTCGCCAGCCCTGATCTGACAGCCATTCGTTGTCTGACTCCGCACGACATGAGCCTGGTTAACGGATTGTGCATGGCTGTCAGGTATGGAACGGTTGCCAGCGCCCCTGTTCGTCGTGCATAGCAATCCCAAGGGGCTTTTACATCTATCAGGCAAACCTGGCTCGAAGAGTGCTCCCGGCTTGGCAGAACGTGGACTGGCCACAATGACCGCTAGCCCACACTCGACCATGAACGAAGCACATTGGAAAAGGGAGATGCGCGTCAGTCATTCATGAGCCAGGGACGCAACTCCTTGAGGTTGGTTGCCACGATTTGCTGTGCCTCGGGGTTAGTGGCCTGATTTCTCGGGTCGATCTGATAGCGTTGCAATACATACTTCACCAGCGCTCTACGACTGGGCACTACCAGCTGGCCATCAGTCATGCCAAAGTCGGTTTCGATGATTGACTTCTGCGCTGCGTTCAGCCGTCCATCGGCTGCAAAAATGACGGGTATCTCGGTATTCCAGTCTTCATCCAGCTCACGAGTGTTCTGCGATTCGTCGAGCAAATCCGGCTGGCCCCGCAGGCGGCTGAGTACAAAGTCGCGGTACTGGCCGTTCTTCTCGCAGTAAGCCCGCACATGCCAGCGCATACCGGTGTAGACCAGTGTGTGAGGGGCGATCAGTCGAATTTCCACGTTTGGTGTGTTGAGCGATACGTACTCGGTTTCCAGGCGCAGGCCATCGCGACAGGCCTTGAGCAATGGGCGCAGGACTTCCGGCCGGATCGGGCGATCCGGGACTTCCAGCACCTTGGTGTGAGCGTAAGCCAGGGCGAGCCCATCAATGTGAGGAGCGCGTTCGTTGTTCTGGTAGAGCAGGTGCAAATAGGCGCTTGCGCTGTCGTCGATGAACAGCGGCGTGAACGCCTTGCCGGGCACGTAGCCTTTTATTTTTTTGTCATATGTAAGGTTTTTAGGCGCATGTTCCGTGATGTAGGTGTTGATGTCCTTGGACGCCTGCTGGCGACTGATACCGAAGCTCTGCATCAAGTGTCCCGTGGTTAACCGGCCCTCCCACCAGGCAACGGTCTCAATCAAACGATAGCGAAGTGCCAGATCCCAGCGGACCTGTTCGATGGACTGCTTGCGTTTCATACCCTCTCCATGTGCGCGAATACTTTACCTGTATAAGTCTACATTCTAGACCTGTCGCTTAACACTACATATCGTGTGTCTGTCTTCAAAATGAATTGAAGTCACGAAAGGAAGTGGACATGAGTATGTCGGAAGCGGTTTCGACGGGTGCATTGCTGATGATGGGAGCAATCCTGCTGGTGTTACTGCATCAGTGTCTGAGATTGCGTGAGCTCTGGCAGATGGCTATGGGCTGCCAAAAAAATGCGCGCTGGGCGCGGATTTGGGAGGCAGAGAACCGCGAGTTGCGTTCGGCACTGCGCGCTGAAAAAGCACATATCGAGCAGTTGCAAAGAAAGCTGGTGATTTTGCAGGAATTGATCCCGGCTGAGGGATAAGGGAATGGACATGAACAGACTTGAACGGATTAAAGGCTGCCTGCTGGGAGGCGCTGTTGGCGACGCGTTAGGCGCCCCAGTGGAGTTTCTCGAGTGGTCGGTAATCGAAGCCAGGTTCGGTCCACAGGGAATCATCGATTTTGTTCCGGCGTACGGTATCACCGCCGCCATTACCGATGACACTCAGATGATGCTTTTTACCGCGGAAGGCTTGTTGCGGGCCTACGTGCGCGGTAGCTCACGAGGGGCTTGCCACGTCCCTGACGTCATTCATCATTCACTACTGCGCTGGCTGATAACCCAGGGTCACGCTGCTGCGATACCGGTTGATGGAGACGGGTGGTTGTTCGAGCAACCGGCGCTCTGGTCTCGGCGCACACCTGGTACTACCTGTCTCACTGCACTCAAGGCCAGTCCACGGCTGGGCGCTGTGGCCGAGAACAACAGTAAAGGCTGTGGTGCCCTGATGCGAGCCGCACCTTGCGCCTTCTTTGCAAACGCCTTTGACTACGCTGCCCAGTCAGGACGCCTGACTCACGGGCATCCTACGGGCTATCTGGCGGCCGGGATGTTTGCCGATATTCTCCAGCGCATTGTCGATAGAGAAGACAGCCTGGAACACGCGATCACTCAGAGCCTGGCCCAATACGGTCAAGTTCCCGGTATGGAAGAAACACGAGCCCTCATTGAGCGTGTTCTCTTCTTCTTTTACGAGGGCTACCAGCCCACCGCGCAACGAATAGGCGAACTCGGTGGTGGCTGGGTCGCCGAAGAAACGCTGGCTATCGGATTGTGGTGCGCCCTGGCAGCCTCCTCGTTAGAAGAGGGCGTGATCAGAGCGGTGAATCACGGTGGTGATAGCGACAGTACCGGGCTCATCGCCGGGCATTTGTTGGGGGCACAGTATGGTGCTACAGCGATTCCTGCTCGATGGTTTGAGCAACTGGAATTGCGTGAGGTGATTGTGCAGGTAGCTGAGGATCTTGAGCGCGTGCCCCGTGAGTACTGTGGGGTTGGCGGCGAGTTCGATCAGCAGATCGAATTGGCATATCCCGGGAGTTGAGCACACGTAACGCAGGGTGGCTCAAAGGGGCGCTCGCGGAGCTACTGGCGCGGCAACGATTCTGAAGAATAGGTGGGTGATAGTTCGCCCGTTTTATCGAGCTGCGTACAGGACGGGGCTTTGAACCTTGAGATTTCACATCAGCTTTGTTCAGCACGATGTACAGCGACTCTGCATGGAACGGCGTGGACTCGATGAATTCAATGTCGGACTGGTCGATGGTTCCGGCCGGGTCAAGCCCGATGACTCAGACCTATGCCTGATTGACCAAGGAAGCTGCAGTGCTGTGGTTTGAAGCAGCAGCCCCACCGGTCGTACCAGGGTTATAGTCCGGTGTATCGATGATGCACAGGTTGCCGAATAGGTCCGGGTCCATGGAAGCCTTGACGCTGGTGAAGGGCAGAATGTGCTGGTCAAGTACGTGGTGCAACGCTTCCAGATCAATTCCAATGTCAACGACCCCAAGCCCGAGGCCCAGCAACTGGTGCTGGCGCACCGGGCTCAGTTTTGCGGCCTTGGCTTTGCATCGATTGAAACGCGGCAGGAGCATGCGCGTTGTGACGTTCACGCCCCTGTCTGCTGGCTACCCTGGCAACCCTTGATCAGATCGCCCGCTCGAGCAGCTGCGCCTCGGCGATTTGGCCATCTTGATAACGCAGCAACACCTGGTGTTCACCTTGATTGAATAGCGATTGGTGCAGCTGGCGGGTGTCGAATGGACCTTGTGCCAGCGAACCGGCAATGCTGTCCAATTGCGCCGTGAAGCTTTGGCTTAGCGTGCTATCGAGGCTGAAGACTCGTGAGCTGGTCAGTTCCATCTGCGAGCTGTACACACTGCGACTCTGGGTGGCGATAGCGTCGAGCTGCCCCAGACTTTCAAGTACCTTGGCTGCAGCGCTGCAGTGACGTTGCTGCGGATCAGCCATATAGCGCAAGGCGCTGCTCACAACCTGCAACTGAGTAGCTTGCAAGTATCCGCTCACCCAACTTTCCATCTTCGCCAGGCTGCCTTTCAGCGCTTGGCGGGCACTGTCTGCCCCGAACAGCTTGTCGGCCTCGACAGCCTGGGCGACGTCCAGCTCTTCTTTCATTTTGCGGTCGAAGAATTGCCTCAGAGCCGTGATCTGGCTGTGCTGGCTTTCGAGGGTCTGCACAGCGTAGTGACTAATGCCGTCTTGCGCGTAGTGGTCGAGCAGGTCCTGGGTATAGTCGACCATTCCGGCGAGCGATTCCCAGCGGGCTTCGTCCAGTTCGCGCAGCACGCTGTCGAGCTGGCATTTAATGGCGTTCAGCTTCTCGTTGATATCGTGCAAGTGCTTCTGGCCCACGGCTGAGGACACAACGTTCCACACCGCACCGCTGAGCAGCACGTTCTGCAGGTCTTCCGGTAATGACAGGCTGGCCTGCTCGCTGATCTTGCCACCGGTACGGACGAAAGCTCTGACGCTGCCATCATTGTTGGCGTTTTTGGTCAATGTCTCGAAGGGCAGGCTACAAACTACATAGTTGCCCCTGGACATCTCTCCTAACGCGGCAAGCCCCGGCACATTGGCCAGCAACGGGCTGAGCGCGCTGATCTGGTCGGTGGGTAGCGGACGATGTACGCCTGCAGGCGGTCGCTGCAGCGTGTTGAGTTTCAGCAGTGTTTCGCCCTGGCCGTTCTGCACAACCAGCTCTGAGTTTCCCGGCGTGGAGGCGGGAGCTACATTGGTCGGTGCCGGTGCCGGTGCCGGTGAACGTGTCGCAGGCGCTTCGCGGTGCAGGCGAATCCAGCCCATCTGGGCCACAAATGGCACGGTCACCCTGTAGGCTTCGGCAATGCTGCTATGCAGGCCGAAGCCAGCTGTAGCTACGGCGCCGATGGGGTTCAGGCGAAACCCCGTGGTTGCCACGGTGAACAACGCCGCGCTGCTTGCTGCCGACAGACCGACCGCGGTGCCAGAGCTTACTGAGAGCGCGTCCTTGAGGTTGAACAGCCCGGCCAGCACCTTGGTACTGGTGGCGCGCTCAAAGCGATCGTTAGGCGCCAATTCGCGCCAACCGGCACCGAACAGCGCCAAGGCGATCTGACGTTCCTTGTCGGCGACGGACCGGCTCGCTGCGTCGCTGCCATTGAGCTTCTGATAAACGTCGTTGACGATTTCGGCATAGGACACAGCAGACTTTTTCAGGAAACGGCGCGTCAGATTCATCGCCGAGTGCCCGCCGAATTGCTGCAGTTCGTGCCCCAGCAGCTTGAGCTGCTGTTGGTCGTAGCCGGCAGGTCGGGAGCTGTGCTTGGCTTGTACCAGCCGCTTCTTGACGTCCGCGTCCAGACCGGCGCGGCCTCTTGAGAAGTCGGTGATGATGTCCACCAACATGTCCACCTCATCGGGCTTGGCGCTGAGCAGGCTGGCGAAGAGTTCGTCGTCGCAATCGATTCCTGTAGTTGCCATCGTGTCCTTACCTCTCGGTGTCTAAATCAAGTTCAGGGGAGCAGCCGGCCAATATAGAACGTGGGCTGCATCGCGCTAATTTGCCGTCGGCAGCTGCGTGGCCACTACCAGCTGCACCTCCACTCGACGGTTGAGAGCACTGGCAGGATCCACGCCCGGTTTGGGGCGTGAGTCACCGTAGCCTGCCACCACCACGCGCAGTGCCTGCTGTGGCTCAAGTGCCTGAATCAGTAGCTTGCGAGCCTCGCGTGCCCGTGCGGCAGACAAGGTGTAGTTGTCGTCATACACCGTGCAAAAACGCTCATAGTCAGTGACCGGGCGGGAAACCGGCAGGTTGTCGGTGTGCCCCTCTACCAGCACTTGCCCCTGGCCGTAATCCTGGATGAAGGTGGCCACCCGTGCACTGAGCAGGGTCAGTGCGCCTTTGGCTGCGGGGGTAATGCAGGCGCTACCTCGGGCGAAAGCATTATCGGGGAGGGTCAGACGGCGGTTCTGAATGTCGATGTCCACCAGATCCGTTTCGCCGGTGCGCTGCAGGTCCGACTGCATAGCGGCCAGCAGTTTGCTCAGGCTTGCCCGCTGGGCTGCGTCGCCCTTGCTGCGCTCTTCTTGACGAGCGGCCTCCATCTGCTGCTTCTCAACTGCCATCGCAGCCTCGGCCGCTTTGTTCTGCAGCACCGACACCACAAGCATCAGCATCACTACGGCCATTACCCCAGCCATAAGGTCGGAGATCGAGACCCATTCATTGGGTTTTTCTTTCATGGCCGTCTCACGCTGTCAGAGGCTCGTCGGAAGGCTTGCGTGCCAGCGACTGCTGGGCTTGATCGGCCATCTGCTGGAGCAGGGCAACCGTAGAGCCCGCCGCTTGCTGCAGGGGTTGCAGGTGATTGGAGAACTGCTGTCCGACCTTTTCCGCCAGCGCTTGGGGCAGGTTGGCGACCTGCTGCGTGCCTTGCTGCGTGCTGGTTGTCAGCGTCTTGAGTTGGGAGGACAGCTGCGCCAGGTTTTTCACCGCTTCGCTGAGCAGTTGGCCGCGCTGGTGCGGGTCGCTGCGCAGCTCACCTGCCAGTTTTTCGAGCACTAGCAAGGTTTGCGTGCCTTGGGCGAGCAGTTCCTGGAAATGCCCATGCAGCTTGTCAAAGCTATCGGGCAGCTCTTTCAACTGTTCGAGCTTCTTGCCCGTGGCTCGCATGTTCCTATTACTCTCAGAGATATCAGTCAGCCCTTGAGTGATCTGTTCTCCCAGCGTCCTCATGTTTTTTTCCATCTGACTGATGGCGCCGTTGAGCTCGTCGTTGGTCGTCGTGAACATCGCGCTGGCGTTGGTCTGAGCCCTGTTGGCCCCTTCGATGTTGCGGCTCACGCTCGCCATCACCTCATTGACCTCGCCAGAGAGCCGGACTACGGCCTCGGAAATATTGTCGGTAGCCGATCGCAGGTTCTCCGACATCGTCGTGGTGTTGTGAGTGAAGTCCTGGCTCATCCGGTTGACGTTATCCATCATCCCGGTCTGCAGCTCGTTCATTACGTCACTCAGGCGTGAGATGTTGGCATCGAGACTGCCCTGCATCGTCTGCAGGTGGGCATGGAAGTCATCGTTGAGCTTGTCGATGGCCGCACCGACGCTCTTCTCCATGGTTAATACGCTGCCTTCCAAGGCACTTGCAGATTGGGCCAGCTGCTTCGCGGCTTTACCCATGGTAATGCCGGCTTGCTCGAGCGTATTGAGGTTGTTGGTACTGGTGGTGACGAACAACTCCAGGCTCTGCTGGCTGGCTTGTGTATGCGCGCCAACTGCCTGTGTCGCTTCGATACCTTTAGTCGAAAGTGTGGCCAACTCATCAAACCGCTCTTGCAGATGAGTCGCCTGCGCGCGGTCTGCGTCGAGTTGCGCGCCATGCTGCCCAGTCAGGGTCGCCAGCAAGGTTTGGCTCTGGCGCTCACGGCGCTCACTTTCATCTCGCGCGTGCTCCCATTGCAGGGTAGCGGTCTGTTGTAGGCGCTCCGTCAACTGGTGGCCGTGTTCGAGTGTCTGCCCCAGCCCGGTGAGCTGCTGGCTCGACTGTTCCAGTTGCGCCTGTAGGCGGCCGAGGCCAGCGTCGAGGCCCAGCAGGGTTTCTCCTTGGCCCTCGAGCAGGTCCAGGCGCGGCAGGTGGGCGGCGTAGCGAGCCAGTGCCGCGAGATAGCCTTCCGCTCCGCTGAGTTGTTGCAGCTGCTGCAGTTGCCCGTCCAGATTGGCGGCGGTCCGCGCGAACTGCTCATCGCAGGTTTGTCCGCGTTTCAACTCGATCAGCTTAAGCTGCTTGAGTTCATTGCCCAGCAATTGGCTCTGACCGGCAATGGCCTGCACCAGTTGCTCACCGACGGCGGCCAGGGCCTGCCGGGTGAGTTGGTCACGGAGCTCGGTTGCGTTCTTGTGCTGATCCCGGCGGTTGTCGATGTCGCGCTTCATGCGGTCGACGCACCAGCCGGTCCGGCGGCTTTCAGCGGACCAGCGGGCAGAGTCCCACAGTTTCAGCGCGATAAAAGCGATGATCCCCCAGGTCGAGGTTTTGAACTTGGTACCCAAGTCTTTCATCATGCCCGTGAGCTGGCCCAACGAGTCGCTCATTGCGTTCAGAGAATCGGCGTTGCCCTGCAGGATTCCAGAGGCTTTGTCCAAGGCCATGCCCAGGCCCAGGAAGGTTCCCAGCAAGCCGACGATTAACAGCAGCCCCGGCATATTGGCTACGATGCGTTCGGGTAGAGTGGCCACTGCCTGGTTCAACTCACCGAGTGCCCCGTGCTCGATGTCCAGCGCGCCCTTGTGCGTGCCGCCTTGCCAGTTGCGCTCCCAAGCCGGAGCGCGGCCGAACACCTCGGCGGTGATCAGCGAAACCAGCATGCCACCTATGATCACCGTGCAGAATACCAACTCCAACGGGTTCCCCAACGATGGCGATAGGAACTCCAGAACTGTGCCACTCACGCTGCCACCTCAACCTGGGTGAATTGTTCGGCACGCTTGCGGCAGTCGGCTTCGAAGATGTTGGCGAAGCTGATGATCAGCGATTGTTCCTCGCGCTTGAGGTTCTCCCACTTCTCGCCGTTTTGGGCGCAGCGAATCAGCAGTTCACCCACCTCAAAACCGTCGTCGATAAGGTATTCACGGTCCTGGTCGATCAGGCGCTGCTCGTCATTTTCCAGTAATTGCAGGAAGCCCTCGGCTGCATAGACATAGTTGCGCTTGGCGAGGACATCGCTGGCAAGTTTGTCCAAACGGGCCTCGTCGGTAGGCAACAGTTTTTCGAGGTCGGTGAGCACCTTGGCCTCCTCGACCGGCAGTGGTTCCAGCTTCGCTAAATTGTTCAGGCGCTTGACGATCACCTGGTCGCGGGACACGCGCTTGCCCAACTCCTCCCAGGTGTCTTGATGCTGCTTTAGGTCCAAGCCCCACACGTTGATCATCTCTTCGAACACGAACGGGATCACCGGCTTGCCGAATCGAGCGGTGGTCAAGCTGTCGAGGCGCTCCATGGCATCGTCATCGAGTTCGGCGTGGCCTTCTATCAACTGGCTGGCGATCTGAATGATGAACAGCGGCTCATCCAGCACATTGTGAATTTCTTTGACGTGCTCCATCTGCTCTTCGTACAGGGGCAGCAGTTTCTGCACAGCTCGAATGCGTAGGTAGTGCTCGAAGTTGACGAACGCTTCATCCTCGACCAGTCGGCTGATCCGAGCACGAACCAGCTCGTAGCGGTTGCTCATGGCCAGGCCTTCGAGCGCTTGGCGGCCCGACTCATCAACGTGCTCCATCGCGGCTTCGAGGTCGGCGGCACGCTGTTCGGCTTCTTTGACTTCCTGATCGTTAAGCAGATGGCGCTTGATGTCGCGGGCGCGGGCGATAACCCATTTGATCGCCGCATCGACCTTGGCTATAAGCGGATGGTTATCCAGATGCTCCAAGACAGCCAGTGCCTTGTCGAGCGCCATGCTGATGCCCTGAACCCAAGGGATTGGCACATTCGCGGCGATGGTCCTCAGCACCATACGGGCTTTGGAGATATAGGGTTTGGCGGCCTTGTATAGACGCTTGACTTCACCAACGAAGGTTTCGGCCTTGTCAGCCAGCCAGTTGACCGCCTCTACGACCTTCTCCTTGACCACCTGAACCGCTTTGCTGACAAAACCTTTGATCTTGCTTAACCAGCCCATTTACCCGTCACTCCTTGAGTTCACGCCCAACAATTTGCGTGCGATATCGGTACGCCCGGTCTGTTCGCCAGGTGTGGAAACTTTTATGTCATTGCGTGTCAGGAGCAATTGCTCGATGGCGCCGAGCACATGCTCAGGCGTCAGCCGTCCACCGCCGCCTTCCAGCAAGGGTTTGGGCAACGCCAGGCGCAGGCAGGTGCGGATTTCCCGGCCAGAGAGACCGGCAGAGGGCTGCACTAGCGCCTCAATCAGATCTTCGCGCACCAGGCTCAGAGGGATGCCTTGGACCAGCAGCTTGGCCCAGATCGCTCGACGTTCGTCATCACCTGGAAGCTCGAAATGAATATGCTGAGAGATGCGGCTGACGAACGCCGAGTCGTAATTGCGAGCGAAGTTGCTGGCGAAAATCACGATCCCGGGGTGTTTCTCCAACTCGATCAGCAGGGTCGAGCGCATCGCGTTGACTTCATTGTCGATGCCCTGGGTCACTGAGGATAGGCGACGACCGAGCAGCGTATCGGCCTCATCGAGAAACAGCACCGCGTCCTCGTTGCGCGCTGCGGCAAACAGGCTGACGATGTTCTTCGAGGTGTCACCCATGAACTTGCTTTCCAGGTCAGCGATGCTGGCATTGATCAGCCGCTTGCCGATACTGCCGGCGAATGCTTCGGCGGTGAGGGTCTTGCCGGTCCCTGGGGCGCCATGAAAATTGAGCAGCGTGCCTCTGCCGTTTGGGTCGACCTGCGCGAAACCCCAGGTCTCATAGATGACGTCGTGATAGCGAATCTTGACTAAAGCCTCATCCAGTTGCTGACGATTACTGGCCGAGAGCACCACGTCCCGCTCAAGGGTGAAGCGCGGTTCGCTGCTGCGTTGCGGTGCACAGGCGTCAGCTAGGGCGGGTGCGTCGGGAGCGACGAGTTCAGGACGAAGGTTTTTGTACAGGTATTCTCTGGAAGACATGCTCAGCTCTGCCTCAGGTTATGGGGCAGGCAGATGACCAGGCCGGAGGGCGAATGGCTGAGCAGAGCAAATGTGCGGCGCAGGGGAATGTTCACACGAGAATTCCATTTGTCGAGGTGATGGGTGCGAAATGAATTGTGGCCATTTGCTTGTATCGACCGGCTGCGACGGTACTTGAGGTGGATGTAAAAGAAAAGCGCGTCGGATTTATTCTCGTAAGCCGGTTGGGGCTAGGCTTGCTGCTTCCACTGCGAACTGGCATTTTGCGCGAAGATATCAATGCGGCATCATGCCGAATGAGCGTGAGCAACCCTCACGACGACCGTCCTGAAAGCGTCGCGACGACCGAAGAGGAAAAACGATGTCGATCCCGGATTTTCAAAGTGTCATGCGCCCCGTGTTGGAGGCTGTTCGGGACGGTGTTGCGATACCGCTTAGCGCACTTCGCGAGTGCATCGCTGATGTACTCCAGCTAACTGAAGATGAGCGCAAGGAGCGGCTGCCATCTGGGCATCAAACGGTGATCAACAACCGCGTGGGCTGGTCTAGGACGTATCTCAACAAAGCAGGTTTGTTGACTATCCCGAGCAAGGGCATGGTGCAAATCACCGACCGTGGTCGGCAAGCGCTGGCCAACGGCCCTGCGCGCATCACCGTGACTTGGCTGAAGCAGTTTCCTGAGTTCGCCGATTTCCACACCGCCAAACCCCAGACCACCGAGGTGCTGAGCGTGATGGGGGGTGTGGCTGTGGAGCGCGCCGAGACGACCCCGGATGAGCAACTGGCTGATGCTCACCAGGCACTTATTCAGTCGCTCGCCGAAGACCTTCTGGCACAGGTGAGGGCTGCCAGTCCGATTTTCTTTGAGCAGCTGGTGGTCGATTTGATGTTGGCCATGGGCTATGGCGGCTCGCGTAAAGAAGCCGGCAAGGCAACCCAGGCTACTAATGATGATGGCATCGACGGGATTATCAATGAGGATAAGCTCGGGCTGGACGTGATCTACCTGCAGGCCAAGCGCTGGAGCAATACGGTGCATCGGCCGGAGATTGATAAGTTTATCGGTGCGCTGACTCGGCAGCGGGCGCGTAAGGGGGTGTTTATCACCACCTCGGATTTTTCCGTGGGGGCCCGGGAGGCGGCGCTTGGGCTGGATATCAAAGTGGTGCTGATCGATGGGGTTGAGATGGCTCGGTTGATGGTTGAGAACAATTTGGGGGTTAGTGTTAAGCAGGTTTATGAAGTGAAGCAGCTGGATAGTGACTACTTTTCTGGGGAGTGAAGGTGGGGGAGGTGGGTTGATTGCTTCACCGGGGTGATTTTAATCTGCTCAGTAAGCTATTGATTTATAAAACTAATATCGACTTTTGTTTTTGGTTGGAATACCAATTGGAATACAGCACTCCACTTGACTACTCGTTTGCATTCGAACTGACCAGCACGCTTCGTAACCATGATTGGCAGTGAACTGCCCATAGCTGCAGATGGCGACAGGTAGAAGTCGGTCAACGATCGGATCGGGGCGCTGAGCATCTTTCTACTCGGCCTGCGCAGTTCATGCGTTTCTGTCCTGCATCAGCATCCGATCATGTATCGTGATGTAACGCTAAAATTTGGCCATGCCTCGCGGTCAGAAAGGACTCTGGATGTATGAGTGAATCAGCAATTCCGAACGCTTTGATTTTCGATTTGGAGGTGGTACCTCCGACTGAGTCAAAGCCGGCCAAAATAATAATGGTCGGGGCGTTGCGGCCCACTACAGGCCAAGAGTTAGAGCTCAAGATTTCCAAAGATCCAATGGCGGCGCTTGCTCAGTTGGATGCACTGGGGCAGGGGGCAGACTGTGTACTTGGGCACAACCTGATCGACCACGACCTGCCATTGCTCAAGTCCCAGGCACCTCAACTGGCGCTGCATGACCTAGCTGTAGTCGATACCCTGCGCTTGTCGCCGCTGGCTTTTCCAAAAAATCCGTATCACCGGCTGATCAAAGATTACAAGCTCATCCGCGAAAGTTTGAATTCCCCGCTCGGAGACTGCCGCTCAACGCTTACGCTTTTCCAGGACCAGCAGGCCGCGTTTGCCGATCTGAAGTTGATGAATGTACGGGAGCTAATGTGCTACCAAACATTGATCGCTGCAAAAGGTAGTGACCTTGAGTCTATATTCCAGGCGATTACACAGACCCCTGCGCTTCCTCTCGAAGAGCTGCGCGCGGCAATCACGCAGCTTCTGGTCGAGACTGATCCGGCGTTCAAACGGCAATACAAAGTTTGCCAGACCCGGCTCTTCAGCTTGTTGGAAAATGATCTGGAGCGGGATGAGTTGCGCTGGCCACATGCCTATGCGCTCGCCTGGCTTCGCGTCTCTGGCGGTAACTCGGTGCTCGCACCTTGGGTGAGGCATCAGTTTCCCGAGGTCGGCCGAATCATTGGAGAGTTGCGCGATACCCCCTGTGGGAAAAAGGAGTGCGAGTACTGCAGCTCCGAGCATGACCCGGTCCAGGAGTTGAAACGCTACTTCGGTCACGACGAATTCCGTCGTGATAGCGATGGTCGGTCTCGCCAGCATGATGTGGCGCTTGCTGGTATGCGCGGTGAAAACGTTCTTGCCGTATTGGCCACAGGGGGCGGTAAGTCAATCGGCTATCAACTGCCGGCCCTGAACCGCTATCACCGAAATGGCAGCCTGACGATCATTGTCTCGCCGCTCCAATCGCTGATGAAAGATCAAGTAGATGGGCTGATCGCATCCAACGTCCAATGTGCTGCCGCCCTGAGCGGTCTGCTGACTCTCCCTGAGCGAGCCGATGTCCTGGAAAAAATCCAGATGGGTGACATCGGCGTGCTGCTCGTCTCGCCTGAGCAGTTTCGCAACAACACTTTTCGCCGGGCCCTCAGGCAGCGACAGGTTGGCGCCTGGATCTTCGACGAGGCCCACTGCCTGTCAAAGTGGGGTAATGATTTTCGCCCTGACTACTTGTATGCCTCGCGCTTCATTAGTGAATACCACAGAGACCAACCGCTCGCTCCGATTGGATGCTTCACTGCGACAGCCAAGCCGGACGTACTGGCGGACATCCGCGCGCATTTCCAAGACACCCTTGGCATTACTTTCAAGGAGTTCATTGGCTCGCACGAACGCGTCAACCTGCGCTTTGAAGTTGTCCCGTGTCAGAAGTCGGAAAAACGCCAGCGTACACAGCAGTTGCTGGAAGACAATCTGGTCACCCAAGAGGGAGGGGCCGTGGTCTTTGTCTCCAGCCGTAAAGGTGCGGAGGAGCTTTCGGAGTTTCTGGTTGGGAAGGGTTGGGCTTGCAAGTATTTCCACGCAGGGCTCCCGCCTGGCGAGAAGACCGACATTCAGAACGATTTCATCAAAGGGGTGCTTCGAGTCATCGTTGCCACCAACGCCTTCGGCATGGGGGTCGACAAGAAGGATGTCCGCCTGGTCATCCACGCGGATATCCCCGGCTCACTTGAAAACTACCTGCAGGAGGCTGGCCGCGCCGGTCGAGATCAGGAAAGCGCCCGCTGCGTGCTGCTCTACGATCCACAGGATATTGAAGCGCAGTTTGGGATAAGCGAGCGCTCCAAGCTCAGTCTTCGTGATATCCAGCAAATTCTGAAAAAGCTGCGCGGGGAAACTTCAAAGCGCAAAGGACGAGAGTTGGTTATTACGGCCGGCGAGATTCTGCTGGATGCAACTGTCGAAACGACATTCGCGGCAGAAGATCGTGATGCCGAAACCAAGGTGGTGACGGCCATCGCTTGGCTGGAACGTAGTGATTTTCTGCGCCGTGAAGAAAACCAGACGCGTATCTTTCCCGCCCGCGCTGCGCTCACCCTTGAAGAATCGCAGGCGCGTCTCGTGGAGGCGAAACTCCCCCAACGCAGGTTTGCCGAATTCAAGGCAATCCTCAACTACCTTTTTCAGGCCAAGGCCGACCAACGCATCAACACCGATGAACTCATGACGCTTACCGGCCAGTCGCTGGAGGAGGTTGCCGGGGCCTTGAAGCAGATGGAGCAGATGGGAATCCTGATCAATGATTCTCAGCTGACGGTGTTTGTCCGGCATGGCATCGTCGGCTCATCCAATCAGCGGCTCATGCAATCGCTGGAACTTGAAAAGGCATTGTTCGAGTTGCTGCCTGAACTCTCGCCAGATGCAGAAAATGGTGAATGGCAAGACATCAACCTTTCCCAGCTCAACACCGCATTGAAGGCCAGGTTGGAGCGCGACGATGTGAATCCCATTCAGGTACTCAGGCTGCTCAAGAGTCTGGCCCAGGATCGCGACGGTGAAAGCCAACAGCGCAGCACCTTCGAAATTCGCCCGATCAATCGTGATCATTTGAAGCTGCGCTTTACCGGCCGTCATAGTTGGAAGCGTATCAGTGCGTTTGGTGAGAAACGCCGCACCATTGCAACGCTGCTGCTTAATTACCTCATCTCCCAACTTCCACCGGGTGCCCGAGCCCGCGACCTGATGGTCGATACCACCTTTGGCAAGCTGGTCGCCACGCTTGAGGGCGATCTGGTCTTGAAATCCACGATGCCGGCAGGTCAGTTTCGCAGAGCGGTGGAGCACGTGCTGTTGTATATGCACCAGCAGGAAATCCTGACTCTGAACCACGGTATGACCGTCATGCGGCGTGCGATGACAATCAAAGTGGACGGCGAAAAGGCTGAAAAGAAGGTGGGGTTTTACAAGGACGATTACGCGAAGCTCGATGAACATTACCGGGAAAAATGTGTTCAGGTGCATGTCATGCGTGAATATGCCGAGCGCGGAATCCATGACATGGAACCGGCGCTCAGGCTGGTACTGGCGTACTTTGGCAACCCCAAGCGCGACTTCATCAAAGAATATTTCAATGAGCGCGAAGAAGTTCTGAAACTCGCAACCAGCGAGCAGTCTTGGAAGGCCATCACCCATTGCTTGAGTACCGTCCAGAGATTGGTCGTTGCCGACAACGATGACGTCAACCGATTAGTTCTGGCCGGTCCAGGGTCTGGCAAGACACGTGTCATCGTCCATCGGATTGCTTACTTGTTGCGCGTGCGCCGAGTACCCGCCAGCAGCATCATTGCCTTGGCATTCAACCGGCATGCGGCCAATGAAATCCGCAAGCGCTTGTTAGCATTGGTTGGAGCCGATGCTTACGGTGTCAGCGTACTGACCTACCACGCGATGTCGATGCGATTGACCGGCACCCGCTTCGAGCGCGGTGAGCCCGTCGATGAGAAGCGGTTGACTCAGGTAATCACCGATGCGGTGCACTTGCTGGAGGAGGGTGGTCGGGCGACCGGTGAGGACAACTTATGCGAGCAACTGCTGCGTGGCTACCGTTACATCATGGTTGACGAGTACCAGGACATTGATGAGATGCAGTACCGACTAGTCAGTGCGTTGGCTGGGCGCAATGCAGAAGAGGACGGGCGCTTATGCATTTTGGCGGTTGGTGATGACGATCAGAATATTTACGACTGGCGCCATACCAGCAATCAGTACATCGAGCAGTTCCGCGACAACTACGATGCCAGCGTCACCTACTTGGTGGATAACTATCGTTCGTCCGCCAATATCATCAATTCGTCGAACCGGGTGATCGGGGAAACTGAAGGCCGGATGAAGGCAGATCATCCCATCACCATCGACAAGGCTCGCCGGGAGCTACCCGCAGGTGGGCAATGGGAGGCGAGAGATCCGTCCCGGGCGGGTAAGGTGCTGCGAATCCAGCTTCCTTTTGCTGACCGGTCCAATGGCAACCTACAGGCTCAAGCTATGGCGGCTGAGCTGGCGCGGCTTATTTCACTGGAGGAAAACGGCACCTGGAACGGATGCGCGATACTGGGCCGAACTCATGCCTATCTCAAACCGGTCCAAGCCTGGTGCGAACTCAACGAGGTCCCTTATTTTCTCGCCTCCGAGAATGAGGACTCAATCCCTTTAACGCGCCAGCGGGGCTTCCTGAAAGGGATAGGGTGTTTACGCTTGATCGAGCAGCCTCAGACGGCGACGGAGGTCATCTCTACGCTTCGGCCGAGCCTGGATGATCCGCACTGGCAAGAGTTCTTTGAAACAGCCCTCCTGTGCCTTGTTCAGGAAATGGGCGAATGCCAGCTGTCTTCACAGTCAATCATCGACTGGTTATACGAGTACCCGCGGGCACTTCGCAAACAAGGAAGGCAGGGCTTGTACCTTGGCACCGTACATTCCGCCAAAGGCCTGGAGTTTCGCCATGTCGGATTGCTGGACGGCGCCTGGAGCAGCACATCTCAAAACTTGAATGCCGATCGCCGCCTCTACTACGTTGGCATGACGCGGGCGGAACAAACATTGACCTTGGGAGAGTTCGAGTCCGGAAATCCTTTCAGTCCCAAGCTTTCACACGGTGCCTTGGTACAAAGCTTTGCCGGCGATTTCGATCCACGACTGTCTCGCACCTACATTCAGCTTTCGCTGGCTGACGTAGACATCGGCTTTGCCGGCAGAAGCACTGCGACGCATCAGATACACCGGGCGATCGCCGAACTACAAACGGGCCACCCCCTTCTGCTCACGCGCGATGGCGAGCGGTACTTGCTTCAGGACGCCCAAGGGCGAGTCGTTGGTCGTACTGCGAAAAACTTCAAAGCGAACGTAGAGATAGACCAGTGTCATGTGGAAGGGATAATCGCCCGGTATGCCGATGAGGCTGATCTGCAGTTTCGACCTGCTCTGAAAATGGACATGTGGGAGGTGGTGATTCCTAGAATCAGCGGGACGCCGAGGTAATGTTCTGGCGCTTCGGCGCCTACATATGTGCGAATACTTTACCTGTACAGGACCACACTATGGACGTGTCTTGTGAGATTACATATCGTCTCTCTGCCGGCGCTTGCCGGGAACAGCTACTTCTGCTGGAGGGTATGCAAATAGAGCCGCCGCGCGAGGCGTCATGGAGTTGCATCGATGCATACCTCTGGCCGCAGCCGACTTGTGTGCTGCTCAAGCTGCTTGATTCCATGCCGATACGCGTTCTCGACGATGTATCGAAGCTGTAGACGTTTGTAGCTGGATTGCTTAGGGTGTGGCCATTCGATATTGCCCTTTCAGGGAACGAAAATGAGTACGTCATTGCAAGATGTTGTCAAAAAATTCGAGCGAAGCTCACCCTTTTCAATTCTTGCCGCAGACTGGCCTACGGCCGTCCGTGATGATTTCGCCGAGTTTGTACTGGCGGTGCATGACTCAGGTCTCGACCTATGGATCATCGCAGATGGCCAGATACGCTTGGGCAACAAGAGCGGTACCCGTGATCGCGCAGAAGCCTGTCTCGCCTGGATAATTGCGCAGAAAAACGGGCCCATCATCAGCTTCTCACGCCTCGTTGCTGGCGCTGACACCCCTTGGGAGGCAGTCGGAAAACCCGCGCTGGCGCGTTTGCAAGCGCCAGGCTTTTTGAAGACATATCCAATTAAGAACCGTGTTGTCAAATGGCCCAACGAGTACTCGCTTGATCAATCCGCGAATGGAGAGCCGTTCTCAACGGCCTCACCTGTGCCTGGCCAGTTCAACGGGCATGCGCTAACCGTTGAACAGATCGTAAGCGGTCTCGAACAAGCGGGATTTGTTTTGACACCCTTGCCGGGAAACAAAGTATTCCGCCTGATGCATCCAGCGTTGGATGAGCCGATTTATGTCAAGAGGGGGGCAGGTCAATCGACGCGTGCACCGTTGGTGTTGCATCCCATGCATGCTTCAAAGCTTGTCGAATGGTCCGAGATAACCGGTGTCGAGCGTCCAGCGGAGCCTTACTACCACAACAGCAACCTGCGTGGTTTTCCCAAGCGCCTCCATAGCGGCACTACGCCCATAAACTATGGGATTGCTTTTGGCTTTCGTGACACTGCAGCAATGAATGCTCTTGTCCAATCTCTGCTTGGTCACGAGTCCCTTCCTGACGAAGTGCCAGCTATGCCGGCTACGCCGGCTGCGATGACTATCGATCTGGGGGAGGTAGCTCTGACTGACACAGAGCGAGACGCTTTGATCAAAGCTCGTATCGGTCAAAGCCGTTATCGCGATTCCCTTGTGGCTTATTGGGGCGGTTGCTCAGTAACCGAGTGCTCCATTCCCCAATTGCTGCGTGCCTCGCATATCAAGCCTTGGCGGTCAGCGAACCATGCCGAGCGACTTGATCAGTTCAATGGACTGCTTCTGACCCCTAACCTCGACTTGGCCTTTGATCAAGGCTTGATCAGCTTTGATGACGATGGCGACATTTTGCTGAGCCCTGAAGTAGATGCAGCGACAGCGGCGGCGCTCCATTTGAGCCCTGCATTGAGGTTACGGCAGATCGAGCCGCGCCATCGCTCCTATCTGACATGGCACCGTGAAAACCTATTCCGGAATTGATCCGCTCTAACCCGATGTGTGACCACCTCCTAAATTTTCTGCCCTGAACGAATCACCGGATGGCTGGCCATGAACGAACTACTGCATCACCGTGGCTCGCTCTGCGCTTAGCCCAAACGTGCTGTCCCCACTAAACTCCAGAATTGGGTTAAGTTTTTCTTCTGTCACTGCTGTGATCCAGCTGCAATGCGGCCATCGCCGCTCCAGTAGCTCCGCTTTCGCCACACGCGGTACGACCTTGTTCGAGGCTATCGGGGTTATCATGTCAGGCCGTGGCCGGCACGAAGGTTGAAGCCCTCAAGTGGTCTAGCCATCATCCGCAAAATTATCGGCTTAATCCGCCGTAATCGTGCATACGCGATCTGGACAGTGGTAAATCATGAATGCAGTAGAAATTGAGTCCGCTATTTCGGACCTGGCCCTTGAGCCCTTTGACGCGGTGGAATTTCCGTTTGTCTTCCTGGCCGCTTTTGGCAATAAGGAAACAGCCCTCAAACGCTTGCGTGCCGGCAACAACAACGCTTCCGACGTGCCCGGCGGTGTGCTACTGCGCAGCAACATCCATATCGCCGCATGCGAATCTGGTAGCGTAGGCGAAACACTCAAGGCATTGCGCGCCAGCCCTGCCACCACAAAAGCCAAAGCCAAGTTCATCCTTGCCACCGATGGGCAAACGCTTGAGGCCGAAGAGCTAATCACGGGTGAAACCATCACCTGCGATTACCCGGACCTCCCCAACCACTTCGGCTTCCTGTTGCCCTTGGCCGGTATCTCCATTATTAAGGAGATCAAGGACAACCCCATCGACGTGCGCGCCACCAGCCGCCTGAACAAGCTATATGTCGAGCTGCTGAACGAGAACCCTGACTGGGCCAAGGACGAGCGCCGCGCCGACATGAACCATTTTATGGCGCGGCTGGTGTTCTGCTTTTTTGCTGAAGACACCGACATTTTTAATGGCGATGGCCTGTTTACCAAAACGGTTGAGCAGTACAGCGAACGCGATGGCTCTAACACCCATCAGGTGCTGTCTGAAATTTTCCGCGCCATGAACATTAAGTTGGCCGAGCGAGCCACTGTTCAGCCTCGCTTACCCAGCTGGGCCAACGCCTTCCCTTACGTGAATGGCGGTTTGTTCTCCGGCAGTACAGAAGTGCCCGATTTTACGCGGATGGCGCGCACCTACCTGCTGCACGCTGGCAACCTAAACTGGCAAAAAATTAACCCAGATATCTTCGGCAGCATGATTCAGGCTGTGGCCGACGATGAGGAACGCGGCGCTCTCGGTATGCACTACACCAGCGTGCCCAATATCCTGAAAGTGTTGAACCCACTGTTTCTGGATGACCTGCGTGCGCAACTGGACGCAGCAGGCGACAACAAGGCCAAACTGATTAACCTGCGCAAACGTATGGCGCGCATTCGCGTGTTCGATCCGGCCTGCGGCTCCGGCAATTTCTTGGTCATCGCCTACAAGCAGATGCGTGAGATAGAGGCGGAAATCAATCACCGCAGGGGCGAGGCCAACAATAAATCGGAAATCCCACTGACCAATTTCCGCGGCATCGAGCTGCGCGACTTTCCAGCAGAGATTGCCCGTCTGGCACTGATCATTGCCGAATTTCAGTGCGACGTACTGTATCGCGGCCAGCAGGATGCACTGGCCGAGTTTCTGCCGCTGGACTCGCAGAACTGGATTGTGTGTGGGAACGCACTGCGCTTGGATTGGTTAAGCATCTGCCCGCCAACCGGGACAGGGGTGAAGGTACTTGCTGATGATTTATTCAGCACGCCGCTGGATCAGGCAGAGATCGACTTCCAGAACGAAGGTGGCGAGACATATGTCTGCGGAAATCCACCATATATCGGAGGGAAAAAACAAACCGCCGAGCAGAAGAACGACATGGCTCGTGTCTTTGGACGCGGCGGGCAGCACAAAAACCTTGACTACATTTGCGCCTTTATCCTCAACGCATGCCGCTTCTTGGAGCATGCTACCAAGGCGGCATTAGTCACTACCAATTCAGTGGTGCAGGGAACGCATGTCCCAGTACTTTGGCCATTGGTCTATCAGAACGGTTGCGAGCTTGAATTCGCATATGAGACCTTCAAGTGGTCGAATAATGCACAGCGCAAGGCTGGTGTGTCATGCACGATCCTCGGTCTGACAAAGAACCTTGTCGGATCGAAATATATCTATGGGGACGTCGCGCGACGCCAAGTCACCAACATCAATCCATACTTGGTGGAGGGCCCCAATATCATCATTGCCAGTCAGTCACGGAACGCCAATGCGCTTTCCAGCATGATTACGGGTAACGCTGCATATGACGGCGGGCACCTATTTCTAACTGTCCAGGAGGCGCGTCAGTTAACGGGCGACCATCCCCTGATAAAGGAAAAGCTGCGGAAGGTGTCGGGGACCAGCGAATACGTGGATGGTATTACACGCTACTGCTTATGGCTTGATGACGAAGATTTGCCACTAGCGAAAAGCATCCCGCCCGTCGCTTCACGAATAGAAGATGTAACCAGATATCGCAAGAGCGGCGGCGAAGTGGCCGCGACGCTTATCAAGAAGCCGCATCAGTTTCGATATCGGAACGCCTGCAAAACGTCCCAATTGCTTGTTCCTCAAGTGTCATCGGAGCGGCGGGAGTACCTTCCTATTGGATTGCTCGCACCGGACATCGTGATTACGCACCTCGCTCACGCGATCTACGACGGAACGTTGGTCGACTTTTCTGTGCTTGCTTCTCGCTTACATCTGACTTGGATCACTACTATATGCGGCAAGCTGGAAACACGTATCCGTTACTCAAGCAACCTCGGCTGGAATACCTTCCCCGTTCCATTGCTAACAGAGCAAAATAAAGCTGATCTAACTGCCTGCGCCGAAAACATCTTGCTGGCTCGTGAAGCACATTTCCCCGCCACAATCGCCGACCTGTATGACCCGGACACTATGCCGGACAACCTTCGCAGAGCCCACGAGCGCAACGATGAAGTGCTGGAGCGCATTTATATCGGCCGCCGCTTTAAGAATGGCACCGAGCGATTGGAAAAGCTGTTTGACCTCTACACCAAGATGACAGCAAACACAGCAAAGGCTGCGCCGAAAAAGCCACGAGGGAAAAAGGCATGAGCGACACTCCTGCTAGCCTAGCCACGCCGCCCGAAGGTTACGGCGACTGGTTGGCCGACCTCAAAAGTCGCATCCATAATGCCCAGCAGCGCGCCACGCTGGCGGTGAACCGAGAGCTGGTGCAGCTATACTGGCAAATCGGCAACGATATTTTGACCCGGCAGGCACAACAGGGCTGGGGGGCCAAGGTAATCGAGCGCTTGGCACAGGATTTGCGCGCAGCCTTTCCCGATATGAAAGGGTTTTCGCCACGCAACCTCAAGTATATGCGCGCCTTTGCCGAGGCGTGGCCGGACGCGGAATTTGTGCAGCAGGCTGCTGCACAATTGCCTTGGGGTCACAATCTGGTGCTGCTGGACAAGTTGCCAGGCCCCGAAACTCGCCGCTGGTATGCCGCCAAGGCCATCGAGCACAACTGGTCGCGCAACATTCTGGTGATGCAGATCGAGACTCGTCTGCTGGAGCGCAGTGGCAAGGCAGTCAGTAACTTCGAGAGCCACCTGCCCAAACCGCAGTCCGACCTGGCCCGCGAGTCGCTGAAAGATCCTTACCGCTTCGACTTCCTCGGCCTAACCGAGGAAGCGCAGGAGCGCGAGATCGAAAACGCTTTGGTCAAACATGTCACCGAGTTTCTTTTGGAACTGGGCGCAGGCTTTGCCTTCGTTGGCCAGCAAGTGCTGTTGGATGTGGGCGGTGACGAGTTCTTCATCGACCTATTGTTCTATCACCTCAAGCTGCGCTGCTATGTGGTGATCGAACTCAAGGCCGGCAAGTTCAAGCCCGAGCACCTGGGCCAATTGAGTTTTTACCTCACTGCAGTGGATGCCCAGCTCAAGCACCCACATGACGGCCCCACCATCGGCCTGCTGCTGTGCAAGAGCAAGAACAAGGTAGTGGCCGAATATGCCTTGCGTGATAACGCCCGCCCCATCGGTGTGGCCGAATACCAATTGGTGGAGTCCCTGCCAGCAGAGCTGCAAACCAGCCTGCCCAGCATCGAACAAATCGAGCGCGAACTGGCAAGTGATGACGCATCCATGGACGACGACTCGCAATGACCGAACAGAACCACAACCCAACCAACACTTACACGGTGCCATCGGTATCCATCACCACGGCGCACACCGGGGCTTCCAGCAAAGCTAATGAGTTGGGCATGCGTACCATGCAGGAGCGCGCCTATACCAAGCGCGGCGAACAGTACCTGCTGATCAAGTCGCCCCCTGCATCAGGTAAGTCCCGCGCCCTGATGTTTATCGCCCTGGATAAGCTGCATAACCAGGGCTTGCAACAGGCAATTGTCGTGGTGCCGGAGCGCTCCATTGGCGGCAGCTTCGCCGATGAGCCGCTGAGCAAGTTTGGTTTTTACTGGGACTGGCAAGTGGCTCCGCAGTGGAACCTATGCAATGCTCCTGGCATCGATGAGCCGCGTGTGGCCAAATCCAAGGTGGAAGCCGTACGCGCTTTCCTGAAAAGCACCGACAAGACGCTGGTCTGCACCCATGCCACCTTCCGCTTTGCCGTGGAAGAGCTAGGTATCGAAGCCTTCGACAACCGCCTGATCGCCATCGACGAATTCCACCACGTTTCCGCCAACCCGGACAACAAGTTGGGCGGCCAGCTAAGCGCGTTTATCGGCCGCGATAAAGTGCATTTGGTGGCCATGACGGGCTCATATTTCCGTGGCGACAGCGAGGCCGTGCTGGCCCCAGCGGAAGAAGCCAGGTTTGAGACGGTGACTTACACCTACTACGAGCAGCTCAACGGCTACCGCTGGCTCAAGTCGCTGGACATCGGGTACTTCTTCTATACCGGCAAGTATGTAGATGCCGTCGCCAAGGTGCTGGACCCAGCACTGAAAACCATCATCCATATTCCCAATGTGAATGCCCGCGAAAGCCTCAAAGACAAGGAGCGCGAGGTCAACGAAATCATGAGTGCGCTGGGCGATTGGCAGGGTGTCGACCCGACCACCGGCTTCCACCTCATCAAAACCAAGGACGGTCGCACGCTGAAAGTGGCAGACTTGGTGGATGACAGCGACGCGTCCAGGCGGTCCAAAGTGCTCAGTGCACTGAAAGATCCTACGCAGAAGAACAACCGCGACAACGTGGATGTGATCATCGCACTAGGCATGGCGAAGGAAGGCTTCGACTGGATCTGGTGCGAACATGCACTGACCATCGGCTATCGTTCGAGCCTGACCGAAATTGTACAAATCATTGGCCGCGCCACGCGTGATGCCGAGGGCAAGGAACGCTCGCGCTTCACCAACCTGATCGCTGAGCCTATGGCCGACCAAGCGGCTGTAGCCGAAGCAGTGAACGATATGCTTAAGGCCATTTCCGCCAGCCTACTGATGGAACAGGTGCTTGCCCCGCGCTATGAGTTCACCCCGAAAGATACTGGGCCGAAAGAAGGCTTCATTTACAACGGTGGTGAGGGCTATCAATCAGGTGGCACCAATCTGGGTGTGAATGAAACCACAGGTCAGTACCATGTCGAAATCAACGGTCTGACCACGCCGCAAAGCACAGAAGCCACGCGCATCTGCAAAGAAGACTTGAACGAGGTGGTAACCAGCTTCCTGCAGGACAAAACTGTGCTGGAACGCGGCCTATTCGACAAGGAAAATACCCTACCCGAAGAGCTGACCCAACTGCGCATGGGCAAGATCGTGCGCGAGCGTTACCCCGACTTGAGCGACGTCGACCAGGAAGCAATCCGTCAGCATGCCATCGCTGCCATGAATATTACCCAGCAGGCCAAGTTGATGTTGGCTCAGGCCGATGCCAACGAAAGTGACACCTTACAAGGCAGTACGGCCCTGCTGGAAGGCGTGCGCAAATTCGTTAACGTGCGCGAGCTAGACATTGATCTGATCGACCGCATTAACCCCTTTGATGCCGCCTATGCGGTGCTGGCGAAGGCTATGGATGAAAAATCCCTGCGCCAGGTGCAGGCCAGTATTGCAGCCAAGAAGGTGAGCATTCCCGAAAACGAAGCACGAGACCTGGCAATGCGCGCCCTGCAGTTCAAAAGCGAGCGCGGCCGGCTGCCAGACATCAACTCCGCCGATGCCTGGGAGAAACGAATGGCTGAAGGTGTGGTTGCGTTCGCACGTTACCGCGCCCAAGCCAAAGCGGCGCAGGGAGAATCCGCCAATGGATAAAATGAACGATGACGACCTGCTAAATGCGCTAGGGGTAGAAGTACCCTCGCTTAAGACAGCCACTCGAACCCCTCGCGAAGAACGCATCATCGCGGGCTTCGAGGACATTCAGCGCTTCTATCAGACCCATGGCCGCGCCCCACTACACGGCGAAGACCGCGACATCTTCGAGCGCTTGTACGCCGTGCGCCTGGATCAGCTTCGCAACTTACCGGAAGCACAAGCCCTACTGGCAGGCTTGGATAGTCACGGCCTACTGTCAGGTGCTGCGGTAGCCACGGTAAATGTGAATGACCTGGATGAGGATGCCTTGCTCGCCGAGCTGGGCATCGGCAGTGAGTCCGTCGACCAGGACGACATCACCGTGCTGCGGCATGTGCGTTCCAGTGCGGCAATAAAGGCGGCAGAAGAAATTGCCGCCCGGAACCCATGTAAAGACTTTGAGAGATTTAAGCCACTGTTTGACGAGGTGGAAGCAGGCCTCAAGCAAAAACTATGGGTAACCAAGCCCTTTGGCAAGAACGCCAGCATCGAGGTCGGGGACTTCTTCATTCTGAGCGGACTCATTGCCTATGTCGCCGAGGTGGGAGACACCTACAAGACGCCGAATGCGGAGACGAATGGGCGTTTGCGGGTCATCTACTCCAATGAGACAGAAAGCGATCTGCTATTACGATCCTTGCAGCGGGCGCTCTACAAAGACGGTGACGGGCGTGCAGGGTCTCGGATCATCAAGGTAGACTCTGGCCCACTGTTCAGCGACATAACCGAGCCGGACGACATCGAGACTGGCACCATTTATGTGCTACGCAGCCTGTCCAACCATCCCTACGTAGCCGAGCACCGCGAGCTGATCCACAAGATCGGCGTAACCGGTGGCCGAGTGGAAACGCGTATCTCGGCGGCGGCGAAAGATGCCACCTACCTGCTGGCCGATGTGGAAGTGGTCGCAACTTACAAGCTTCACAACCTGAACCGCACCCGGCTGGAAAACATCTTCCACCGCTTGTTCGGCGCAGCGCAGCTGGACTTGACCATCGAAGACCGCTTCGGCCATTCAGTCAAACCTAGGGAGTGGTTCCTGGTGCCGCTGCATGTGATTGATGAAGCGGTTGAGCGCATTCGAGATGGGTCAATTACCGATGTGGTCTACGATCCCCACTCGGCTCGCCTGGTCAGCTAAAGACACTGATGAGGTAAACGATGACTAGATCGATGTCGCGCGCTTGCACGCGACATCGATCTAGTCTGATCCCGAAACTCCTCTGGGCGTCCGCTAAATTGTTCTGCTTACTGCAAGTGGCGCTACTGCCGATGTCAGTATGGTATGCACGATATCTACAGATCCCGGCTTTCATGCCGCCGCTCGTTCTGCTTTACGTTTTCTCTTTCCTGAGCTTTTGCCTACGACTATACGGCCCGACGGACTTATAGGAAGGGGTGTTATTCACTAGATGTCGAAATAGTGGCATTGAATCGCTTTTTAACGAATGATGGCGGTTATGAAAGCGATGCTGCGTGTCTGTGGCAGTAAGTCCAGCTCGTAAGCAAGGGATGCTCCGCAAGCAAGGAGGCTCAGATGTGGGCTGATGTCGATACAAAAAACGATTTTCTGAATTACTCAGAAGTGGCCGATCTTGTTGTGGACGTCATCCGTGATCCGTCCATGCGTCCGGTTACCGTAGGCGTGTTCGGTTCCTGGGGTACCGGGAAGTCCACGCTGCTCAATCTGATCGAGCATGGACTGAACCCTCCTCAGGGAGCGTCTGAATTCGTCGTCGTTCGTTTTGACGCCTGGTTGTATCAGGGCTTCGATGACTCCCGCGCCGCGCTGATGGAGGTCATCGCCTCCACCCTTATCGACGCTGCCAAAGAAACCAGCTTTCTACCTGAAGCGAAGAAGCTTTTTGCGCGGGCCAACAAAATGCGAATGCTTGGTCTCATGGTCGAAGGTGGAGCGCTTGCTTTGGGTATGCCTGCTTTCGGTTTTGGTGCGAAAGGGGTGGAAGCTCTGGGGAAGCTCTTTTCCGGTGAAGCGGATCATGACTCGTTAGGAACTCTCAAAGATGAAGGTGGTAAAGCGAAGGACAGCTTTACCGGGCTGCTTGGCCCAGAAAAGCAGCAAACTCCCCCCCAACAGATCGAGGCGTTCCGAAAGGAGTTTTCAGATGTCCTCATTGGTCTCGACAAAACGTTGGTCGTTTTTGTCGACAACTTAGATCGCTGCTTGCCCAAGCAGACGATCCATACCTTGGAGGCTTTGCGTCTATTCCTCTTCATGAACCATACGGCTTTTGTCGTGGCGGCAGATGAGGAGATGGTTCGCCATTCGGTCAGTGAGCATTTCAAAGATCCTGGTGATCGTCATGTGACTGATTACTTGGATAAACTTATTCAAGTGCCTGTTCGTGTGCCAAGGTTGGGCGTTCAGGAGGTTCGGGCGTACCTATTCATGCTGTTTGCCTCGGCCGGTAACAAGGTCCCTGGCGAGCACATCGAGGCCTTGAGAGTCGGGCTTGAAGATAACTTGCGCAAGGCATGGAGAGACGAGCCCATCAGCACAGAGAGGGCCTTAGAGTTGCTGGGCTCTAATGTGCCTGTGGAAGTTGCCGAAGCTTTTCCGATTGCTGATCGAATTGCGCCAATGCTCGCAAGCTCCAGCTCCGTGTTGGGTAACCCCAGAATCGTGAAGCGTATGCTCAACGTCGTTCGAATGAGGGTACGGGTAGCAGCACTGCGTGAAATGCCTGTAAACGAGGCCCTAATCGCCAAGGTAGCTCTTTTTGAGCGTTGCATGGAGGAGAAAGCGGTCGCCCATCTTTACTCGATGATAAATAGTGCTGCCGGCGGCAAACCTGAAGTGTTGGCCGAACTGGAGGGACTACTGGAAGACCCCGTGAAATTTACGGAGGCTTGTCCGGATTTATGGACCAAAGTAGACCTCGTGCGAGATTGGATCAGGCTCGAACCGCAGCTTTCGACTGTAGACCTTCGTCCGGTCGTTTATCTGAGCAGGGAAACCACTCCCTTACGGGTATTGCGCGCAGGTCTTTCTGCTGATGCGGCTGAAGCGCTTGCTGTGCTCAAACGGACGTCCAACACCTCGTCACCTTCTGCAAAAGCTGCTCTACAAACCATATCCGGTGGTGAGCACGCGGCCGTCATGACCCAGTTAATTGAATCGATGCGGTCGCATTCTGAGTGGACAAGCAAGCCAGTCGGCTTCGACGGTGCGCAGTTGCTTGCCGAGAAGTCACCCGAAGCCGGTGCGCTGCTATCGGACTTCATTCACACCGTAATGCCGGACAAAATTCGGCCTTGGCTCAGCAGCAAGCTTAAGGGCGCGAGCTGGTACAAGGAGCGGGAGAAGAAGTAATGGGAACCTCTACGTCAAGCAAAGGGCCTGGGGGTAATTCTCCATTTGTGCCTGGGTGGGTGGACACCGATGGGCAGCAGGTACCCGAGGCTCCTCCGCAGCGATTTAAAGACTTCCGCACAAATCTGGGGAGATTCGTCTCGACAGGAGACGGCGATTACCTTCGCTCTGCGATAAGCAGCTATGCAGGCGGTGCAACCGGTGGCAGTGGCATTGGACCTGCCCGGTTTGGCTCCATGGCCGGAGCCGGTGGAGCCTTATTTGGTGCGATGGCCACATTGAGGGAAGGGCATTCCCCTCTGGGGCTGGATCTCGCTGCGTTGAACGGCCAGGACACGGACATTGCTATCGACATGATCGTGCAGGCGCTTGCCACTGAGGACGGCGATTCTGATCGCGTTCGGGTTGCGATGAACGAGGCGCTTTCGGAATGCCTAGAGGGTTACCAAGAGTTTGATTTCGCGAGCATCACTGACGAGATGCTTGTACAGATGATGCTGGTGTACGTCACCAAATGCGTGTTTGGACAAGTGGTGCTCGATTCGAACGATGCGTTCGCAAAAGCTGAATCACCTGGCCAAGTCGAGCAGGCCGAGAAGGAACTGTACTCTCTCGTTGAATCGGTGACCGACAAGCACATGCGTCCCTTGTTGGGAGGCAGTCTGAAAGCGCTCTCCAGCACACAAATTGAAAAGATTCAGATAGCCGCCATCCGCGAAGTGTGGAGTGAATGGGAGGCATACCAAGAGTGACAGACCTCATTTTCCATCACGAAGCTGATCAGCTTCGCTCGCAAACGGCTAATGAAATTCCCGTACTGATGTACGGCAGTCGCCCACCGGCGCGGGGCACTTGCTCTATAGGGGGGCCGGTTCGCGCCGCAGTGAGGCGTTTGGGGGCTCCGGTCAGTAGAACCGGGTTCGATTTGTTGACCATAGCCATGGCCGTAACAGCCGCAGATACTTTTGTTGATAAAGCAGAAGCTGATGATGGTTGGGCCCGGGACCTTCGCTTATTCATCCCCATCGCTGATCCTCAACTTTGGCAGCCCGCGATACCGCTTTTACAGAAGGCTCTGCATTTCTTAAGCGGCGATCTTTGGGAGATCATCCTATTGCCTGATGGACCCAGACAGCTCACGTCTCAGAACCGTGGTCGCATCACCGTTATGGCCGGCCACGATTGCGTCAGTTTGTTCTCGGGGGGGATGGATAGCGGCATTGGAGCGTTGAATTTATTAGCAGAGGACAGGCGCCCATTGTTGATAAGTCATGCATATCGAGGTGACTCGGAAAAGCAAATCATGGTTCGGGATCATCTACCGGTGGAGGTCTCAAGATTCGCTGCGGTGGCAAATCCGGTGTCCTTGACTGGGAGAAAAACCGATGTGCAGATGCGCACTCGAAGCTTCAATTTCCTCGCCTATGGTGCACTGGTTGGGGCCACACTCGCGCAGCTACGAGTCACTGGCACACCAGTAGAACTTTTCGTTCCCGAGAACGGGCTCATTGCGCTGAACCCTCCAATGACTGCTCGACGCATTGGCGCGTTGAGTACTAGGACGACGCACCCACATTTTTTGGGCCTATTCCAAAAAATCCTGGATACGGTCGGCCTGCCTGTACGAGTCGAGAATCCGTACGCGCTTCAGACGAAGGGAGAGATGCTTTCTGGGTGCTTAGATCAAGCGAGCTTGAGGGTCCTGGCATCGGAAACGGTATCGTGTGGTAAGTGGAAACGGACACACCAGCAGTGTGGTAAGTGCGTCCCGTGCGTCATCCGACGCGCCTCGTTCCACGCTGCCGGAATGACGGACGGCACCGCGTACCATGCCAGAGGAGCGGATCTGACTTCAGTAGTTCGGGATGCGAATGCCAGAGATGATTTGATGGCCATGATCCTGGCGGCCCGCAGATTGCCTGCAGAAGATGTCGCGAAATGGGTGCGTCAATCCGGCCCGCTTCCACTCCACCGCCAGTCTCGTGATTATTTAGTAGATGTGGCCAGCAGAGGCATGGGAGAGGTTAGAAACTACCTATGGTCTCTTGGTTTGCTCTGAAGGGAGCTGTAATCTTGAGGTGCCATATCAGAAATTTTCTGGCCGTTCCCTAATCGCTTCCAGACCAATAGGGCGGTGAGCCGATAATAGTACCGGGTAGCTTCGGAACGTTCCTCCAAGCAATGAGTGAGAAACCAGCACACATGTTTGAGTTGCCAGGTCCACGGATTGTCTCGCTTCCATCGCTGTTGAATGGCCGCTTGCATGATTCGGGCTTGCCGCATGTGGCGTTGCTGGGTGGCCTTCGAGCCGGTCAGTACGCCGCTCAGAAACAGCGCCATATCGAAGTGCTTGGTCATGCCCGACCTCCAATGTAGGCCGAAACCACATCGATCCGGTTATGCCCGAGTTCAAGGCTGATCTGTTGCCGCGCCTGTTGATCAAGGTCGCGGTCAATGTGGTAGCAGTGGCCACCATTGACCGGTGCAGTGTGGCCCGTGAGCTGCTCGTAACGTTCGCAGGCGTAGGCCGCTCGCAGTTCATGGAAACCCTTCAGCCCGTGTTCATGCAGCGTTTCGCGGGCGGGGAGTACGGTCTGTTGCAGGAACACGGCGTAGCTTTCGTCTCGGGCCAGCAAGTTGCGGCTGCGGGGCGGCGACGCATGACGAGCCAACTGCAGCGCCGCCCTCACCGCTTCATTGGCCACGATCCATCGCGGCGCTGAAGCCCCTGAGCGGCCGCCTTTGGTGCCGTCCTGGATGTTGATGCGGCCTAAGTGTTCGGCTTCGCGGTGCAAACGTGGCAGGTCAGCCAGGATCGCTTCGCGCAAGCGCATGCCGGTTGCTCGGGCCAACAGGACAATCGCGGCCACCCGCTCGTGTTGCTGTTCGCCAAGCGCCTCGAGTACTCGCCGCAGCTGTTGGTGGTCTTGGCCATCCGGCGCGCGGGTGCGTACGCTCGAGCGCTGCCGTCCTAACGCCTGGCTCGGACTGGCGATCCTCACGTCCTGATCACCGCGCAGCGCGGCGAGGGTGCGGTTAACGCTACTCAGGCGGTTCTGCGCAGTCGCGATGCAGAGTTCGCCTTGCTGGATCTGCTGGCGCAGGTAAGCAGCGTAGTCTTGCAGCGTCTGTCGATCGATCTGGCGTGCATCGTTGTAACCGGGGCCATTCTCTGACCGACACCAACGCACGAACGCTTGCCAGCGGTCACTGTGCGCTTTGACCGTGGCGAAGTGGCCGCCGGCAAACAGATCCTTGAGCGCTTGTGGGCCGGCGTAGCTCAGCTGACGACCATAGCCAAAGTTGCGACCCTCACGCCGACCGGCCAGTGCCATCGTCATCACCGTTTTCGTTGGTTTGCAGAAAGAGCAGCAGGGCTTTCCAGTGGAGGCTGAGCCGGTCCAGCTGCTGCCAGTGTGTCGGGCGGATCAGGAGGGCATTTTTGTAGTGCAGCAGCAGTGCCCCTTCCTCACGCAGTTGTTCCATCAGCAGGACGAGGTAGGCAGGATCAAGTGGTGGTGTGGCGACAGCGGCGACAGTGGCGACAACCCGCGTCGTTTCTGGCCTGGGGCGTGGCGACAGGGTGGCGACAGAAGCGGCGACACGTCGCGATTCTGGCGGCGGTTGATGTTGCGCTTGGTAGCGGCGCACCGCGTCATTGAGGCGGAACATGACGGACCTCGAAGGTTCTTCCATCGCGGCTGCTCAGCCAGCGATGAGTGATCAACTCGACGAATAAAGAGGCGGTATGGTCAGCACTTTTTCGGGCAAAACGAGGACCGTTACGATTGACGTCGCGGACGGTGAAGTGGGTCCAGCCTTTCTGCACCAGCCAGCGCAGCAGCCGATCCGATTCCTCGCGTCGGCTATTGACCGGTTCCTGTTCGGTCAGGCGCTGAATCTCGGCCAGGTAGTAATCCATCAGCGTGGAGGCACGCTGGATGTGTGCTTCCTCCAACATACTGGCCTCTTCAACCATGGCCAACACGCCCGCGATACGCAGTACATTCGCCGCGGCCTTGCTCGCGACAGGCTGGACGCCGGCAAGCTCGCCGAACTCGCCAGACTGGCACTCGATGGTGTCGTGAATATCAATCCAGGCACGACGGGCACGGGGAGTCAGCTCCAGCGTGGCGGGATTGAGTGAGCCATCCTGGTGAAGCGACCAGGGCTGTTGCAGCAGGGCGGTGATCTGCTGTTGGTAGCGCTGGACTTTGGGATCTCGGGTCAGGTCGATTGCCTTGTAGAGCCGCTGGCCGGCCAGGCGCTCGGGCCAACTGATCAGGCAACGGCCCAGGATGCCTTGGCCATTGATCACCGGATCTTTGAAAATCTGGTTGGCCAGGTAGGGCTGCAGCATCAGATGCAGGCTGAGGCGGCGATCATAGGCCCGAAGGCTTTCTCCGGCCATGGAGCGGGCCCTGTCGATCGGGCTGCCATCCCACAGCATCGACAAGGTGGTGATTGCCTTGAGCAGATTCTCTTTGCTCATGGTGCTGCTGCCCAAGAATTGGCCACCTTCATCATTGAACAAACCCATGCTGGGTAAGCCATGGCACAGGCTTTTGACCAGGGCCTCGATAGTGGGCTCGGCAATGATCAGTCTCGGCGGTACCGGCTCGGACAGCTCACCGTCTTTCGACTCAGCGCGATCCGTTGAGGTTTTGGGCTTGGCCATGATGCTGGTAGCGGCGCGATAGGCTTTGAGCTTTTCCGCATACAGGGTCCACTGCTGTCGTTCCCAGTCGCGCGCCGCCTTCAGTGCCAGGTGATCCACTGCGCTTTTGCGATCACCCGAGGACGCCACCGTCAGTAGGTAGAGGGACAGCGGATAGGTTCGGCCATCGAGTTGGGCATTGGCATGGCCCTGGCTCACCAGGGCAGCGCTGGCAAGCACCGATTGTGCAGCCATGGCGCTGGGCACGCCGATCACCTCGGCCAGTCGTTCGACCGCAGGGCCCAACAGGTCCCCGAGTGCTTCGACCGGGTAGGGCAGTGGCGCCTGCTGGTATTCCAGCAATGGTTGTGGTGGCTCGAACGCTTCGCACAGTTGCATCGCTATTCTCCTGAGATTATCGACTTCGTCCTCACTCATCCCGCCACGGTTGTTGAGTGTTATCAGGGATCAAGGCCCCTGCGACCTGTGAGGGTTGTCCACTGACGCGGGACTGGCGGCTCTTTACGACCGGGAGCTTGGGCATCTCATGATCTGGCCTCCTGAACACTTCCGAAGACGTGGGCGGGTGGAGGCTGCGCTGGCTGACGAGACCAATGCCGCGAGATCCAGAGTCGGGTGAAGGCAGTGATGCGATGACCGGGGCATGCCTGACTGTCAGTCAGGTGCAGTCCATTCCTTGGGCTGCGGCACCATCATCGGCATCGCTGTGGCGAGTGAGCATTCGGTGTTTGTCACGCCGATTGTCACGAGGTGGAAAGCCGCAAAGCCCCATGCGAGCCGGGCTGCAGCAGTGTGAGATGCGCCCGTCTCTTTCGAGAGAAAGAGACGGGCGCAAGGTTGGCGCAAGAAATGGCCAAGCGGATAAGTTGCTGCAGGACAGCTGGGTAGGGGGATGAGTTGCCGCAGTAGGCACTCTGCTAGAAGTAGGCATCCATCACATGGGTAGTGACCGTACGAGCTGCCGGACGCTAATCGCACTTGGGGGTGAACCACCACGGTGTGGCGTAGACTCAAAGGTTCTGGCTACCTGGGTGCTGTCGAGGACAGCGCTTGTAAGGCTCTGGTGTAACGCTCGTTCTGCTCGCGGTCAACAGCATTTTGGGGGCACTGTTGCGCCAATCGGTAGCGCTGGAAGACCTTGGAGGCCGGTGGTTTTCCATGGTCGGGTGGTCGTTCGTCGGGTTTTAATGTGAGCCCATGCAGGTGGGAATGCGGAGCCTTCCCGCCTGCATGGGCTTGGCCGAAAAAGCTCCAAGAGCGAGGATTGCAACGGCGACAGTCGCCACTTTTGTCGCCATGCTGCAGGCCAGGCATTACACGGGTTGTCGCCGGTGTCGCCACTGTCGCCAAATCAACCATCACTCCATCCGGGAGTCATTCTCGGTTACCGGCAGCGTCCGGTGAGCGCTCACCGTATCGGCACGACGTTGTGGTCCCTGGTTTGATTGATCGCAGATGCCGACAGGCTGCCGGTGGCCGCCTTCTGGATATACTCACTCCACCAGGCCATCATCGGACGCCGGCGTTCGATGTAGTCCGCCCGGTTGTAGGCACTACGGACTTCATCCTTGTCGACATGCGCCAGTGCGACTTCGATGAGCTCCGGATCCCACCCATGCTCGTTCAGGATGGTGCTGGCCATGGAGCGCATGCCGTGGCTGACCAAGCGGTCCTGAAAGCCCATGCGTTTCAACGCCATGTTGGCGGTCTGGCTATTAGCGTGGGTACGCGGGTTTCTATCTGCCGGGAACACGTATTCTCTGTGGCCGCTATGGGTCTTGAGTGTCTCCAGTAACGCGAGTGCCTGTTCAGTCAGCGGAATGGTATGCGGGCGACGCTTTTTCATGCGCTCTGGTGGGATGGTCCAAATGCGTTTGTCGAAATCGATGTCTGCCCACCGAGTGGTGGCTGCCTCGACAGGGCGGGTCATCGTGTGCAACTGCCATTCGATCAGACAGCGCGTGACTCGCTTGATGCTGGCATTCGCGATTTCCATCATGAGCTCCGGAAGCTCGTCAGGTCGTAGCGCGGCCATGTTCTCTTTCCTGGGTTTTTTGAACACCGCCCGAATGCCACTGAGGGGGTTCGCAAAGATCAGTCCTGAATTGACCCCATAGGTCATGATTTCGTTGAGCCGTTGGCTCAGTCGCTTCACTGTCTCGAGACTGCCTTTGGCCTCAATCGGGCGAAGCAGTTCGATGACCATCGGTGCGGTAATTTTTGAGAGCGGCGTTGTTTTCAGGTCTGGAAATACGTGCAGCGTGAGCGATCGCCAAATGTCTTCGGCGTACGCCGGCGTGACGGAGTCCTTCTTCAGCTCGAACCAGGCGGTGGCCACGTTCTCGAACGTATGTTCCGTCTCCGCTCGTTTGGCTTCGTCCTGTGCATTGCGTTGCACCTTGGGATCAATACCTTGTGCAAGCAGCTCGCGCGCTTCCACCACTTTTTTCCTGGCGTTCGCTAGTGAGAGTTCTGGGTACGTGCCCAGCCCCATATTGATACGGTTTTTGGTTACCGGCTCGCGGTAGTTGAAGTTCCACAGCATCGAGCCATTGCTCCTGACTCGGAGCTGAAGGCCATCACCATCGCTGAGGACGTAATCCTTGTCTTTTGCCTTGACTGCCTTGAGCTGGCGGTCGGAGAGGCGAAGGGCTAGAGCAGGCATGAGAGCTACCTCTGACACCATTTTGGTATTCCAAAAAATAGCACCAGATGGCTTGGAATACCATTTGGAATACCAAAATTGCTAGAACTCCAAAAAGCTCTAGAGATCTCTATAGCCGCTAAACCCCTGTATTTACTGGATTTCAGGCACAAAAAAAGACGTCCTTGGACGTCTTTAGTTGATCAAGTGGTGGAGCCGGGGGGATTTGAACCCCCGTCCGCCAGTACTCTGCTGTCGGTACTACATGCGTAGCCGTTTCTATTAAGTTAACCCTCAGCGACCCGAAGGGCAGGGTGCTTTGGGCGAGTTGTGTAAGTTTTAGCCGCTTCGTCCACAACGTACTGCACGGCGATTCTGTTCTATATGACAATCACTTTGGGTTTACAGACATCCCCTGGTGATTGCTGGACCCGAAGGTACCAGGAGGGAAGGGCTAAGGCTGCTTACGCAGCGAGAGCGTATTCCCCGTAGGTTTCGTCATTGGCAACTATAGAAAGTTGCAACAGTGGATTTACGAGTTCTGTTACCAACTCGGCATGCACCTAAAGGTTCGCAACCGGCGTCGAATCCTAAACGGCCCCGTGCTTGTTGCTCGATGTGATCGTGAGCGACAAGCCTGCGCAGTGTACGTCAAACGGTCACAGAAGGCCAACCCGAAAGGTTGGCCTTGAGCGGTTGGCGGGTTATGGGTTGCCGCCTTTGTCCAGGTTCTGCAGGTCTTGCAGGGCTTTGGAGGTGATCTCGATACACTTCTTCTCATCACCGGCCGCGTGGGCTGCTTTGGCTTGGGAGACGGCCGTGTCGATCTCGCCGCTTTTGCCACTGGTGTCCGTGGCGAGCAGTGCTTTGCCGTTGTTGATTTTATCCAGGTTGATCTGGCACAGATCTGCTTCGTTGCCTGCGGCAAACACGGGGGAGGCCAGCATCGCAGCGGTAACGAATACACCAGCCAGTACGGAACGCTTCATGGGTATCTCCTTGTGCAAAGAGGTCTCGATGCTGCGCGGTACGTGCGGGCAGCCGGCGAGGTCATGGGTCGGCCCCGGTTGCCCGGGGCTTAAGCAAGTGACTACGCCAGTTCGCAGGGGTTCGTTTTTATTGCGCGGGCCTGGGTCACCCGATCAACCAGGTAGACCAGGCCGTGGTAATCAATCCCACCATGCTGGGTCAGACCGATCTCACAGGTGCGGCTGGTGGAGATGCCTTCGCTGCAGTACTGCACGGCGTCCTTGAGGGAGCGCAGGGAGTGGGCGTTGAGTTCCGGCGTGGTGAAGCCTTTGTCGCCGGCAAACCCGCAGCAGTGAATGCCTTCGGGGATTACCACGTTGTTGCTGCAACGCCGGGCCAGGTCGATCAGGGCCTGGCTTTCGCCCAGGTGTTGGGTGCTGCAGGTCACATGCACGGCAATCGGTGCATCCTGGGGGGTGAAGTCCAGGCGGTCCATCAGGTGGGTGCGGATAAACCGCACCGGGTCGTAGAGGTCCAGGCGCGTTTGCCCCAGGTCCTGGACCAGGCGCAGGGTGCAGGGGCTGGTGTCGCAGTAGATCGGGTCGAGACCGCCACGGCTGGCGTGGAGCAGGGCGCCGATCAGTTCCTGGCGTTTGTGTTCGGCCTGTTCGGCGTAGCCTTTGGAGGCGAAGGGCTGGCCGCAGCAGAGGCTGTCCGGGTTGTCCGGGATGACCACCTGGTAACCGGCTTTTTCCAGCAGGCCGCGGGTTTTGTCGTACAGCGACATTTGCTCTTTGTCCCCGGCCGCCGGCCCCATTGCCCGCGATACACAGGCCGCGAGGTAGACCACCCGTGGGCGTTCATCGTTGACGGCGGGGCTGAAGCGGATGGCTTTTTCCGGCTGTGGCATGGCGCTGGTCCACTGCGGGATTTGCCCCTTGGACAGCTTGGTCATGGAGGCCGAAAGTTTCGCCAGGCGTGGCGCGCCCAGTAGCATGCGGGCGCCGTTGGCCACATGCAGGGTGAAGCGTGCGCCTTGCAGTGCGGTGGAGAAATGGCTGGCCAGCCACTCGGCGGTTTTCGTACTGCCTGCTTCACGGCTGCGCAGTTTTTTCACCAGGTCGCCGGTATTGATGCCTACCGGGCAGCGCTGGGCGCACAGCCCGGTGGCGGCACAGGTGTCGATGCCTTGATAGTGATACGCCGCTTCCAGCTCGGTGGTGTCGATGCCGGCGCGTTTGCGCGCCTGGATATCACGCCAGATCACGATGCGTTGGCGCGGGCTCAGGGTCAGGCCCTTGGAGGGGCATACCGGCTCGCAGAAACCGCACTCGATGCACTTATCCACAATCTCATCGGCGGCGGGCAGGGGCTTGAGGTTTTTAAGGTGGATTTGCGGATCTTCGCTGAGCACCACGTCCGGGTTGAGAATGCCGTTGGGATCGAGCAGGCGCTTGAGTTGCCACATCAACTGATAGGCATCGCTGCCCCATTCCAGTTCGACGAAGGGCGCCATATTGCGCCCGGTGCCGTGCTCGGCTTTCAGCGAGCCGCCGAACTCCACGGCCACCAGTTGTGCCACGTCATCCATGAACGCTTGATAGCGTGTGACTTCTTCGGCGCTGTTGAAGCCTTGGGTGAACACAAAGTGCAGATTGCCTTCCAGGGCGTGTCCGAAAAGGATGGCTTCGTCGTAGTGATGTTTGTCGAACAGCTCGATCAAACGGTTCACACCAATGGCCAGTTGCTCCACCGGGAAGGTCACGTCTTCGATGATTACCGTGGTGCCGGTCTTGCGTACGGCGCCGACGGCGGGGAAGGTGTCCTTGCGGATCGCCCACAGGCGTGCGTTTTCCAACGGGTCTTCGGTGAAGTCGACTTGCTTCTCGACCGGGAAGTCGGCCAGCGAGGCCATGATCAGCGCCAGTTGCTCATGCAGCAATGTGGACGAGGCGGCGCGGGATTCGATCAATAGCGCGCAGGCACTTTCCGATAGTTGTTGTACGAAAGCGGGCATGCCGGGTTTGTCCTGCACCGAGCGCATGCTGCGTCGGTCCAGCAGCTCAACCGCTGACACCGGCTGGGTTTTCAGCACGGTTACGGCGTTGCAGCAGGTTTCTACATCCGGGAATACGATCAGCGCCGAAGCTTTGCTCGGGTGATCAATGACGGTGTCGTAGGTCACTGCGCTGATAAAGCCCAGGGTGCCTTCGGAACCCACCAGCAGATGGCTGAGGATATCCAGTGGCTCGTCGAAATCCACCAGGGCATTGAGTGACAGCCCGGTGGTGTTTTTCAGACGGTATTTATGGCGAATTTTTGCCGCCAATTCAGGATTGGCCCGGGTCTCGCGGCCCAGGGTGGCCAGGCGCTCAAGCAACTGGCTGTGTTGTTGGCGGAACGCCGCGACGCTGGTGGCGTCCTCGGTATCGAGGCGGCTACCGTCGGCCAGCACCAGGCGAATCCCGGCCAGGGTGTGGTAGGTGTTCTGGGCGGTGCCGCAGCACATGCCGCTGGCATTGTTGGCGACAATCCCACCGATCTTGCAGGCGTTGATTGACGCTGGATCCGGACCGATCTTACGCCCGAACGGCGCAAGCCAGGCGTTGGCCTGGGCCCCAATGACGCCGGGCTGCAGGCGGATTTGCGTACCCTGGCCACGAATCTCACGCCCGTTCCAGTTATCGCCGAGCACAATCAGCACTGAATCGCTGATGGCCTGGCCGGAGAGGCTGGTGCCGGCTGCGCGAAAGGTCACTGGTACGCGGTCACGTTGCGCCAGTTGCAGCAACTCGACCACTTCATCTTCCGATTCGACGCGCACCACCAGTTGTGGGATCAGTCGGTAAAAACTGGCGTCGGTGCCGAAAGCCAGGGTGGAAAGAGGATCGTCGAAGCGTCGATCTTTCGGGATCAGTCGTGCGACGGCATCCAGGAACGCGATGGGCAGACTCATGGGGCCTCCAGGGTCAGCAGCACCCAGTCTGGGGAGCCTTGGCGCCACGGTCCTGCAGACTGGGTTGTGAATAGCTGACGCCGCAAAGCGGTTGCGGCGTCGGTTCTTACGGTATTGCCTGTGGTCTTAATGCACCAGCATGCCGGTGAACCAGTACGCCTGGGCGTAGGTGATCAGGCCGACAATCGTGGCGAAAAACAGGCTGTGCTTGAGGGTAAAGCGGAACAGGTCGGATTCCTTGCCGACCAGGCCGGTCGCGGCACAGGCCACGGCGATCGACTGTGGCGAGATCATCTTGCCGGTTACGCCGCCGCTGGTGTTTGCCGCTACCAGCAGGGTGTCGCTGACGCCGATCTGGTGTGCGGTGGTGGCTTGCAGGGAGCTGAACAGGGCGTTGGACGAGGTATCGGAACCCGTGAGGAACACACCCAGCCAGCCGAGGAACGGCGAGAAGAACGGGAATGCCGCGCCGGTGCCGGCCAACACCAGAGCCATGGTCGAAGACATCCCGGAGTAGTTGGTCACGAATGCGAACGCCAGCACCATGCCGATGGACAGGATCGGCCAGCGCAACTCGTAGAAGGTCTCTTTCAAAGTGGTCAGACCAGTTTTGAAATTGATCTTCAGCACCAGCATGGAGATCAGTGCGGAGAAGAAAATCGCCGTGCCGGTGGCGGAAATCGGGTCCAGCTTGAACACCGCTGGAATGGCCGTCGCGTTGGTGACGATGGGTGCAACCTTGATCACCATCTGGTCCAGGTGCGGAATCGCAAAATTGAACACCCAGCTGTACATCGAGCCGCCGGCGGCGAACATTGCCTTGAACGGCTTGAGGGTCCAGATGGTCACCAGCACGGTCAGGATCAGGAACGGCGACCAGGCTTTGAAAATCTCCATCAGGCTGTAAGGCGAAGCCACGGAAGTGCGCGGCTGGCCGAAACCGCCGACGCTGCCGGTAACCGAAACGCTGGAGGTGGCGCCAGCAATCTGTGCGCCCGCTGTACGCTTGGGCTGCCAGACTTTCAGGAACAGGGTCAGGGAGATCAGGCTGGCCAGGGCCGAGGTGATATCCGGCAGTTCCGGGCCGATGAAGTTGGAGGTGAAGTACTGGGTGATGGCAAAGCTCAAGCCGGCCACCAGTGCCGCAGGCCAGGTTTCCTTGACGCCGCGCAGGCCGTCCATCATGAACACCAGCCAGAACGGCACGAACAGCGACAGCAGCGGCAGCTGGCGGCCGGTCATGGCGCCGATCTTGAAGGCGTCGATGCCGGTGACCTGGCCGGCCACGATGATCGGGATCCCCAGGGCGCCGAACGCCACTGGCGCGGTGTTGGCAATCAGGCACAGGCCGGCGGCGTACAGTGGGTTGAACCCCAGGCCGACCAGCAGCGCGGCCGTAATCGCCACGGGTGCGCCGAAACCGGCGGCACCTTCCAGGAATGCGCCGAAGCAGAAGCCGATCAGCAGCACTTGCAGGCGCTGGTCATCGGTAATCGACAGCACCGAGCTGCGGATCACTTCGAACTGGCCACTCTTGACCGTCAGTTTGTAGAGGAATACCGCGGCGACGATGATCCAGGCGATTGGCCACAGGCCGTAGGCAAAGCCATAGCCGGCAGCGGCGAATGCCATATCGACCGGCATCTGGAAGGCAAATATCGCCACCAGGATCGACAGCGCCAGGGTGATGCTCCCGGCAACATGGCCTTTAAGGCGAAACACCGCCAGGGCCAGGAAGAAAAATATGATCGGGATAACGGCGGCCAGTGCGGACAGGCCAAGGCTGCCGAGTGGGCTGTAGAGCTGTTGCCAGGTTTGCATATGGGGTGGCCCCTAATTGTTGTTGGTCATGCATGCTCAGCTGATTTGGATAATTGGTAAGACCAATTTACAATCGCTGTGGGCTAGGTTAAGAGCCTTCGGGGTGGCGTGTCAATTTGCCGCTTGAGAAACTTTGGTCGTATGTCGACGGGGCGGGGTCTGATCGGTGCAATCAAAGGGGTTCTGATAGGTGCCGACGCCGCCGCAATAGGCCAGAATAGAGGGCCCGGCGAGTGGCCGGGATCGTGGAGAGTCAGTTATGGCGTTTGATCAGGTGCGTCAGCGCCGTTTGTCCGACGATATTGTCGAGCAGCTTGAGGGGATGATCCTTGAGGGCACGTTGAAGTCGGGTGAGCGATTGCCAGCCGAGCGCGCACTGGCTGAACAGTTCGGTGTGTCGCGTCCGTCATTGCGCGAGGCGATCCAGAAGCTGGCGGCCAAGGGGCTGCTGGTCAGTCGCCAGGGCGGCGGCAATTATGTGGTGGAGACGCTGGGTTCAACCTTCAGCGATCCATTGTTGCATCTGCTGGAAAGCAACCCCGAAGCCCAGCGTGATCTGTTGGAATTTCGTCAGACGCTTGAAGCGTCTTGCGCTTATTACGCCGCCTTGCGTGCCACGGAAGTGGATCGCGAACGGCTGACTGCCGCCTTTGACGCCTTGCAGGATTGCTATGCACGGGATGATGAGGTGAGTCGCATTGAGGAAGGCGCGGCCGACGCCAGGTTTCACTTGGCTATCGCCGAAGCCAGCCATAACGCGGTATTGCTGCACACCATCCGGGGCTTGTTTGATTTGCTCAAGCGTAACGTGGTGACCAATATCGGCGGCATGTACCAGCAACGCACCGAAACCCGGGATATGCTGATCAACCAGCATCGGGATTTGTATCTGGCGATTATCGAGGGGCGGGCGGAACAGGCGCGCGAGGTCTCAACACGTCACCTGCTGTACGTGCAGGAAGTGTTGGAAGAGGTGCGTCAGGAAGTGCAGCGTATGGCTCGGGCAGAGCGGCGCAAGGGGATATAGCCTGCAATTGCGGCGCAGGGAGCAGGCTCCCTGGCCACATCGGCTCGCTTCAAGAGGCGGGGAAGATCAGTCTTCCTTGCCCTTGTTGCGTACGGCGCGCTGCAATTCCCGATTGGAGTCGCGTTCGCGCTCGGTATCACGCTTGTCGTATTCCTTCTTGCCCTTGCCCAGTGCGATCTCGCACTTGACCAGGTGCTTGCTCCAGTACCACGACAGGCAGACGCAGGCATAACCCTTCTGCTGGACCGCAGCAGCGAGCTTTTCCAGTTCGCGGGCATTGAGCAGCAGCTTGCGTGTGCGCACCGGGTCGGCAATAACGTGGGTACTGGCGGTCATCAACGGCGTGATATGACTGCCGAGCAGCCAGGCCTCGCCATCCTTGAGCAGCACGTAACTGTCGACCAGTTGCAACTTGCTGGCGCGCAGACTTTTTACTTCCCAGCCGGCCAGGACCAGACCAGCTTCGAACCGATGTTCGATGAAGTAATCGTGTCGCGCCTTTTTGTTCTGCGCGATGGTCCCTGTTGGGTGTTTCTTTTGTTTAGCCATAGGGGCGGCATTATAGGCAGTTGCGAGCGTGTCGGCTACGGTCAACCTGCGTGCTTGAGCGTGTTGGATGAATCCCGGACAATACCGCCAGTTTTCTGGTTTTTTTCTCTCGCGAATCGGGCAGTCTTTTCGCGATGTTTGCCGCTCAGCTTCGGAAATAACGCTCCCATGACGACGCATATTCAACGCTCGGCCCTGCTGCCTTACCCGGCGCAAGCGCTCTATGACCTGGTCAATGACGTGGCGAGCTACCCGGATTTCCTGCCCTGGTGCTCCTCATCCACGGTGCTGGAGAGCAGCGATGAGCATATGCGCGCGAGCCTGGAGGTATCCAAGGGCGGGCTTGGTCAGAAGTTTGTGACGAGTAATGTGCTGGTTCCCGGTCAGTCGATTGAGATGAATCTGGAAGAAGGGCCGTTCACTCAACTGCACGGCGTCTGGGTGTTCAAGCCGCTGGGAGAGAAGGCATGCAAGATCAGCCTGGACCTGACGTTTGATTACGCGGGCTCCATTGTGCGGGCGACCTTGGGGCCGCTGTTCAATCAGGCGGCGAATACCCTGGTGGATGCGTTTTGCCAGCGGGCCAAGCAACTGCATGGCTGAGTCGTTGATCGAAATTGAGGTGGTCTACGCTGCGGTAGACCGGCAACGGTTGTTGAGCCTGGCGGTTGCGCCGGGTACGAGCCTGAGGGCTGCGGTGCTGGCGTCGGGCATTGCGGCACAGTTTCCCGAGCTGGATATCGCCGCTTGCCCCTTGGGGATTTTCGGCAAGGTTGTGGCCGACGCTGAAACCCGTAATGTCCAGGTTGGCGATCGCATCGAGATTTATCGCCCCTTGCTGGCGGATCCCAAAGAGGTCAGGCGCTTGCGAGCAGCTAAAGCGGCTGAAGCCCGGCGGCAAAATCCATAACCTGTGAAATAGCAGGCAACAAAAAGCCCGGCATGCCGGGCTTTTTGTTGAGCGATACAAATTATTGCGGGGCTGTATCCAGAGGTTCTGGCGTTGGCACCGGAACGGTTTCCACGCTGTCGATGTCTTTCTGGATGGTATCCAGCAAGGAGCCAGGCTTGGCCGGCACCTCGGACTTGGGTTTTTCAGCATTCTGCGCTGGCGCAGTGACGCTGGTCCCGCTGTCCTTGCCCAACAGGGCTTCATCACGGCTTACGCCGGGCATGAAGTCGCCGGAAAGGCTGACCAGTTGGTCGTTGCCATTAAAGATGACACTGACGCGCTCCTGTTGGCGCTCTCCGCCTCCAGGCTGCAGGCTATAGAGATAATCCCAGCGATCGGCATGGAATGTGTCGGTCAGCAGGGGATTGCCCATAATAAACCGTACTTGCCGTCGGGTCATTCCCGGGCGTAACTGGTCTATCATGTCCTGCGTGACGACATTGCCCTGCTGGATGTCGATTTTGTAAACCCCGGGGAATGAACAACCGGCGAGTGCGAGCAGTCCCACAAGGGTGAAACTGGTTAGCAAGAGCTTGGTGTTTTGCATCGGTGGGCGACTTCCACTATCTTGGCTGGGACAACGTAAACGCCGATCATACCCGTATTAAGAGAAGCTGCGAAGCAGCATCCGCGAGAAAGCTAACCATGGTTGAAAATAGCGAACTACGCAAAGCCGGTCTTAAAGTGACTCTGCCACGAGTCAAGATTCTACAAATGCTCGATTCCGCCGAGCAGCGCCACATGAGTGCCGAGGATGTTTACAAGGCGCTGATGGAGTCTAACGAGGACGTCGGCCTGGCCACGGTTTACCGTGTACTGACCCAGTTCGAAGCCGCAGGGCTGGTGGTTCGTCATAATTTCGACGGCGGTCATGCGGTGTTTGAATTGGCTGACGGTGGTCATCACGATCACATGGTTGACCTGGATACCAATGAGGTTATTGAGTTCACCAGCCCGGCGATCGAAAAGCTTCAGCACGAAATCGCTGAGGAGCATGGATTCGATTTGGTTGACCACAATCTTGTGTTGTACATCCGTAAGAAAAAGTAAAAAAGCGCTGCAGATTCGCTCTGCGCAACGATCGAAGGCGACCCTAGGGTCGCCTTCATGCTATCTGCCGCCAGAGAAAATCCGATAAAAAAGGATTCAAACCTTCGCCGTTACCACCATTTTCTTCGCGTGGGCCAGGGACTCCTTGGTCAGGTCGATGCCGCCAAGCATGCGCGCGACTTCTTCCACCCGTTCGGTCTTGTTCAGCTTGGACACGGCGGTATGTGTCGCGTCGCTGCCCCGTACCTTGTGCACAAATAGATGTTGATGCCCTTGGGCTGCAACTTGGGGCAAGTGGGTAACGGTCAGCACTTGTCCGCGTTCACCCAGGCGGCGCAACAATTGGCCGACAATTTCAGCGGTCGGCCCGCCAATCCCCACGTCCACTTCGTCGAAGACCAGGGTCGGTACGCGCGAGGTCTGGGCGGTAATAACCTGGATTGCCAGGCTGATCCGTGACAGTTCACCGCCTGAGGCGACTTTGGCCAGAGCCTTCAGGGGTTGGCCCGGGTTGGCGCTTACCAGCAATTCGACCTGTTCCAGGCCGTTGGGCTGTAGTTCGTTGCCACTGTTGGCGTGCAACTCGATGGTAAAGCGTCCGCCCGGCATGCCCAGGCGTTGGATCTCCTGCTCAACGGCGCAGGCCAGTCCGGTCGCGGCCTGGTGCCGCAGGTCGCTCAGTTCCCGGGCCTTTTCCTGGTAATGACGGGCAAAGGAAGCCAGTTCATCGCCCAGGCGCTCGATGGATTCATCATTGGCATTCAGGGTTTCGATCTCGTCCAGCAGCTTTTGCTGCATGGCCGCCACTTCGGTCGGCTGGATCCGATGTTTGCGCGCCAGGGTATAAATAGTGTCGAGGCGCTCTTCGATCTCTTGCAGGCGGGCCGGGTCAGCATCGAAGTGGTCAAGGAAGCGGTTCAGTTCACCAACGGCCTCTTCGACCTGGATCTGCGCACTGGTCAGCAGGGTAGTGGCTTCATTCAGGGAGCCAGAGCCACTGTTTACGCTCGACAGGCGGTTAAGGCTTGCCGTCAGTGCGTTCAGTACATTGCCGGAGTCACTTTCGCTGCATTGCTCGACAACCTGGCGGCAGATGCCCAGCAGGGTTTCGGCATTGGTCAGGTTCTTGTGCTCCTGCTCCAGTTGTTCCAGCTCGGTTTCGCCCAGGCCCAGACTTTCCAGTTCTTCCAGCTGATAGCTGAGGAGTTGGTGGCGGGCGCGTTGCTCGTCGCCGGAATTGGATAGGCGCTCCAGTTCCAGGCGGGTCTGGCGCCAGCGTTGTGCGGCCAATTGCACCTGGCGGGCGAGGTCGGTGGCGCCGGCGTATTCATCCAGCAGTCGACGATGGGTATCGGTTTTCAGCAGGGATTGATGTTCGTGCTGGCTGTGGATGTCGATGAGCAGCTCACCGAGGGCTTTCAAGTCGCCGAGGGGGCAGGGCGTGCCATTGATGTAGCCCCGCGAGCGGCCTTCGGCGGTAATCACCCGGCGCAGAATGCACGGGCTATCGCTGTCAAGGTCGCGCTCGGCGAGCCAGGCGCTGGCTTCCGGAATATCTGCCAGGTCAAAGGTCGCCAGAATATCGGCCTTGTCTGCACCGGGGCGAACCACGCCGCTGTCGGCGCGATCACCCAGGGTCAGGCCCAGGGCGTCGAGCATGATCGACTTGCCGGCGCCGGTTTCGCCTGTGATTACGCTCATCCCGCGATCCAGTTCAAGATCCAGATGCTCAACGATGGCGTAGTTATGTACGGACAGGTGAACCAGCATAGTGGCCGCTCCCAGGCTTTAGGTCTGGTTATTTATACAGTGTTTTGTTTGGCGCTGACAATCCTGCGACTTAGCTCAATTTGCTTGGATAAAGGGTTTTTTTAGCTCTATGTGGAATGTGCGGGAAAGTGTGAGTCGGGGTATGTCCGCCCTTGAACCTGGAAATTGTGGCCCCATATACCGGAACAGAAGCGCGAGTTGAGTTCGCGCAGGATTTCGAAAGGAGAAAACTATGGCTGACGAACAGACGCTGGATACGCAAAACCCAGACGCCAACCAGGCCTCGCAGGCAGCGGGTGAAGACCTGGCGGCTCGTGTGCAAGTGCTCGAAGAGCAACTGGCAGGCGCTCAGGATCAGGCTTTGCGTGTTGCTGCCGATCTGCAGAACGTCCGCCGCCGCGCCGAGCAGGATGTAGAGAAAGCCCACAAGTTTGCGCTGGAGAAGTTTGCCGGTGATCTGTTGCCGATCATCGACAGCCTGGAGCGTGGCCTGGAGCTGTCCAGTCCGGACGACGAAAACATCCGTGCCATGCGCGAAGGGATCGAACTGACCCTGAAAATGTTCCAGGACACCCTGAAGCGTTATCAGCTGGAAGCAATCGATCCGCAAGGCGGCGAGCCGTTCAACGCGGAGCATCACCAGGCCATGGCCATGCAGGAAAATGCTGACCTTGAGCCTAATAGCGTGTTGAAGGTGTTCCAGAAGGGCTACCAGCTCAATGGTCGCCTGTTGCGCCCGGCGATGGTGGTGGTGAGCAAGGCTCCCGCACCGGTTTCGCCGTCGATTGACGAGCAGGCTTGAAATCGTTCGTAACGACCCCATTTATAAGTCAAGCGTTTAAGTGCTACCGCAGTTAGCCACCACTGCTGCGGCAACCAAATCCAAAGTTTCGGGAGAGTGAATCATGGGCAAAATTATCGGTATCGACCTGGGGACTACCAACTCCTGCGTCTCCGTGCTGGAAAACGGCGTATCCAAGGTTATTGAAAACGCAGAAGGCGCGCGTACCACTCCGTCCATCGTGGCTTACGCCAACGACGGCGAGATCCTGGTAGGCCAGTCCGCCAAGCGTCAGGCTGTGACCAATCCGCATAACACCTTGTACGCGGTGAAGCGTTTGATCGGTCGTAAGTTCGACGAAGAAGTCGTACAGAAAGACATCAAGATGGTGCCGTACAAAATCGCCAAGGCTGACAACGGTGACGCCTGGGTTGAAGTGAACGGCCAGAAAATGTCGCCACCGCAAATCTCGGCTGAAATCTTGAAAAAGATGAAGAAGACTGCCGAAGACTACCTCGGTGAAGCAGTGACTGAAGCGGTGATCACCGTTCCGGCCTACTTCAACGACAGCCAGCGCCAGGCGACCAAAGACGCCGGCCGCATCGCGGGCCTGGACGTAAAACGTATCATCAACGAACCTACCGCGGCCGCTCTGGCTTACGGCATGGACAAGGCCAAGGGCGACCACACCGTGATCGTTTATGACCTGGGTGGCGGTACTTTCGACGTTTCCGTGATCGAAATCGCTGAAGTCGATGGCGAGCACCAGTTCGAAGTGTTGGCGACCAACGGTGACACGTTCCTGGGCGGCGAAGACTTTGACATTCGTCTGATCGACTACCTCGTTGACGAATTCAAGAAAGAAAGCGGCATGAACCTCAAAGGTGACCCGCTGGCGATGCAGCGCCTGAAAGAAGCTGCTGAAAAAGCCAAGATCGAACTGTCTTCGAGCAATTCGACCGACGTGAACCTGCCGTACATCACTGCAGATGCCACCGGTCCTAAGCACTTGAACGTGAAGATCTCGCGCGCCAAGCTGGAATCGCTGGTTGAAGACCTGGTTCAGCGCACTATCGAACCTTGCCGCATCGCCCTGAAAGATTCGGGTATCGACGTTGGCTCGATCAACGACGTGATCCTGGTTGGCGGTCAGACCCGTATGCCGCTGGTACAGCAGAAGGTCACCGAGTTCTTCGGTAAAGAAGCGCGTAAAGACGTGAACCCGGACGAAGCCGTTGCCATGGGTGCTGCCATCCAGGGTGCGGTACTGGCCGGCGACGTGAAAGACGTGCTGCTGCTGGACGTCAGCCCGCTGACTCTGGGTATTGAAACCATGGGTGGCGTGATGACCGCGCTGATCGAGAAAAACACCACGATTCCTACCAAGAAATCGCAAGTGTTCTCGACTGCCGATGACAACCAGGGCGCCGTGACCATTCACGTGCTGCAAGGTGAGCGTAAGCAGGCTGCACAGAACAAGTCCCTGGGCAAGTTCGACCTGGCCGAGATTCCACCCGCTCCACGTGGCGTGCCACAAATTGAAGTGACCTTCGACATCGACGCCAACGGCATTCTGCACGTAGGCGCCAAGGACAAGGCTACTGGCAAGACTCAGTCGATCGTGATCAAGGCCAACTCCGGTCTGTCCGAGGAAGAAATTCAGCAGATGATCAACGATGCTGAAAAGAACGCCGAGGAAGATCGCAAGTTCGAAGAACTGGCCGCTGCCCGCAACCAGGGTGATGCACTGGTTCACTCGACTCGCAAAATGATCGCGGATGCTGGCGACAAAGTGACTGCTGAAGAGAAGACCGCAATCGAAGCCGCCGTGGTTGCCCTGGAAGCCGCTGTTAAAGGCGACGACAAGGCCACCATCGAGGCCAAGGTTGAGGAGCTGTCGAAAGTCTCCGCGCCGGTCGCTCAGAAGATGTACGCCGAGCAGGCTCCGCAAGGTGACGGTGCTGCGCAACAGGCAGAACCTGAAGCCAAGCACGACGACGTTGTCGATGCCGAGTTCGAAGAAGTAAAAGAAGACCAGAAGAAGTAACTTGGTCGCCCGGTTGACCGCTATCAAGCGGTGACTGGTAGGATGTCGCCGCGCGGGAGCTTGCTCCCGCGTTGGCGTGTCTGGGGTACGCGAATTTTTACAGCATGCGACAAGGTTCGGATGTTGGCGGTGTGATCGGGAATGCTCCTGCTTTGCGATCGACAGACACCGCGTTTTTGGCTGGGTCTCGGCTGAAAGCAGTAAAGACCAGGATCGTTGAATTTGACGTGAGTTGGGTCCGGGCCTGTATTGGGGCTCAACGAGTTTGGCAGGCTCAGGAGGGTTTTGCCGGACGTCCTTAAGAGTGCAAAGACTTATGGCAAAGCGTGACTATTACGAAGTATTGGGTGTGGAGCGCGGTTCCAGCGAGGCGGACCTGAAGAAGGCTTACCGTCGCCTGGCGATGAAGCACCACCCGGACCGTAATCCGGATAACAAAGAATCCGAAGAATTGTTTAAAGAGGCCAATGAGGCCTACGAATGCCTGTGTGATCCGAACAAGCGTGCAGCCTACGACCAGTATGGCCATGCCGGTGTCGATCCAAGCATGGGCGGCGGCGGGGCTGGCTTTGGCGGGCAGAACTTCTCCGATATCTTCGGCGATGTATTCAGCGACTTCTTCGGCGGCGGTCGTGGTGGTCAGCGTGGCGGTGCCCAGCGTGGCAGCGACTTGCGCTACACCCTGGAACTGAATCTGGAAGAGGCCGTACGCGGCACCAGCGTCAATATCCGCGTGCCGACGCTGGTCAATTGCAAGCCGTGTGACGGTTCGGGCGCCAAGAAAGGCTCCTCGCCGATCACCTGCCCGACCTGTGGCGGTATTGGCCAGGTGCGCATGCAGCAGGGTTTCTTCTCGGTGCAGCAAACCTGCCCGCGCTGCCATGGCCAGGGCAAGATCATTTCCGATCCGTGCGATTCCTGCCACGGCGAAGGGCGCGTCGAAGAGTACAAGACCCTGTCGGTGAAAGTGCCGGCGGGTGTTGATACTGGCGACCGTATCCGTTTGTCGGGCGAGGGCGAGGCCGGCGCGCAGGGTGGTCCGACGGGCGACCTGTACGTGGTGATCAATGTGCGCGAGCACGCGATCTTCCAGCGTGACGGCAAGCACCTGTTCTGCGAAGTGCCGATCAGTTTTGTCGATGCGGCCCTGGGTGGCGAGTTGGAGATTCCGACCCTCGAAGGGCGGGTCAAGCTGAAGATCCCCGAGGGTACTCAGACCGGCAAGCAGTTCCGGATCCGTGGCAAAGGTGTAGCGCCGGTGCGCGGCGGTGGTGCGGGCGACTTGGTGTGCCGTGTGGCTGTCGAGACGCCGGTCAACCTGGATCGTCGTCAGCGTGAGTTGCTCGAAGAGCTGCGCGGTTCGCTGGCCGGTGATGGCTCCCATTCGCCCAAGACCGCTGGCTGGTTCGAAGGCGTGAAGCGCTTCTTCGGCGACCTGTAAGGACGTGGATATGCGACGTATAGCAGTGATGGGCGCCGCCGGGCGTATGGGCAAGAATCTGGTGGAGGCGGTGCAGCAGCGCTCGCCCCTGTCGGGGCTGACTGCGGCGATCGTACGCCCCGGCAGTACGCTGATTGGCGCCGATGTTGGCGAGCTGGCCTCCCTGGGGCGGATCGGTGTGTCATTGTCCGGCAGCCTGGAGCAGGTGGCTGATGAGTTCGATGTATTGATCGACTTCACCCTGCCCGAAGTGATGCTGAAAAACCTGGCGTTCTGCCGCAAGGCGGGCAAAGCCATGGTTATCGGTACCACGGGCCTGAATGCCGAGCAAAAGCAATTGCTCGTCGCGGCAGGCAAGGACATTCCTATCGTGTTTGCCGCCAACTTCAGTGTGGGCGTCAACCTGTCGCTGAAGTTGCTCGACATGGCGGCAAGGGTGTTGGGTGATGACGCGGATATCGAGATCATCGAGGCGCATCACCGGCACAAGGTCGATGCGCCATCGGGCACTGCCATGCGCATGGGCGAAGTGATTGCCGATGCCTTGGGGCGTGATCTGTCGAAGGTCGCGGTGTATGGTCGCGAAGGTCATACCGGGGCGCGCGAGCGTGAAACCATTGGCTTTGCCACTGTGCGCGGTGGTGATGTGGTGGGTGACCATACGGTGCTGTTTGCTGCCGAAGGTGAACGCCTGGAGATTACCCATAAGGCTTCCAGTCGCATGACCTTCGCCAAGGGCGCGGTGCGTGCCGCATTGTGGCTGGAGGGTCGCGAAGCGGGTCTCTACGACATGCAAGACGTGCTGGATCTGCGTTAATCAGTAGCAAAAACGGGCCCGGAGGATTACTCTAGGGCCCCGTTTTTACCCGCTAAGCGACGTCCTGTCGCATTCTCCTGCCTTTTCGGCTCATTAGCGGTGGACCCAAAAAGCCTTTTTCTGTAAGCTACAGCTTTAGTGTGTCCACTAAAAGCGCGCAGAATAATTCAGTGAAGAAGCGGGGTGACGTGTCCATACGTCACTCCGCTTTTTTGCAACCTGCGATCGCCCTTTCAGGCTTTATTTACGGGAGGTCTTCTTGACTAAGCCAGCCATACTCGCCCTTGCTGATGGCAGCATTTTTCGCGGCGAAGCCATTGGAGCCGACGGTCAGACCGTTGGAGAGGTGGTGTTCAACACCGCCATGACCGGCTATCAGGAAATCCTTACCGATCCTTCCTACGCCCAACAGATCGTTACCCTGACTTATCCGCATATCGGCAACACCGGTACTACATCGGAAGACGTCGAGTCTGATCGTGTCTGGTCGGCCGGTCTGGTGATTCGTGACCTGCCACTGGTTGCGAGCAACTGGCGTAACACGATGTCGCTGTCCGATTACCTGAAAGCCAACAATGTTGTGGCGATCGCCGGTATCGATACGCGCCGCCTGACACGCATCTTGCGTGAAAAAGGCTCGCAGAACGGCTGCATCATGGCCGGTGACAATATTTCCGAAGAGGCGGCAATTGCTGCAGCGCAGGGCTTCCCTGGCCTCAAAGGCATGGACCTGGCGAAAGTCGTCAGCACCAAAGAGAAGTACGAGTGGCGCTCCACTGTCTGGGACTTGAAGACCGACAGTCACGCGACCATCGAAGCGGCTGAGCTGCCGTATCACGTCGTGGCCTACGACTACGGCATCAAGTACAACATTCTGCGCATGCTGGTCGAGCGCGGTTGCCGTGTGACCGTGGTCCCGGCCCAGACCCCGGCCAGCGATGTGCTGGCCCTGCAACCGGATGGCGTGTTCCTGTCCAACGGCCCGGGTGACCCTGAGCCATGCGACTACGCGATCAAGGCCATCAAGGAAGTGCTGGACACCGAGATCCCGGTATTCGGTATCTGCCTCGGCCACCAGCTGTTGGCCCTGGCCTCCGGCGCCAAGACCCTGAAAATGGGCCACGGCCATCACGGTGCCAACCACCCGGTACAAGACCTGGACACCGGTGTCGTGATGATCACCAGCCAGAACCACGGTTTTGCGGTGGATGAAGCCACCTTGCCGGCCAACGTGCGTGCCATTCACAAGTCGCTGTTCGACGGTTCCCTGCAGGGTATCGAGCGCACCGACAAGAGCGCGTTCAGCTTCCAGGGCCACCCTGAAGCGAGCCCGGGCCCGAACGACGTAGCGCCGCTGTTCGACCGTTTCATCAATGAGATGGCCAAGCGACGCTGACTGAGTGGCTTGCGGGCGGCCCCGACTCTCGGTGGCCCCCGCAGGCTCTTCAAAGATTGTTCAAGACGGCTTGCCGACTGACCTGCGGATTTGAGTGACAAACCCATGCCAAAACGTACAGACATAAAAAGCATCCTGATTCTCGGCGCTGGCCCGATCGTGATCGGCCAGGCCTGCGAATTCGACTACTCCGGCGCCCAGGCCTGCAAGGCCCTGCGCGAAGAGGGTTACCGCGTCATCCTGGTGAACTCCAACCCGGCCACCATCATGACCGACCCGGACATGGCCGACGCCACCTACATCGAACCGATCAAGTGGCAGACCGTTGCCAAGATCATCGAGAAAGAGCGTCCGGACGCACTGCTGCCGACCATGGGTGGCCAGACTGCACTGAACTGCGCCCTGGACCTGGAGCGCGAAGGCGTCCTGGAAAAGTTCGGCGTAGAGATGATCGGCGCCAATGCCGACACCATCGACAAGGCTGAAGACCGTTCGCGTTTCGACAAGGCCATGAAGTCTATCGGTCTTGATTGCCCGCGCTCGGGTATCGCCCACAGCATGGAAGAGGCCAACGCGGTTCTCGAAAAGCTCGGCTTCCCGTGCATTATCCGGCCGTCCTTCACCATGGGCGGCACCGGCGGCGGTATCGCTTACAACCGTGAAGAGTTCGAAGAAATCTGCGCCCGCGGCCTGGATCTGTCGCCGACCAAAGAGCTGCTGATCGACGAATCTCTGATCGGCTGGAAAGAGTACGAGATGGAAGTTGTCCGCGATAAAAAGGACAACTGCATCATCGTCTGCTCGATCGAAAACTTCGACCCGATGGGTGTGCATACCGGTGACTCGATCACCGTTGCTCCTGCGCAAACCCTGACGGACAAGGAATACCAGATCATGCGTAACGCCTCGTTGGCGGTACTGCGTGAGATCGGCGTTGAAACCGGTGGTTCCAACGTTCAGTTCGGTATTTGCCCGAACACAGGCCGTATGGTCGTGATCGAGATGAACCCGCGTGTGTCGCGTTCTTCGGCGCTGGCATCAAAAGCTACCGGGTTCCCGATTGCGCGCATCGCTGCCAAGCTGGCGATCGGTTACACCTTGGACGAGCTGCAAAACGAAATCACTGGCGGCGCTACGCCGGCGTCCTTTGAGCCGTCGATCGACTACGTAGTTACTAAGCTGCCACGCTTCGCTTTCGAGAAGTTCCCGAAAGCCGACGCCCGCCTGACCACTCAGATGAAGTCGGTCGGTGAAGTCATGGCCATTGGCCGGACATTCCAGGAGTCCCTGCAGAAAGCCCTGCGTGGCCTGGAAGTGGGCGTTTGCGGCCTGGATGAGAAGCTCGACCTGAGCAATCCGGAAAGCATGAGCATCCTCAAGCGCGAGCTGACCGTGCCGGGCGCCGAGCGTATCTGGTATGTGGCTGACGCCTTCCGCGCGGGCATGACCGTCGAAGACATCTTCGGCATGAACATGATTGATCCGTGGTTCCTGGTGCAGATCGAAGATCTGATCAAGGAAGAAGAGAAGGTCAAGACCCTGGGTCTTTCCTCTATCGACCGCGACCTGATGTTCCGTCTCAAGCGCAAAGGCTTCTCCGACCAGCGTCTGGCCAAACTGCTGGGCGTGACCGAGAAAAACCTGCGCACCCACCGCCACAAACTGGACATCTTCCCGGTCTACAAGCGTGTTGACACGTGCGCCGCAGAGTTCGCCACCGACACCGCGTACCTGTACTCCACCTACGAGGAAGAGTGCGAAGCCGCGCCGTCGGGCCGCGACAAGATCATCATCCTGGGCGGCGGTCCAAACCGTATCGGTCAGGGCATCGAGTTCGACTACTGCTGCGTACACGCCGCCCTCGCCCTGCGCGAAGACGGGTACGAGACCATCATGGTCAACTGCAACCCGGAAACTGTTTCCACTGACTACGACACTTCCGACCGCCTGTACTTCGAGCCGGTAACGCTGGAAGACGTGCTGGAAATCTGTCGCGTCGAGAAGCCAAAAGGCGTGATCGTGCAGTATGGCGGGCAAACTCCGCTGAAACTGGCGCGTGCCCTGGAAGCGGCTGGCGTGCCGATCATCGGTACCAGCCCTGACGCCATCGACCGTGCCGAAGACCGTGAGCGCTTCCAGCAAATGGTCGAACGCCTGAACCTGCGCCAGCCGCCAAACGCGACCGTGCGCAGCGAAGACGAAGCCATCCGTGCAGCCAGCAAGATCGGCTACCCGTTGGTGGTGCGTCCGTCCTACGTGCTGGGCGGCCGGGCGATGGAAATCGTCTACGAAGAAGAAGAACTCAAGCGTTACCTGCGTGATGCGGTGAAAGTGTCCAACGACAGCCCGGTGCTGCTGGACCACTTCCTCAACTGCGCCATCGAGATGGACGTGGATGCGGTCTGCGACGGTACCGACGTGGTGATCGGCGCGATCATGCAGCACATCGAGCAGGCGGGTGTTCACTCCGGTGACTCCGCGTGCTCCCTGCCGCCGTACTCGCTGCCGCTGCACATCCAGGACGAGATGCGCGAGCAGGTCAAGAAAATGGCCCTGGAGCTGGGCGTGGTCGGTCTGATGAACGTACAGTTGGCGCTGCAAGGCGAAGACATCTACGTCATTGAAGTCAACCCGCGTGCTTCGCGTACCGTGCCGTTTGTTTCCAAGTGCATCGGTGTGTCCCTGGCGATGATTGCCGCCCGTGTCATGGCCGGTAAGACCTTGAAGGAAATCGGCTTCACCAAGGAAATCATTCCGAACTTCTACAGCGTGAAAGAGGCGGTATTCCCATTCGCCAAATTCCCTGGTGTGGACCCGATCCTGGGCCCAGAGATGAAGTCCACCGGTGAAGTGATGGGCGTGGGCGATACCTTCGGCGAAGCATTCGCCAAGGCCCAGATGGGCGCCAGCGAAGTGCTGCCGACCGGCGGTACTGCGTTTATCAGCGTGCGTGATGATGACAAGCCGCTGGTTGCAGGCGTGGCCCGTGATCTGATCAACTTGGGCTTCGAAGTCGTGGCCACCGCCGGGACCGCCAAGCTGATTGAAGCCGCTGGCCTGAAAGTGCGTCGCGTGAACAAGGTAACGGAAGGTCGTCCGCACGTGGTCGATATGATCAAGAATGACGAAGTCACCCTGATCATCAACACCACCGAAGGTCGCCAGTCGATCGCGGATTCCTACTCCATTCGTCGTAACGCCTTGCAGCACAAGATCTACTGCACCACCACCATTGCTGCTGGCGAAGCCATCTGTGAAGCGCTCAAGTTCGGTCCGGAAAAGACCGTGCGTCGCTTGCAGGATCTACACGCAGGATTGAAGGCATGATCAAATACCCAATGACTGTCCAGGGCGCCAAGGCCCTGGAAGAGGAGCACGCCCATCTGACCAAGGTCGTACGTCCAAAGCTGAGTCAGGACATCGGTACGGCCCGTGAGCTGGGCGACTTGAAGGAAAACGCCGAATACCATGCTGCCCGTGAGCAGCAGGGCATGGTCGAGGCGCGGATCCGTGATATCGAAGGGCGCATGCAGAATGCGGTCATCATTGATGTCACGACTATTCCCAAGACCGGCAAGGTGATTTTCGGCACGACTGTAGAAATCGCCAACGTCGAGACGGATGAAAGCGTGACTTACCACATCGTGGGTGAGGACGAGGCTGACTTCAAACTCGGCAAGATCTCCGTCGGTTCGCCCCTGGCCCGCGCCTTGATTGCCAAGGAAGAGGGTGATGTGGTGGCCGTCAAGACGCCCGGTGGCGTGATCGAGTACGAGATTGTCGAAGTTCGTCACATCTGAAAAACGGCGCCCGCTTCGAGCGGGCGCCATGCTTTGGCAGTTGGCCCAGATGCTTTGGGTTGGCGGGCTATGGCTGTTGCATCTTGGTGTATTGCCGGTGCTGGGCATGATTGGCCTGGCGCCGTTGCTGATCGATGAGATCGGCGGATTATTGAGTGCGCTGCTGGTGGGATTTGCGGCAGCGTGCGTGATTCTCCAGGCATTGGTGCTGGTCAAGGCCGAGGGCTTGGGGAGCTTGTGGCGGGATATGCGCGGGCAACTGCTGTTGATGGCGCTGTATGCGTGCGCAATGTATTGCGTGGTGCGCATATTGCTGCCGGAAGCGTTGCGCTGGCAGCTGTTCAGCTATCTTGTGCTAGGGTTTTCTGGCTTGGTGCTGGTGGTACAGCCTGCGCCGGGATGGAGTGGCAGGGCGCGCGAAGCGCGCCCGTGACCCTTGCATCATTTGAAGCGATGAACGTTCGACAGTTGCTTGTTGGCGCTGAAATTCTTGCGATACAGCAGCGCCATCTTGCCGATGACCTGAACCAGGTCCGCTTTGCCCACCTTGCACAGTTCTGCAATGGCGGCCAGGCGCGCTTCGCGATCAAGGATATTGACCTTGATCTTGATCAGCTCGTGATCGCCTAATGCGCGTTCAAGTTCGGCTAACACACCTTCAGTCAAACCGTTGTCGGCCACAATCAAAACTGGTTTCAGATGGTGGCCAATGGATTTGTACTGTTTCTTCTGCTCTTGAGTGAGCGGCATAATCTGACCCCTGCGTCTGATCTTGTAAAAAGCGGCGGCCAGTTTACCCGAGCGAGTCCGGGACCGCCCAGTTAATCACGACCCGTTTTATTTTCGAGGTGGCCCGTGGCCCGTTCCAAAACTAGCCTTAACTGGCTTAAAGAGCATTTCAACGATCCTTACGTCAAAAAGGCGCAAAAGGATGGCTACCGTTCCCGGGCCAGCTACAAGCTGCTGGAGATCCAGGAAAAGGACCGGTTGATCCGTCCCGGCATGAGCGTAATTGATCTCGGCGCAGCCCCCGGTGGCTGGTCCCAGGTGACCAGTCGTCTGATTGGTGGGCAAGGCCGTTTGATCGCTTCCGATATCCTGGAAATGGATAGCATCCCTGATGTGACCTTCGTGCATGGCGACTTTACCCGTGATGATGTACTGGCACAGATCCTCGAGGCTGTCGGAAATTCGCAGGTAGACCTTGTGATTTCGGATATGGCCCCCAATATGAGTGGATTACCAGCCGTGGATATGCCACGCGCCATGTTCCTGTGCGAATTGGCACTGGATCTGGCAGGAAGGGTTCTGCGTCCGGGTGGTGATTTTCTGGTCAAGGTCTTCCTTGGGGAAGGTTTTGACGAGTACCACAAGAACATGCGCAAGCTGTTCGACAAGGTGCAGACCCGCAAGCCTGACTCCTCGAGGGACAGGTCTCGCGAGCAGTATTTGCTGGGCCGCGGCTATCGCGGTGTCGAAGGCGCTGCCAGTGATGAGCGTCTTTAAAGGTTTTAAGGGAGTCGATAGGTTTTTTTATATCGCTTTCGTCACGAAGCTTTACGAATATTGTGTAGTCAAAGTTTCACAAAGGGTTACAGACGGCGCCTGCCAGAGTTGTAGGTAATGTAGTAAGTTAGGCCAGTGAATATCATGCGAAGCGCGCGCCAGTAGCGGAGCTTGCTTCAGAGGGTAGTTAATTGAACGATATGGCAAAGAATCTGATCCTGTGGTTGATCATCGCGGCTGTCCTGGTGACGGTGATGAACAACTTCTCCAGCCCTAACGAGCCGCAGACCCTCAACTATTCCGACTTCATCCAGCAAGTTAAGGATGGCAAGGTCGAGCGCGTAGCGGTTGATGGCTACGTGATCACTGGCAAGCGCAACGATGGCGACAGCTTCAAGACCATCCGTCCGGCGATCCAGGACAATGGTCTGATCGGCGACCTGGTGGACAACAAGGTGGTCGTTGAGGGCAAGCAGCCTGAGCAGCAGAGCATCTGGACCCAGCTCCTAGTGGCCAGCTTCCCGATCCTGGTGATTATCGCCGTGTTCATGTTCTTCATGCGCCAGATGCAAGGCGGCGCAGGGGGCAAGGGCGGACCGATGAGCTTCGGCAAGAGCAAGGCCCGCCTGCTTTCCGAAGACCAGGTAAAAACCACCCTGGCTGACGTTGCCGGTTGCGACGAAGCCAAGGAAGAAGTTGGCGAGTTGGTCGAGTTCCTGCGCGATCCGGGCAAGTTTCAGCGCCTGGGTGGCCGTATTCCTCGCGGTGTACTGATGGTCGGTCCTCCGGGTACCGGTAAAACCCTGCTCGCCAAGGCGATTGCCGGCGAAGCCAAGGTGCCGTTCTTCACCATTTCCGGTTCCGACTTCGTCGAGATGTTCGTCGGTGTGGGCGCCAGCCGTGTGCGTGACATGTTCGAGCAGGCCAAGAAGCACGCGCCATGCATCATCTTCATCGACGAAATCGACGCTGTCGGTCGCCATCGTGGTGCGGGCATGGGCGGTGGTCATGACGAGCGTGAGCAGACCCTCAACCAGTTGCTGGTCGAGATGGACGGCTTTGAAATGAATGACGGCATCATCGTGATTGCCGCCACCAACCGTCCTGACGTACTTGACCCGGCGCTGCTGCGTCCGGGCCGTTTCGACCGTCAGGTTGTGGTTGGCTTGCCAGATATCCGTGGCCGCGAGCAGATTCTCAAGGTCCACATGCGCAAAGTGCCAATGGGCGACGACGTCGCTCCAGGCGTGATTGCCCGCGGTACCCCTGGTTTCTCCGGTGCCGACCTGGCCAACCTGGTGAACGAGGCCTCGCTGTTCGCTGCCCGTACCGGCAAGCGCATTGTCGAGATGAAAGAATTCGAGCTGGCCAAAGACAAGATCATGATGGGTGCCGAGCGCAAATCCATGGTCATGTCCGAGAAAGAGAAGCAGAACACCGCTTATCACGAGGCTGGTCACGCCATTGTCGGTCGCGTTGTGCCTGAGCACGACCCGGTCTACAAAGTGTCGATCATTCCTCGCGGCCGGGCACTGGGTGTCACCATGTTCCTGCCGGAAGAGGATCGTTACAGCCTCTCCAAGCGCGCTCTGATCAGTCAGATCTGCTCGCTGTACGGCGGTCGTATCGCTGAAGAGATGACCTTGGGCTTTGACGGTGTGACCACCGGCGCTTCCAACGACATCATGCGTGCCAGCCAGATTGCCCGGAATATGGTTACCAAGTGGGGCCTGTCCGAAAAACTCGGCCCGCTGATGTATGCCGAGGAAGAAGGCGAAGTGTTCCTGGGTCGTGGTGGTGGCGGTCAAAGTGCCAGCTTCTCCGGCGAGACTGCCAAGCTGATCGACTCTGAAGTGCGCAGCATCATTGACCAGTGCTACGGCACGGCCAAGCAGATCCTCACCGATAACCGTGACAAGCTCGACGCCATGGCAGATGCCCTGATGAAGTACGAGACCATTGATGCCGAGCAGATCGACGACATCATGGCTGGTCGTACGCCTCGCGAGCCTCGTGATTGGGAAGGTGGTTCGGGTACTTCAGGCACACCGCCAGTGGTACAGAACGAACGCCCGGAAAACCCAATCGGCGGCCCGGCTGCCGACCTTTAAGGCTTGAAATGACTTCTGTGTTGTCCTCCACCCGGTTGCCTTGCGGCAGCCGGGTTCTTGATTTGGCCCATACGCATGTTATGGGCATTCTCAATGTAACCCCTGATTCCTTTTCCGATGGTGGTCGCTTCAGCCAGCTGGATGCGGCGTTGCGCCATGCAGCGGCAATGGTAGCTGCGGGTGCGACCATTATTGATGTGGGGGGCGAATCAACCCGGCCTGGCGCGCGTGCTGTTTCCCCTGTGGAGGAAATGGAGCGTGTTGCGCCGATTGTCGAGCGTATTCACCGCGAACTGGATGTCATTATTTCGGTAGACACCTCGACCCCGGCGGTCATGCGCGAAACCGCGCGGCTCGGGGCCGGACTGATCAATGACGTGCGCTCGCTGCAGCGCGACGGCGCGCTGGATGCGGCGGCGGCCACCGGGTTGCCTGTCTGTCTGATGCATATGCTCGGCGAGCCCGGGACGATGCAGGACGCGCCGCACTATGATCACCTGGTCGAAGAAGTGACGGAATTTCTTGGCGATCGCATTGCCCAATGCGCCGCTGTGGGAATTGCCCCTGAGCGGATCATTCTCGATCCCGGGTTTGGTTTTGCCAAAACCCTGCAGCACAACCTGAGCCTGTTCAAACATATGGAATCGCTGCATGCCCTTGGTCGCCCCCTGTTGGTTGGGGTGTCGCGCAAGAGCATGATAGGCATGGCCTTGAATCGCCCTGTGGGTGAGCGTCTGTACGGCGGCCTGGCCCTGGCGGCGTTTGCCGTGGCCAAGGGCGCGCGTATTCTGCGGGTGCACGATGTGGCCGAGACAGTTGACGTTGTACGGATGATCGAAGCAGTAGAATCAGCCGAATAAGAATGATGGAGCACTTATGACAAAGAAATATTTTGGCACCGACGGTATTCGTGGTCGGGTCGGCGAATTCCCGATCACTCCGGACTTTATGCTCAAGCTGGGCTGGGCGGCCGGGATGGCCTTCCGCAGCATGGGGGCATGCCGCATCCTGGTGGGTAAGGACACGCGGATTTCTGGCTATATGTTCGAGTCTGCGCTGGAGGCGGGCCTGTCTGCCGCCGGGGCAGATGTGATGCTGCTGGGGCCGATGCCTACGCCTGCGATCGCTTACCTGACGCGTACCTTTCACGCTGAAGCCGGTATTGTGATCAGTGCCTCGCACAATCCCCATGATGACAATGGCATCAAATTCTTCTCGGGCCAGGGCACCAAGCTGCCGGACGCGATCGAGCACATGATTGAAGAGTTGCTGGATGCGCCGATGACCGTCGTCGAATCGAGCAAGCTGGGCAAGGTTTCACGGATTAACGATGCGTCTGGCCGTTATATCGAGTTTTGCAAAAGCAGCGTGCCTACCAGCACCAATTTTGCCGGGCTCAAGGTGGTCATCGACTGTGCCCATGGTGCAACCTACAAGGTTGCTCCCAGTGTATTCAAGGAGTTGGGTGCCGAGGTTACAGTGCTGTCGGCCCAGCCCAACGGCCTGAACATCAACGATAACTGTGGTTCGACCCATATGGGTCAATTGCAGGCAGCAGTATTGGCCGAGCACGCGGACCTGGGTATTGCCTTCGATGGCGACGGCGACCGCGTGTTGATGGTCGATCATACCGGCGCCATCGTCGACGGTGACGACCTGCTGTTCATCATTGCCCGCGACCTGCATGAGCGTAACAAGCTGCAAGGTGGTGTGGTCGGTACCCTGATGAGTAATCTGGGGCTGGAGCTGGCCCTGGCAGACCTGGGGATCCCGTTCGTGCGGGCCAATGTGGGCGACCGCTACGTGATTGCCGAGCTGCTGGAACGCAACTGGCTGGTAGGTGGCGAGAATTCGGGGCATGTCGTGTGCTTCCAGCACACCACGACCGGGGATGCGATCATTGCGGCGCTGCAGGTGCTGTTGGCTCTGCGTCGGCGTGACGAAAGCCTGGCCCTGGCGCGCCAGGCGCTGCGCAAGTGCCCGCAGGTGCTGCTCAATGTGCGCTTTTCGGGCGGCGAAAACCCTATCGAGCACCCGGCGATCAAGGAAGCCTGTGAGCGCGTAACCGTCGCTATGGCGGGGCGTGGTCGGGTCTTGTTGCGCAAGTCTGGGACCGAGCCTTTGGTGCGTGTGATGGTCGAAGGCGATGATGAAACACAGGTTCGCGGCTACGCCGAAGAGCTGGCAAAACTGGTAACTGAAGTTTGCGCCTGAATTCGGCTTGCCAGTGTTGATGTGGTTGGGTAACATCTGCGCCCACTTTGACCGACGAGGTACAGCATGCGTCGCACTATGGTAGCTGGTAACTGGAAGATGCACGGTACCCGCGCCAGTGTCGCTGAGCTGGTCAATGGCCTTCGTCACCTGGCCCTGCCGAGCGGTGTTGATATCGCGGTATTCCCGCCTTGCTTGCATATCAACCAAGTGGTTGATGGCTTGAAAGGCAAGTCGATCCAGGTCGGCGCGCAGAATTCTGCGGTGGAAGCCATGCAGGGTGCGTTGACCGGTGAGATTGCACCGAGTCAGCTGGTGGATGCGGGTTGTTCCTATGTGCTTGTTGGGCACTCCGAGCGCCGTCAGATGATGGGCGAACGTGATGGGATACTCAATCGCAAGTTCGCAGCAGCACAGGCTTGTGGCCTGATTCCGGTGTTGTGCATAGGGGAGACCCTTGAGCAGCGTGAATCGGGCAAGACTCTTGAAGTTGTCTCGCGTCAGCTGGGCAGCATCATCGAGGAGTTGGGTGTTGGTGCGTTTGCAAAGGCAGTGATTGCTTACGAGCCGGTCTGGGCCATTGGCACCGGGCTGACTGCTACACCGCAACAGGCGCAGGATGTGCACGCAGCCATTCGCGCGCAGTTGGCGGCAGAGAATTCTGAGGTCGCACAAGGTGTGCGGCTTCTATACGGCGGCAGCGTGAAGGCGGCCAATGCGGTCGAACTGTTCGGCATGCCGGATATCGATGGGGGGCTCATTGGTGGAGCTTCCCTGAATGCAGATGAGTTCGGTGCGATTTGTCGCGCCGCGGGAAACTGAGAAAATGCTGGAAACAGTCGTAGTCGTTTTTCATCTGTTGGGTGCACTGGGCGTTGTTGCCCTGGTATTGCTGCAACAGGGTAAAGGTGCGGACGCTGGTGCGTCTTTCGGGGCAGGTGCTTCAAATACTGTGTTCGGAAGCCAAGGTTCCTCTACCTTTCTTAGTAAGTTTACTGCTATACTTGCCGCCGGTTTCTTCATAACCAGCCTGGGGTTAGGTTACTTTGCTAAAGAGAAAGCTCATGTGCTGACTCAAGCAGGTTTGCCAGATCCAGCAGTGTTGGAAGTTCCAAAAGCAAAACCGGCTTCTGATGATGTCCCGGTGCTTCAAGAGCAAAAGTCGGCTACTCCAGCGACTGACGTGCCTCCAGCTCAAGAGCAGAAGTAAGAAGGTTGTAAACGCTGTATTGCCGAGGTGGTGGAATTGGTAGACACGCAACCTTGAGGTGGTTGTGCCCATAGGGTGTAGGGGTTCGAGTCCCCTTCTCGGTACCAATTATCAGGAGAGCCCGCTGTTGCGGGCTTTCTTGTAGGTGGAAGGTTACATTGACCCTGTAAAGGATCGGTCGTATACTTCCGCCCCAGCTTTGTCGCGGGGTGGAGCAGTCTGGTAGCTCGTCGGGCTCATAACCCGAAGGTCGTCGGTTCAAATCCGGCCCCCGCAACCAGTTTTAGCGGAGCCCCTTTTAAGGGGCTTTTTGTTAGCTGGACACTTTCAACGCCGCTGTTCGACGGCGTTTCAAGGATGGGCGTTTCGCCCATTTTTTTATTTTGCACAGCATGCACATACATGCACGAGGGGGTTCAGGTGTCGAGCAAGCTAGAAGAGTTGCAGGCCTTGCTGGCCCCGGTGGTCGTGGCCCTAGGCTATGAATGCTGGGGTATTGAGTTTTCGGCTCAAGGTCGCCACTCAATGTTGCGCGTTTATATCGATAAAGAGGGCGGTGTGCTGGTGGACGATTGTGCCATCGTCAGCCGTCAGATCAGCGGTGTCCTGGATGTTGAAGATCCGATCGCCGTTGAATACACCCTCGAAGTTTCCTCGCCAGGCATGGAACGCCCACTGTTCACTATTGAGCAGTTTGCTAAATATGTCGGTGAACAAGTGAAGATCAAGCTGCGATCCCCTTTCGAAGGGCGACGCAACTTTCAGGGCCTTCTGCGCGGTGTAGAAGAACAGGATGTAGTGGTGCAGGTAGAAGACCACGAGTTCCTGTTGCCGATCGATATGATCGACAAGGCCAACATTATTCCCAGTTTTGACTGAGACGTGCCAGAAACTGCGGATCCCGCGGATCCAATGGCTTGCGAAAGGCGAGGCGTACGATGAGCAAAGAAGTACTGCTGGTTGTTGAGTCGGTATCCAATGAAAAGGGCGTACCGGCTAACGTGATTTTTGAAGCGCTGGAGTTGGCCCTGGCCACTGCTACCAAAAAGCGTTTTGAAGACGAAGTTGATCTGCGTGTGGAAATCAATCGCCACACCGGAGCTTATGAGACTTTCCGTCGCTGGACAGTCGTTGAAGAAGCCGATCTTGATGATCCGGCCATCGAAACCTGGCCAAGCAAGGTTGCGCAAACGCATCCGGGCGCCCAGGTGGGTGACGTCGTCGAGGAAAAGATCGAGTCCATCGAGTTCGGCCGCATCGCTGCACAGACTGCCAAGCAAGTCATTGTGCAAAAGGTCCGTGAAGCCGAGCGCGCTCAAGTCGTTGACGCCTATCGCGAGCGCCTGGGGGAAATCATCTCCGGCACCGTGAAGAAAGTGACCCGCGACAACGTGATCGTCGATCTGGGTAACAATGCTGAAGCGTTGCTGGCCCGTGAAGACATCATTTCCCGCGAAACCTTCCGTGTCGGCGTGCGTTTGCGTGCGCTGCTCAAGGAAATCCGCACTGAGAACCGTGGCCCTCAACTGATCCTGTCGCGTACCGCGCCGGAAATGTTGATCGAGCTGTTCCGTATCGAAGTGCCGGAAATTGCCGAAGGCCTGATCGAAGTCATGGCTGCGTCCCGCGACCCGGGTTCGCGCGCCAAGATCGCGGTCCGCTCCAAGGACAAACGCATCGACCCGCAGGGTGCTTGCATTGGTATGCGCGGTTCGCGCGTCCAGGCAGTGTCGGGCGAATTGGGCGGTGAGCGTGTGGATATCGTGCTGTGGGACGATAACCCGGCGCAGTTCGTGATCAACGCCATGTCCCCGGCTGAAGTCGCGGCAATTATTGTTGACGAGGATGCCCATGCAATGGACATCGCCGTTGGCGCAGACAATCTGGCCCAGGCCATCGGTCGCGGTGGTCAGAACGTGCGTCTGGCCAGCCAGTTGACTGGCTGGACCCTGAACGTCATGACCGAATCGGACATCCAGGCTAAGCAGCAAGCAGAAACCGGCGACATCCTGCGCAACTTCATCGACGAGCTGGAAGTCGACGAAGATCTGGCACAGGTGCTGGTAGATGAAGGCTTTACCAGCCTGGAAGAGATTGCCTACGTACCGGTGGAGGAAATGCTCAACATCGACGGCTTTGACGAAGACACCGTCAACGAGCTTCGCGCTCGGGCCAAGGATCGCTTGTTGACTAAAGCCATCGCTACTGAGGAAAAGCTGGCAGACGCCCATCCGGCCGAAGACCTGCTCTCGCTTGAGGGTATGGACAAGGATTTGGCGATGGAACTGGCGGTGCGCGGCGTAATTACCCGCGAAGACCTGGCCGAGCAGTCTATTGACGACCTGCTCGACATCGACGGCATTGACGATGATCGTGCCGGCAAGTTGATCATGGCCGCCCGAGCCCATTGGTTCGAGTAATTAGGCGCGGCCTGAGGAGAGAAGTGCATGACGCAAGTCACGGTGAAACAACTGGCCGATGAGGTCAAAACACCGGTAGAGCGCCTGTTGCAGCAGATGCGTGAGGCAGGTCTGCCGCACACCGCCGCCGAGGAACATGTGAGCGACAGTGAGAAGCAATCGTTGCTGACTCACTTGAAAAGCAGCCACAAGGCGAAAGTGGAAGAACCGCGCAAGATTACATTGCAGCGCAAAACAACCAGCACCCTGCGGGTGGCTGGTAGCAAGAGCATCAGCGTTGAAGTGCGTAAGAAGAAAGTCTTCGTACAGCGCAGCCCGGAAGAAATCGAAGCCGAGCGCAAACGCGAGATGGACGAACGTCGCGCAGTAGAAAATGCTGCACGTCAGAAGGCTGAAGAAGAAGCCAAGCGTCGCGCCGAAGAAGAAGCGCGTCGCCAGCCTGCTGCTGCGCAACCTGCTGGTACTGACGCAGTCGCTGCGCCTAGCGCGCCTGTAGAAGCTGTGCGTGAGGCCGCTCCGGTTGCCGCTGCACCAGCGCCTGCTGCTGACGCTCGCAAGCGCGACGAACCTCGTCGTCCGGACAAACCACGTGCCGACGATAACAATCGTCGTAGCGGCGGTGGCGATGGCGAGCGTAAAAACGCTCCACATCGTGCTTCGGTCAAAGAGAAAGCGCCTGCTCCGCGCGTTGCCCCACGGACTACCGACGAAGAAAGCGATGGCTTCCGTCGTGGTGGTCGCGGCAAGGCCAAGCTGAAGAAACGCAACGCCCACGGTTTCCAGAGCCCAACCGGCCCTGTCGTGCGTGAAGTGAAGATCGGCGAGACCATCACTGTTGGCGATCTCGCTCAGCAGATGTCGGTCAAGGCTGCTGAAATCATCAAGTTCATGTTCAAGCTGGGTACTCCAGCCACCATCAACCAGGTACTGGACCAGGAAACTGCCCAGCTGGTTGCTGAAGAGCTGGGCCACAAAGTGACCCTGGTCAGCGACACCGCCCTGGAAGATTCCCTGGCCGAGTCCCTGAAGTTTGAAGGTGAAGCGGTTTCCCGTGCTCCAGTCGTGACCGTCATGGGCCACGTTGACCACGGTAAGACTTCCCTGCTCGACTACATCCGTCGTGCCAAGGTTGCAGCGGGCGAAGCCGGCGGCATTACCCAGCACATCGGTGCCTACCACGTTGAAACCGACCGTGGCATGGTGACGTTCCTCGACACCCCTGGTCACGCCGCGTTTACCGCCATGCGTGCCCGTGGTGCCAAGGCGACCGACATCGTGATCCTGGTGGTTGCAGCGGACGACGGCGTGATGCCGCAAACCATCGAAGCCGTTCAGCATGCTAAAGCAGCTGGCGTGCCGCTGGTGGTTGCCGTGAACAAAATCGACAAGCCGGGCGCTGATCTCGATCGCATCCGTAGCGAACTGTCGGTTCATGGCGTGACTTCCGAAGAGTGGGGTGGCGACACTCCATTCGTACCGGTCTCGGCGAAGATGGGTACCGGCGTTGACGAACTGCTCGAAGCAGTCCTGTTGCAAGCCGAGGTCCTGGAACTGACCGCTACCCCATCGGCTCCTGGCCGTGGTGTTGTGGTTGAATCCCGCCTCGACAAGGGCCGTGGCCCGGTTGCGACCGTTCTGGTTCAAGACGGTACCCTGCGCCAAGGCGACATGGTGCTGGTCGGTTCGAACTACGGCCGTGTACGTGCCATGCTCGACGAGAACGGCAAGCCAATCAAGGAAGCCGGTCCAGCCATCCCTGTCGAGATTCTCGGCCTGGACGGTACCCCGGACGCTGGCGACGAGATGAGCGTAGTTGCCGACGAGAAGAAAGCCCGTGAAGTGGCTCTGTTCCGTCAAGGCAAGTTCCGCGAAGTCAAGCTGGCCCGTGCTCACGCCGGCAAGCTGGAAAACATCTTCGAGAACATGGGCCAGGAAGAGAAGAAGACGCTTAACATCGTCCTCAAATCTGACGTCCGTGGTTCCCTCGAAGCGTTGAACGGCGCCTTGAATGGCCTGGGTAACGACGAAGTGCAAGTGCGTGTTGTCGGTGGCGGTGTCGGTGGTATCACCGAATCCGACGCCAACCTGGCACTGGCTTCCAACGCTGTACTGTTCGGCTTCAACGTGCGTGCCGATGCTGGCGCACGGAAGATCGTCGAGCAGGAAGGCCTGGACATGCGTTACTACAACGTCATCTACGACATCATCGAAGACGTCAAGAAAGCCCTCACCGGCATGCTTGGCAGTGACGTTCGGGAAAATATCCTGGGTGTCGCCGAAGTCCGTGACGTGTTCCGTTCGCCGAAGTTTGGCGCGATCGCCGGTTGCATGGTTATCGAAGGTACTGTGCACCGTAACCGTCCAATCCGTGTACTGCGTGAAGACATCGTTATCTTCGAAGGCGAGCTGGAATCCCTGCGCCGCTTCAAGGATGACGCTTCCGAAGTACGTGCCGGCATGGAGTGCGGTATTGGCGTCAAGAGCTACAACGACGTCAAGCCTGGCGACAAGATCGAAGTCTACGAGAAGGTTCAGGTTGCTCGCAGCCTCTAACTCGCGCACTTCAGGAGCCACGCCGCGTGTGGGCATGCAAATGCCCCGCGCAGTGTCCGGACTCTAAACGCAACGCCCGGTCTGGCTTTTGTCAGGCCGGGCGTTTGCCGCTTTCAGACCCCACGGGTTTCACCGTGTGGCAGTAACAGGTAACAAGACATGGCAAAAGAATACAGCCGTACCCAACGTATCGGCGATCAGATGCAGCGCGAGCTGGCCCAACTGATCCGTCGCGAAGTCAAAGACCCGCGCGTTGGCCTGGTCACCATCACCGCTGTTGAAGTGAGCCGTGACGTCGGTCACGCCAAGATCTTCATCACCGTGATGGGTCAGGACAACAGCGAAGAAATCGCGCAAAGCATCAAGGTGCTCAACTCCGCTGCAGGTTTCCTGCGTATGCAGTTGGCCCGTGAGATGAAGCTGCGCAGCGTGCCCCAGTTGCACTTCCACTACGACGAAAGCGTCGTGCGTGGTGCGCACCTGTCGGCCCTGATCGAGCGCGCCGTGGCTGAAGACAATCAGCATCCGTCCACACCTGAAGACGCCAAGGAGTAAGCGGTGGCTCAGGTCAAACGTATCCGTCGTAACGTCAGCGGCATCATCCTGCTCGACAAGCCCATTGGTTTTACCTCCAATGCGGCGTTGCAGAAGGTCCGCTGGCTGCTCAATGCCGAAAAGGCCGGGCACACTGGTAGCCTCGACCCCCTGGCTACTGGCGTGTTGCCATTGTGCTTTGGCGAGGCCACCAAGTTCTCGCAATACCTGCTCGATTCGGACAAGGGTTACGAAACCCTTATGCAACTGGGCAAGACCACCACCACGGCAGACGCCGAAGGTGATGTTCTGCAGGTTCGCGACGTGACCGTTGGTCGTGCAGATATCGAGGCTGCCTTACCCGCTTTTCGTGGTCAAATCAGTCAGATACCGCCGATGTACTCGGCTCTCAAGCGTGATGGCCAGCCTCTTTACAAGCTGGCACGTGCGGGCGAAGTAGTGGAGCGTGAACCGCGTTCTGTTACTATTGCGCGCTTGGAATTGCTCGCCTGTGAAGGCGACACCGCCCGCTTGGCCGTGGACTGCAGCAAAGGCACCTATATCCGTACCCTGGTGGAAGATATTGGTGAACAGCTCGGTTGCGGCGCGTACGTTGCAGAACTGCGACGCACCCAGGCTGGCCCTTTCACCCTGGCCCAGACGGTCACGTTGGAAGAGTTGGAAGCTGTACATGCCGAAGGCGGCAATGAAGCAGTTGATCGCTTCCTGATGCCATCGGACAGCGGTTTGCTGGATTGGCCATTGCTGCACTTCTCGGAACACAGCGCGTTCTACTGGCTCAACGGCCAGCCGGTCCGCGCACCGGATGCTCCGAAGTTCGGCATGGTGCGGGTACAAGATCATAACGGTCGCTTTATCGGTATCGGTGAAGTGAGCGAAGACGGGCGCATCGCGCCGCGTCGGCTGATTCGGTCAGAATGACCGAACGAGTGTGGCTGTTAACAGGCACGGTCAACACTCATTTTTAGATACAGGGATTTGTCCCTGGCCTGTTGAAACTGCCCTTTGGGTGGTTTCCTGAAAAAAGGATTGCCTCATGGCTCTCGACGTTCAAGAAAAAGCACAAATCGTAGCTGACTATCAGCAAGCTGTTGGTGACACTGGTTCGCCAGAAGTGCAAGTTGCACTGCTGACCCACAACATCAACAAGCTGCAGGGTCACTTCAAGGCCAACGGTAAAGATCACCACTCCCGTCGTGGTCTGATCCGCATGGTAAACCAGCGCCGTAAGTTGCTGGACTACCTGAAAGGCAAGGATCTGGGCCGTTACCAGGCTCTGATCGGTCGCCTGGGTCTGCGTCGCTAATCAGCGATTGCGCTAGAGGTTGGTTGTTTGCCGTGTGTCAGTGGGTTTCCCGCTGGCCCATGGCAGGCTCCCAGCCTCAAGTTTTATCTGGATACACGTTTTACCCTGGACAAGGGTTGGGCCGATTCCCGACATTGCCCAAGAATTTCGCAAGAAGACAAGTTCCCCAAGAGCCACAAAGAAGGTAGGACACCGTGAACCCGGTAATCAAAAAATTCCAGTTCGGTCAGTCGACCGTTACCCTCGAGACAGGCCGTATTGCCCGTCAAGCCTCCGGCGCAGTGCTGGTCACCGTTGACGACGACGTTACCGTATTGGTAACCGTTGTAGGCGCCAAGACCGCTGACCCAAGCAAAGGCTTCTTCCCTCTTTCCGTTCACTACCAGGAAAAGACTTACGCTGCCGGTAAGATCCCTGGTGGTTTCTTCAAGCGCGAAGGCCGTCCTTCCGAGAAAGAAACCCTGACTTCCCGACTGATCGACCGTCCGATCCGTCCGCTGTTCCCAGAAGGCTTCATGAACGAAGTGCAGGTTGTCTGCACCGTCGTTTCCACCAGCAAGAAGACCGATCCGGACATCGCTGCGATGATCGGCACCTCGGCTGCCCTGGCCATCTCCGGTATTCCTTTCGATGGCCCGATCGGCGCAGCTCGCGTTGCTTTCCACGAAAGCACCGGCTACCTGCTGAACCCAACTTACGAACAACAGAAAGCTTCGAGCCTGGACATGGTCGTTGCCGGTACTTCGGAAGCCGTGTTGATGGTTGAATCGGAAGCCAAAGAGCTGACCGAAGACCAGATGCTGGGCGCTGTACTGTTTGCTCACGACGAGTTCCAGGTTGTGATCAACGCTGTTAAAGAACTGGCTGCCGAAGCCGCCAAGCCGACCTGGACCTGGGCTCCTCAGCCAGAAGCCACTGAACTGCTGGGCGCTATCCGCTCCGAGTTCGGTGCTGCGATCTCCGACGCCTACACCATCACCATCAAGGCCGACCGTTACGCTCGCCTGGGTGAACTGAAGGATCAGGTTGTTGCCAAGCTGTCCGGTGAAGAAGGCCAGCCTTCTTCCAGCGAAGTCAAAGCAGCCTTCGGCGAAATCGAATACCGCACCGTTCGCGAAAATATCGTTAACGGCAAGCCACGTATTGACGGTCGCGACACCCGCACCGTACGTCCGCTGAATATTGAAGTCGGCGTTCTGCCGAAGACCCACGGTTCGGCCCTGTTCACCCGTGGTGAAACCCAGGCCCTGGTAGTCGCGACTCTGGGTACTGCCCGTGACGCACAACTGCTGGACACCCTGGAAGGCGAGAAAAAAGACCCGTTCATGCTTCACTACAACTTCCCTCCGTTCTCGGTAGGTGAGTGTGGTCGCATGGGTGGTGCTGGTCGCCGCGAAATCGGTCACGGCCGCCTGGCCCGTCGTTCGATTGCAGCCATGCTGCCTGCCGCCGACGTGTTCCCGTACACCATTCGTGTTGTGTCGGAAATCACCGAGTCCAACGGTTCCAGCTCCATGGCTTCCGTTTGCGGTGCTTCCCTGGCATTGATGGACGCTGGTGTGCCGATGAAGGCGCCAGTTGCCGGTATCGCCATGGGTCTGGTTAAAGAAGGCGAGAAGTTCGCAGTCCTGACCGACATCCTGGGTGACGAAGACCACCTCGGCGACATGGACTTCAAAGTAGCCGGTACCGCCAAAGGTGTTACCGCGCTGCAGATGGACATCAAGATCAAGGGCATCACCGAAGAAATCATGGAAATCGCTCTGGGCCAAGCCCTGGAAGCGCGCCTGAACATCCTCGGCCAGATGAACCAGATCATTGGTCAGTCCCGCACCGAGCTGTCGGAAAATGCTCCGACCATGATCGCGATGAAAATCGACACCGACAAAATCCGTGATGTCATCGGTAAAGGCGGCGCGACCATCCGTGCGATCTGTGAAGAAACCAAGGCTTCGATCGACATCGAAGACGACGGTTCGATCAAGATCTTCGGCGAAACCAAGGAAGCGGCTGAAGCTGCACGCCAGCGCGTCCTGGGCATCACCGCTGAAGCCGAGATCGGCAAGATCTACGTCGGTAAGGTTGAGCGCATCGTCGACTTCGGCGCGTTCGTCAACATCCTGCCGGGCAAGGACGGTCTGGTTCACATCTCCATGCTGAGCGATGCTCGCGTAGAGAAAGTGACCGACATCCTGAAAGAAGGCCAGGAAGTGGAAGTGCTGGTACTGGACGTGGACAACCGCGGCCGTATCAAGCTGTCCATCAAGGACGTAGCAGCAGCCAAGGCTTCGGGCGTTTAATTACTCCCAGGCTTTACGCTGAAAAAGAGGACTCTTCGGAGTCCTTTTTTTTGGGCTGCAGGAAAGTGAAGGTAAATCAGCCGTTTAGCCCAGGACAAAAGCCGCAACTTGCATGCAGGCACGATGGGCTTCATGCAAGTTGCACGATTCTGAATTTCGGCAAAAAACATAAGCTATTGAATTTAAAGGTTTTTATTCGTATGCGAAAGTTGGCACAGCGCCTGCAACAGTACTGGTAACCCTGCAGCATTAACGTTGAAACGCTGCAGACCTTCGAAAAAACAGGAGTTACTCGTATGAAGAAGTTCGCTATCGCTGCTGCAACTGCCACCGCGCTGACCCTGACCATGGCTAATGTTGCGTTCGCCCAAACTTCCCAGGCTCCAATGGTTGTAGCCGCCGGTGAAGTGGACAAGGCCAAAGAAGCGACCACCGATACCTGGATCACCACTAAAGTCAAAGCTGACCTGGTTACCGAGAAAGGCATTCCTGGCACCGACATCAAAGTCGAAACCAACAAAGGTGTGGTCTCCCTGTCCTCCACTGTTGCTGTGACTGATGCACAAAAGGAAATGGCAGTAGCCATCGCCAAGAAAATCAAAGGCGTTAAAGCTGTATCGGCCGACGGCCTGAAAGCAGAGTAACGCGCAACGACTCGACTGGACTTAGGCAAGGCGGCCACGAGCGAGGCAGATATCCGCTCAATGCACCTTACAGGTTCATGCGACCGACCACAGGGATGTGGTCACTACGGGCCCCGACACTTGTGTCGGGGCCCGTTTTATTGTGGCGGGGAATACATGTCTGCGGATTATGCAGATCAAGTGTGGGAGCAGGCAGCCAGCTCCCACACTTTGGACTTATGGTGCCGGTAGTTACTCGGCATCCAGGTGCATTGGCGTAATTACCCGGCCATCTTTCTCGGCCTGGCCGAGGCTGGCATCAATGAAGTACACCCGATCGTCTTCCAACTGGCCCTTGTCGACCAGATAGTCCTTGATTGCACTCGCGCGGTCCTGGCCCAGTTTGCGTAGCAGCACATCACTGCCGCTCCAGAACTTGATCACGCCGTCGCGCAGCTTCGCCGAGCGCTCATCGCTGCCCAGGTCTTTCCACTCAGCCGGTGGCTGTTGCTTCAAGCGGGTGCGATAGATGCCTTCGAGCAGTGGCGCCTTTTCCTTTTCCGGTACTACAAGCAATGACGCCTGGGCCGGGACTTTATCGCCACGGCGCTGGAGTATCTTGTAGTAGTTGTACTGATACTCACGCTCAAGCCGCTCGGCGGCCAGGAACGGACCATCGCTGCTGGCTGCCGCAGTGCCTTCGATTTCCAGGCGCAGGGCAGGGCGCTCCTTGAGGGCTTTGGCGAGGCTGTTGAGGGCCGACTCGGCGTCTTTGCTCAGGGCGCTGGAGCCTGCGGCGAACGACACGTTGCCCAGGTCTTGCGAGCCTCCACCGGTCACCAGCCCGCCAATGAACTTGAACGGCGCCGTTGCCGCGCGCACTACCAGGTTGCGCAGGGTCTGCCAGACGATCGGCATCACACTGAACTGCGGGTTGTTCAAGTCGCCGGTCACCGGCAACTCGATGGAGATCTTGCCGTCAGTGTCCTTGAGCAGGGCAATTGCCAGGCGAATCGGCAGGTCCACCGCGTCCGCGCTGTCGACTTTCTCGCCCAGTTGCAGTTGCTCTACCACCACCTTGTTCTCGGCCTTCAACTGGCCCTTGGTGATCACGTAGTGCAGGTCCAGGTTGAGCCGGCCCTTACGGATACGGAACCCGGCAAACTTGCCCGAGTACGGTGTCAGGGTGGTCAGCTCGACGCGTTTGAAGCTGGTGGCGATATCCAGCGCGGCCATCGGGTCAAACGGGTTGACACTGCCCTTGATCGTCACGGGTGCATAGCGGTCAACCTTACCCTTGATGTCCACGCTGGCCGGTTTGGCCTGGCGGCTGTCGATGGTGCCGATCTGGCCATTGAGTTGCTGGATCGCCGTGGCAAAGTTCGGCGTCAGGCTGAAGTCGGCAAAGTTGGCCGAGCCGTCATTGATCGCGATCTGCCCGATACGGATGCCCAGGGGTTTTTCATTGCTCGCGCTGGATTTGGCCGTCGATTTGGCGCCACTGTCGGCAGGCTGTGGGATCAGCAGGTCATCGACGTTGGTGGTGCGATCATCGTTGATCATAAAGCGCGCATAGGGTTGCAGCAGGTTGATCTTGTCGATCGACAGGCTGTTGCCGTGCTGGTAGTTCAAGCCTTCCACCACCAGTCGCTGCCACTTGAGGAAGTCGCGGGTCTTGAGCGTGTCCAGGGTGTGCAACTGATCCACTTGGGCGCGGCCGGTGATCTGCAGCGCGAGGGGTTCGGTGCTCTTGAGGTTCACATCGAGGTTGCTGCCGAGCATGCCGCTGCGCAGTTCCAGGCGGATAAAGGGGCTGATATAGGACTGGGCAACCCGCAGGTCGATATCCTTGGTGTCGACTTTCAACTTGGCGCTGACCGGGTTCAGGTTGACCTGGCCGCTCGCCTGGATCTTGCCCTGCTTGCCCAGGCCACTGTCGATCTTGAGGGTGAAGGGGCTTTGATTGAGGCTGTCGAAGTCTTGTACATCGACATTCAGCGGGCCCAGCTCCAGGGCCACCGCAGGTTTTACCTGGCGATCAGCCAAGTGCACCTGATAGTTACGCAGTTGCACATCCTTGAGCAGCACTTGCCAAGGCCTGCTCGGCGCTGTCGGCTCGGCTTTTGGCGAATCGGCCGTGGCGGGAGCGCTTGTTGGCTCAGGCTTGGTAGCCGGCTTGCTCGGCTGGCTGGCGAACAGTTTCTGCCAGTCCAGTTGGCCATCGGCTTCACGGGCGGCCCAGGTTTCGAGCTTGTTACTGCGGATTTTGCCCACGATCACTTGCTGCTTGGCCAGGTCGATCGAGGTTTCGCTGACATCCAGGCGCTCCAGGCGGGCCAGTGGCCGGCCATCCGGGGCCTTGATCGCGAACGGCGCGATGCTCGCCGAGACGTTGGTCAGGTTCAGTTCGGTTTCTTTGGCCAGGTTCAGCTTGTAGTCGGTACTGAAATTAAGGGTGCCATCTTCCAGGACCAGGGGCACGGCGTCCCGCACATAGGGCCACCAGACTTTCATCTTGCCATCTGTGACCTTCAACTTACCCTCAGAGGCGATCGGCACCAGGCTGAAGTTGCCGGTCCAGTCGATCTGCCCGCCCTCGGGGCCTGCGGCGACCAGGGTCATGTCGGCATTGTCTTCGGGCAGGGTGCTGAGGTTTTTCAGCTCGAAGTCGAGTTTGTCGTAGAGGAACTCGATAGGCTCGCTGGGGCGCACGTCTTCGAAGTGCACGTAACCGCTCGCCAGCTTGATGCGTTCGATGCGCAGCGGGAACGGTTTGCTTTCGGGGTCATCGGGGGTCGGTTCGCTCGGCGGCAACTTGAACAGCTGCGCCAGGTTGAGGGTACCGGTCTTGTCGAAGAGGATTTCGGTCTTCGGCTTGTCCAACTGCACATCGGCCAGGTGCAGGGCGCGGGTCCAGAGGCTGTCGATCTGCAGGTTGGCGTAGAGGCGTTCAAAGCCCACCTGTTCCTTGCCCGGCTCACCGATTTTCAGGCCCCAGAGGGTCAGTTCCAGGCTGAACGGGTTGAGCTCGATACGCTCGATACGGGCCGGCACGGTAGCGTAATTGGCCAACTGTTGGTTGGTCACGCGAAGCGCAATACCGGGCAGAATCAAAAAGCCCAGCAAGCTGTAGAGTGCAAGGGCGGTCAGCAAGGCGCCTGTGGCGCGAATCAATCCTTTGGGCATGGGTGACGCCATCTATGTCGATCAGGAGTGCCTTGGAGTATGGCACGGGTTTACGGTTCCGAAGAACCGCGCCTTTATTACGCCAGACAGGTTCTTTCAGGGCAATCCTACAACTGCAGGATCAGGGTCTTCAGCGGCGGCTGCTGGTCTTGTGAGGGAAAGTCAGCGCCGGGTGTCATCACTGTCCAGTCGCGTACGGGGCGGCCAGCCTTTTCAGCACAGCGCAAGACCTGCTCGCGCCAGTCATCCATGCTGACCTTTGCCAGGTTGTTGCAGCAGATCAGTACACCGTTTTGCGCGGTGGCCAGCAATGCCGGCTTGAGCAGGCTCTGGTAGTCACGCAACAGGTCCACGGTACCAAAGGCGCTCTTGGCCCAGGCGGGTGGGTCGAGCAGCACCAGGTCATATTGACGTTGCTCCAGGCGCGGGTAGCTCGGCAGTTTTTGCCCGCGACGCTGGGTGATCGGCAGCCCGGCCAGTTGGCGGATTGCCGGGAAGTAATCGGACTGTACAAACGTCATGGCTGGCAGTTGCGGGTTCAACTCGCCGTTTTCGCGACCGACTGCCAGGTTGCCCTCGGCGAAGTCCAGGTTGCACACCTCGCGGGCCCCGCCGGCCGCTGCACTGAGGCCGACGCCGCAGGTGTAGGCAAACAGGTTCAGCACGCTTTTGCCGGCACTGTGCGCCTTGACCCAGCCGCGGGTATTGCGCAGGTCCAGGAACAGCAGCGGGTCCTGCCCCGGGTGGCGACCGCGCACGCGATAGTTCAGGCCCCATTCGTGGCCAACCAGGTCTTCCAGGGCCGCAGGTTCGGCGCGGTACACCGTGTCTTCGCGGTCGATACGCGAGTTGCCTCGGGAGCGGTCGTTATAGACCAGCAGCAACTCCAGGCCCAGGTACTGGTTGATCATCAGGTGCAATTGCAGGAGCGCATCGCTGTCCAGGGACTGGTGAAAGCTCTGCACCATCAATTGCGGGCCGTAACGGTCGATGGTCAGGCCCCCCGCGCCTTCCTGGCTGCCATGAAACAGCCGATAGCAATCGGTGCCTTGGGCATGCAGCTCGGCGAGCAGGTCTTGGCGGTGATCGAGGGCGGCGCGCAGCGCCTGATTCAGGGACGACATGGAGCGCGCCTTGCTGGGGAATTTAAGCGCGCAAGTTTAACAGCTCCTGTGGGCGTCGGCTTGCCGGCGATGGCGCGGGTGCAGGTCGATCAGTATCGCGGGCAGGCCAGGTGCCACAGGGTGTGTGTCGTTACAGCAGGCCCATCCGCCTGTGGGCCCGTTGCACCGAACCATTGCGCATCGCCCAGCGCAGCAGCGGCGCGCTGCGCCTGACCCCGGCGCGGATCAGTTGGCGTTGCAGCGGGCTTTGCTGTTGACCCAGCATGTCACCCGCCCAGTCCGGTAGCAGGTCGATCCCGGCCTGCATCATCAGCGCCCCGAACGGCTTGGCCAGGGCGCTGGGAGCCGGGGCATCGAGCAACAGGCGCAGTACTTCGCGGCTGCGTTCGTCACACAGCAGTTGTGGGCGAATACGTTGCAGGTAATCAGCAATTTCCTGCCTTGAGCGCGGCACGTGGCGAGCCCCCAGTTGTTCGGCGACCAGGGCAATCTCGCTGTAGTACCGATCCTGGTCTCTGGGCGATAGATCCGGGTTTTTGTAGCGCAAATGCGCCGCCAGAAAGCTGCTGACTTCGGCGACGTGAACCCAGGTCAGCAATTCAGGATCACTGGCCGCGTAGGGGCGCCCGTCAGGTGCGTGCCCGACCACTTGCAGGTGGATGGTGCGCACCTTTTCGATCAGCCATAACGCGTCGCGGCGCGAGCCAAACGTAGTACCGGAAATAAACTGCGAAGTGCGGCGCAAACGCCCAAGCATGTCCTGGCGAAAATTCGAATGGTCCCACACGCCGGCCAGCGCCAGGGGATGAAGCGCCTGCAACATCAAGGCGCTGATACCCCCGATCAGCATGCTGCTGAAGTCACCATGGACCTTCCAGCTCACCGAGTCCGGGCCGAACAGCCCTGGGTCGCCCTTGGGGCTTTCCAGGTCCAGATTGCCCAGGGACAGCCCCGTCAGGCTCATCAGTTGGGATTCGATACGGTTGCGCAGAAATTCCATGGTGGCTTGGGGGTTCCTATCGGTTCAGGCGCTTGTCGATCAGGCCGTCGACCACGCTCGGATCGGCCAGGGTCGAGGTATCGCCCAGGCTGTCCAGTTCGTTGCAGGCGATCTTGCGCAGGATACGCCGCATGATCTTGCCTGAACGGGTTTTCGGCAAGGCCGGCGCCCATTGGATCAGCTCCGGCTTGGCAAAGCTGCCGATTTCCTTGCTGACCAGGTCCAGCAGGTGTTTTTTCAGCGCATCGCTGGGCTCGACGCCATTCATCGGTGTGACAAACGCATAGATGCCCTGGCCCTTGAGGTCATGGGGGTAGCCGACGACGGCAGCCTCGGCCACTTTGTCATGCAGCACCAGCGCGCTTTCCACCTCGGCGGTACCGATGCGATGGCCGGAGACGTTGATCACGTCATCAATGCGCCCGGTGATCCAGTAGTCGCCATCCTCGTCGCGCCGCGCACCGTCGCCCGTAAAGTAGTATCCGGGGTAGGGCTTGAAGTAGGTGTCGATCATCCGCTGCGGGTCGCCATACACGCTGCGGATCTGCCCCGGCCAGCTGGCTTTGATCGCCAGGACGCCGCTGCCGGCGCCGCTGATTTCCTTGCCCTGCTCGTCGAGCAATACCGGCTGCACCCCAAACATCGGCTGGGTCGCGCAGCCGGGCTTGATGCGCTGGGCGCTGACCAGCGGGCTGAGCATGATGCCGCCGGTCTCGGTCTGCCACCAGGTATCGACAATCGGGCAGCGCTGCTCGCCGACGGCATTGAAATACCACTCCCAGGCTTCCGGGTTGATCGGCTCGCCGACACTGCCGAGCAATCTCAGGCTGGCCCTGGACGTACTTTCCAGCGGGCCATGACCCTCGCGCATCAAGGCCCGCAGGGCGGTGGGCGCGGTGTAGAAAATATTCACCTGATGTTTATCGATCACCTGCCAGAAGCGCGAGCTGTCCGGGTAACTCGGCACACCCTCGAACATCAGGGACGTGGCGCCATTGGCCAGCGGCCCGTACACGATATAGCTATGGCCCGTGACCCAGCCGACATCGGCGGTGCACCAGAACACTTCGCCCTCGCGATAATCGAGCACGTATTTGAAGGTCATCGCCGCTTGCAGCAGATAGCCGCCGGTGGTGTGCAGCACGCCCTTGGGCTTGCCGGTACTGCCGGAGGTATAGAGGATAAACAGCGGGTCTTCGGCAGCCATCGGCTCGGGCGGACATGCGTCGCTGACCGCTTCCACCGCCTGTTGATACTTGAGGTCGCGCCCTTCAGTCCAGGCTACGGGCGCACCGGTTCGTTCCACCACCAGCACCGTCGTGACATTCGGACAGCTGGCCAGGGCCTTGTCGACATTCTGTTTCAGCGCCACCGGTTTACCGCCGCGTACGCCTTCATCGGCGGTGATCACGGTGCGGCAGTCGGCATCCAGGATACGGTCGCGCAGGGCATCCGGTGAGAACCCGCCAAACACCACGGAATGCACCGCACCAATCCGCGTGCAGGCCAGCATCGCGTAGGCGGCTTCCGGAATCATCGGCATGTAGATACACACCCGGTCGCCTTTTTTCACGCCACGGCTTTTCAGCACATTGGCCAGGCGGCTGACGTTTTGGTGAAGTTGGCGGTAGGTGATTTTGGAAGATTTTGCAGGATCATCGCCTTCCCAGATAAAGGCCGGCTGATCGGCGCGTTGCGCCAGGTGACGGTCAATGCAGTTGTAGCTGACGTTCAACTGGCCACCGGCAAACCACTGCGCGGCGCCGGTGTTGATATCGCAGTGCTGGACGGTCTGCCAGGGCGTGATCCAGTCGAGCAGCGCCTTGGCCTGTTCGGCCCAGAACGTATCGGGGTGTTCGATGGATTGCCGATAGAGGCGCTGGTAGCCCTCTTGACTGAGTTGCGCGCCCCGGCGCACTGCATCGGCATGGGGAAACTGGCTGATATCGAACATTAGGGATCCCTCTTCTTGTTATAGAGACAAGAGTTCAAGGCTGGTCCCTGGGGGAGCTGGCAAGCCAGCTCCCCCAGGGGGCGCTTGTGCAGGTTCAATCCCTGATTGTAGTGCCGATCACATCAACCGCGGTGACGACCACGGAAGTAGTTGATCAAGCCTTGGGTCGAGGCATCGTCGGCCAAGGTTTCCTCGGCGCCCGTCAGGCGGTTGTAGACGCCCTTGCCCAGTTCCTTGCCCAGCTCCACGCCCCATTGGTCAAAGGCGTTGATGCCCCAGATGACGCTTTGTACGAATACTTTGTGTTCATACATCGCCACCAGCGCGCCCAGACGGCGCGGGCTGATCCGCTCCACCACCAGGGTGTTGCTCGGGCGGTTGCCCGGGATCACCTTGTGCGGCGCCAGCTTTTGTATTTCGTCTTCGGCCATGCCTTTGTCACGCAACTCTGCTTCGGCTTCGCTGCGGGTTTTGCCGAGCATCAGCGCCTGGCTCTGGGACAGGCAGTTGGCATACAGCCACTGATGGTGGTCGGAGACCGGGTTGAAGCTGACGATCGGCACAATGAAGTCGGCCGGGATCAACTGGGTGCCCTGGTGCAGCAACTGGTGGTACGCGTGCTGACCGTTGCAGCCCACGCCGCCCCAGATAACCGGGCCAGTATCGGTGGAAACCGGCGTGCCGTCCTGGCGTACGCTCTTGCCGTTGGATTCCATGTCCAACTGTTGCAAGTGCTTGGTGATGTTACGCAGGTAGTGGTCGTACGGCAGGATCGCGTGGCTCTGGGCGCCCCAGAAGTTGCCGTACCACACACCCAGCAGGCCCAGCAGCACCGGCATGTTTGCCTCGAACGGCGCGGTCTGGAAGTGCTGGTCCATGGTGTAGGCACCCGACAGCAGTTCCTTGAAGTTGGACATGCCAATGGCCAGGGCGATTGGCAAGCCGATGGCCGACCACAACGAGTAACGGCCGCCGACCCAATCCCACATCGGGAAGATGTTCTCTTCACGGATACCGAAGGCCACGGCCGCCGCGTTGTTGCTCGACACGGCGATAAAGTGGCGATACAGCTCGGCTTCCGAGCCACCCTGGGCCAGGTACCAGGCGCGGGCGGCCTGGGCGTTTTTCAGGGTTTCCAGGGTGTTGAAGGACTTCGACGAGACGATAAACAGCGTGGTCTCGGCGCGCAGCTTCTGGGTTAGCTCGTGGAATTCACTGCCATCGATATTCGCCAGGTAGTGGCAGCGCACGCCTTTATGGGCGTAGGACAACAGTGCCTCGGAGACCAGCTCAGGGCCGAGGAACGAACCGCCGATGCCGATGTTGACCACGTCGGTGATTGGCTTCTCGGTGTAGCCACGCCACAGGCCGTCATGGATGCGGCCCACCAGGTCGGTGATCTGGTTCAGCACCTTGTGCACGTCGGGCATGATATTGGTGCCGTTGACCGACAACTTGTCGCCCACCGGGCGGCGCAGTGCGGTGTGCAGCGCCGGACGACCTTCCGAAGAGTTGACCGGCTCGCCATCGAACAGCGCCTTGATTGCGCTTTTGAGATCGACTTCGTTGGCCAGGCCCACCAGCAGGTCGCGGGTTTCAGGGGTAATCAGGTTTTTCGAGTAATCGAGGAAAAGTCCGCAGCTGCTCAACGTGAACTGGGTAAAGCGCTGGGGATCGGCATTGAACGCTTCGCGCATGCTGAAATCCTGCATGGCTTGGCGATGTTGATTGAGCGCTTGCCAGGCGGGCAGAGCGGTAACGTCATGAGGGGTGCGGTAATACGCCATCGCTGCGGGTTTCCTTTTTATTACTGGGACTGCTTTTAGGACACTTCTAAACCCGGAACATCCAGTTTTGTATCAAGGTTTGGGTTCCAGACAGCGCTAACTATAACGCCGGGCGATTACATTAAACCTAGCGTGTCGATATGTCTTGGCTTTGTCTGCGCGCAAGCCGGTACTTTTTTATACCGGGGCCTGGGAGGCGCTAAAAACTGAATGTGGGAGCGAGCTTGCCCGCGATGGTGCTGGGTCAGCGACAAATACATCGACTGACCGTCCGCCATCGAGGGCAAGCCCGCTCCCACATGGGGAGATTGCCAGGCTTAAGCGCTGAGGTTGAGGTGCAGGTTGTCGATCAACCGTGTTGCGCCCAGGTACGCGGCGACCAGGATCACCACATCACGATCCTCGGCGGTTGCCGGACGCAGGTGCTGGCCCTGGCAGACTTCCAGGTAGTCCATGCGCAGGCCGGCGGCCTCGATGTGCTGGACCTGCTCGGCCCGCAGCTTGGCGAAGTCGCGGTCGCCGTTTTCAATGGCGGTGGCGATATGACGGAGGCTGCGGTACAGCACCGGGGCGATGGCGCGCTGTTCTTCAGTCAGGTAACCGTTGCGCGAGGACAGCGCCAGGCCGTCCTCGGCGCGCACGGTGGGCTCGCCAATGATCTGGATCGGCATGTTCAGGTCGCGCACCATGGCGCGGATCACCGCCAGTTGCTGGTAGTCCTTTTGCCCGAACACCGCCAGGTCGGGCTGGACCATGTTGAACAGTTTGCTCACCACCGTCGCCACGCCCTCGAAGTGACCCGGGCGGCTGGCGCCGCACAGGCCTTCGGACAGTTGCGGCACGCTGACCCGGGTCTGCACCGTCATGCCGTCGGGGTACATCTCGTCGACGGTGGGGGCGAACAGCAGGTTGCAGCCCGCCACCAGCAGCTTTTCCTGGTCGGCGGCCAGAGTGCGCGGGTACTTGTCCAGGTCTTCACCGGCGCCAAACTGCAGTGGGTTGACGAAAATGCTCGCCACCACGAAGTCGGCTTGTTCGGCGGCGCGTGTCACCAGCGTAGCGTGGCCGGCATGCAGGTTGCCCATGGTCGGCACGAAGCCAATGCGCTTGCCGGCGTTACGCGCGTGAGTGACGGCGGCCCGCAGTTCGCGCAGGGTTTTTACGGTGTTCATGCAGAGAATCCGTGTTCGAGGCCAGGGAAGGTAACGGCTTTGACTTCAGCCACATAGGCGCTCAGCGCGGCCTGGATGTTGTCCTGGCCGGTCATGAAGTTCTTCACGAATTTGGGGGCGCGGCCGGTGAGGTTCAGGCCGAGCATGTCATGCAGCACCAGGACCTGGCCGTCGGTCGCGCTGCCGGCGCCAATGCCGATCACCGGGATTTTCACCGCCTGGGTGATTTCTTCCGCCAGTTCGCTAGGCACGCACTCGAGCACAATCATTGCAGCGCCGGCCTGCTCCAGGGCGATGGCGTCGGCCCGCATCTGCCGGGCTTGGGCTTCATTACGGCCCTGGACCTTGTAGCCACCCAGGATATTGACGGACTGTGGCGTGAGGCCCATGTGTGCGCATACCGGAACGCCGCGTTCAGCCAACAATCGGATCGACTCGGCAAGCCACAAGGCACCTTCGACCTTGATCATATGTGCCCCGGCCTGCATCAGCTTGCCGGCGTTCTGGAAGGTCTGCTCAAGCGTTGCGTACGCCATGAACGGCAGGTCGGCGATGATAAAGGCGCCTTCGTTACCGCGCTTGACGCTGGCGGTGTGGTAGGCAAGTTCATCGGTGGTGACGGGGAGGGTGCTGTCATTCCCTTGAAGAACCATGCCCAGGGAGTCGCCCACCAGTAACACCTCGACCCCGGCCTGGCAGCAAGCCTGGGCGAACGTGGCGTCATAGCAGGTCAGCATGGTGATTTTTTCACCCTTGAGTTTGAGGCTCTGCAAGGTGGTCAGGGTAATGTCTGGCATGAAAAGGGTCCTCGTTCAGGCGCTTGGAAACAGCGAGTAACGCGCGTGAGTCTTCGTTTATACAGGCGCACTTTCTTCAGAGCAGTGCTTATAAGGCCTGGATTGCGCCCTTCAGCGCCGGGTTGGCGGCAGCGGGACGCCTATAGTCGTGAGGAGGACTCTGGAAGTCAATTGGATGTGTTACCGCATTGTTACGAGCGGGGTGTTACCGCTGTTACTGATGCGATTCAGCAGGTAAAAGGCGTGCTCGGCCAGCGCCCACAGGGCTTGAGTCAAGCAGGAGGCAGGCGTTCCAGGCCGACGAATGGGCATTGATCGAGCAGATCACTGAGTAGGCGGCCGTCAGGCAGTTGCAAAGTGGCCGGTGCCAGTTCGGCAAGTGGATACAACACAAAAGCCCTTAGATGCATCTGGTAATGAGGCACCTTGAGGTGCGGCTCATCAATCAGGCGATCGCCAAACAGCAGGATATCCAAGTCCAGGGTGCGCGGGCCCCAACGCTCAAGGCGTTCGCGACCCTGGTCGTTCTCGATGGCTTGCAGCGCATCCAGCAGTTCCAGTGGCGCGAGGGTGCTGTTCAGCGCCGCCACCGCATTGGTATAGCGGGGCTGGCCGGGAAGCAGGGAATCACTTTGGTAGAAGGCAGAAACACCGACGAATGTGGTGTTCGGCAACTGCGCCAACGCCTCGATGGCGTTGCGCAATTGCTGTTGCGGGGCAGCGAGGTTGCTGCCCATGCCGATGTAGATACGCTCCACGGTGCTTATTCGCCAGAGGTATCGGCGGCACTGCGCTTGCGTTTGCTACCGCTGCTGCGGCGGCGCTTTTTCGGGCCGTCGCCAGTGGGTTCGCCTTTGCTGCTCAGTTCACGAATCATCTCGCGACGTTCGCTGTCATTGGCGTCCTGGTAGTCGGTCCACCATTCGCCCAGGCCATCAGTCTGCTCGCCGGCGCTTTCACGCAGCAGCAGGAAGTCATAGCCGGCACGGAAGCGCGGGTTGTCCAGCAGCAGGTCGGCACGTTTGCCACTGCGCCGTGGCAGGCGTTCCTGCATGTCCCAGATCTCGCGGATCGGCATGGTGAAGCGCTTGGGGATTGCGATGCGCTGGCATTGCTCGGCGATCAACTCGTGCGCGGCTTCCTGCATCGCTGGAATCGGCGGCATGCCACGGTTCTGCAGGCGCAGCACGCGGGCGGGCAGCGCCGGCCAGAGCAGGGCGGCAAACAGGAATGCCGGGGTCACCGGTTTGTTCTGTTTGATCCGCAGGTCAGTGTTGATCAACGCTTCACTGATCAGCGTGTGGGTGTACGTGGGGTTGTGCTCCAGTGCATCGGCGCTGGCCGGGAACAGTGGGTCGAACAACTGCAGGTCCACCAGCATTTCGAAGGTGTCGGCGGCATGCCCGGAAAGGAACAGCTTGAGCACTTCCTCGAACAGGCGTGCCGAAGGGATTTCCCGCAGCATCGGCGCCAGCTCGCGAATCGGCGCGGCCGTATGTTTCTCGATGCCGAAGTTCAGCTTGGCGGCAAAGCGCACGGCCCGCAGCATGCGCACCGGGTCTTCCTGGTAGCGCTGCGTAGGGTCGCCGATCAGGCGGATCAGGTGGTTGCGAATATCGTGTACGCCGTTGGCGTAATCGAGGATGCGCTCGCTGACCGGATCGTAATAGAGGGCATTGATGGTGAAGTCGCGGCGTTGCGCGTCTTCTTCCAGGGTGCCGTACACATTGTCCCGCAGGATGCGTCCGCTTTCGTTGCGGGAAGACTGGTTGCTGTCTTCCTCTTCATCGTTTTGCGGGTGGCCTGCTCGGAAGGTGGCGACCTCGATGATCTCGCGACCAAAGTGGATATGCACCAACTTGAAGCGCCGACCGATGATCCGCGCGTTGCGAAACTCGGCGCGCACTTGTTCAGGCGTGGCGCTGGTGGCGACGTCGAAATCCTTGGGAGTGATGTTGAGCAACATGTCGCGCACACAACCACCGACCAGGTAGGCCTGGTAGCCAGCGTTCTGCAGGCGTTCGACGATGTTCACCGCATAACGGCTGAACTGGGCGCGCTGCAGCGAATGTTGATTGCTGTTGAGCACTTCAGGCGTGCTGCGAATGTGTTGCGTACGACGCAAGGGGGAACGGAATGACTGGAACAACTTCTTCAGCATGGGATGCACTGTTTGAAGGAATGTTCGGCCATAACGAAGAATGACCGCATGATGGGCCGGGATTCTAGCATTTAGTCAGGGGATGGTGTAGGAACTAGCTGCAAGCGTTGAGCCAGATGCTTAAATAAGCCGGTGCGGCGCTCAAATCGCAGAAACTACAAGGGGAGCCGAAGCTCCCCCAGAAAGTAGTTGCGTGCTCTATTTTTATTATTGGTTTCGGGCTTCTTGTTTTTGTTGATCGCCCTCGCCATGAGATTTGACCTTCATGACACTCCCAATCGGGAGTCAAGAGCAAACGGATTGCTTTGGTCGCTGTGTTGCGATGATCAATGATCCAACCAGTTCAGGCTCTGCCTTAGGGCAGTTTTTGTTGTTCTCGGCCTGGTTGCGGGGCAAGCCCCAAATGCAACGCCTCTCCAAAAGAATCAGTTAGCTGCGCCTCCGCCGTGTTGTTTTTATTGTGCGTGAGTCGATTCGTCTTATTTTTATTGTGTGTGTACGGTGCTTTTTATTGTTCTTGTACTAAGCATATAGCAGGGTGCGTGCCAACTTTTGCGAGCCCCAGCAAAATCAGGGGGATGGCCGGGTTTTGGGTGTTTGGCAGGCGAAAAAAAGCCGGGGCTTCGTTACCGTAAGCCCCGGCTTTTTGTTACGTGAATATCTGAGGTAACAGTTTTTTCACGTTTGGGGTGTTACCCAATGTGAGTTGACCTCAGCTTTCGCTGGCAACCCCGGTCTTGCGCCGTGGAATGCCCAGGCGCTGGCGCCGTTCCCACAGGCACTTGCGGCTGACACCCAGTTTGCGCGCCAGTTCGGTCTCGGTCATATGGTCCTGGTGCTCCAGGACGAAGTGCTGGAAGTAGTCTTCCAGGGACAAGTCTTCTGTAGGCTCATGGCTGGTGTTACTGCCGCCCTGTTGTGGTGCCAGGCCAATGAAGTCGTCATCGTCCAGGTCACTCAGTTCGATATCAATGCCCAGCAGCTCGGCGGAGATCTGCGGGCTCTCCGAAAGAATCACAGCCCGCTCCACGGCGTTTTCCAGCTCGCGCACGTTACCTGGCCACGAATAGTGGCGGATAGCTTGCTCGGCGTCGGCCGCAAACGTCAGGTCGGTACGGTTGACGCGCGCGCTCTGGCGCAACAGGAATGCATTGGCAATCTCGTTGACGTCGGCACCGCGTTCGCGCAGGGCCGGCAGCTTGAGGGCGATTACGTGCAGGCGGTAATACAGGTCTTCGCGGAACTGGCCGATTTTCGCCAGGCTCTTCAGGTCCCGGTGAGTCGCGGCGATCAGGCGCACATCGACTTTTTGTGACTGCACCGAGCCGACCCGGCGAATCTCGCCCTCCTGCAATACGCGCAGCAGGCGTGCCTGGGCTTCCAGGGGCAGCTCACCGATTTCGTCGAGGAACAGCGTGCCGCCGTCCGCCGCTTCCACCAGGCCGGCGCGTCCGGCGCTGGCGCCGGTAAAGGCACCTTTCTCGTGGCCGAACAGTTCGGATTCGATCAAGGATTCGGGGATTGCCGCGCAGTTCACCGAGATCATCGGGGCCTTGGCGCGTTTGGACAGGTTGTGCAGGGCGCGGGCCACCAGCTCTTTGCCGGTGCCGGACTCGCCCTGGATCAGGACATTGGAGTCCGTGGGCGCAACCTTGCGGATCTTGACGTACAGGTCCTGCATGGGCGGGCAGGAGCCGATGATGCCGATTTCGCCATTGCTGTTGTCGACCCCGGGTTTGTCGCTGGCGGCCTTGCCGGCCGGCCGTTCCGCCGGGGCACTGTTGGTGGACTGGCGGTCACGCAGGATGCGCGCCACGGCCTGGAGCATTTCGTCGTGGTCGAAGGGCTTGGCGATGTAGTCCACCGCGCCCATCTTCATGGAGTCTACGGCCGAGCGCAGGCTGGCATAGCTGGTCATGATCAGCACCGGCGTGCCCTGGCCCAGCTTGATCAGTTCGGTACCGGGCGCGCCAGGCAGGCGCAGGTCACTGACAATCAGGTCGAATGTGGGAATGCTGAAACGCTCTTGGGCTTCCTGCACCGAGCCGGCTTCGCTGACCTGGTACTGATTACGTTCAAGCAGGCGACGCAAGGCAGAGCGGATAATGGTTTCGTCTTCGACGATCAAAATGTGCGGCATTGATTCAATTCTCTCGACGGTCTCAGTTCACAGCGGACGTCGCTTCGACATGACGCGGCAAGGTCACCCGAATACGGGTGCCGCGTTGGCTTTCGGTGTCAGCCGGGCTGTCGATGGTGATTTGTCCATAATGCTCTTCAACGATGGAATAGACCAGTGCAAGGCCCAGACCGGTACCTTCACCAGGATCCTTGGTGGTGAAGAAGGGTTCGAACAATCGGTCCATGATGTTCTGTGGAATACCGCTGCCTTCGTCTTCGACGATCAGGTCTACCGTGTGCTCGTAAGCCTCGCTCTTGACCCTTACCGCACTGCCGGCGGGTGTCGCGTCGCGGGCATTGGACAGCAGGTTGATCAGCACCTGGGCCAGGCGTTGTGAGTCGCCGACCACCCAGTGTTCCGGATCGCACAAGTTATAGAACTGTACTTCGAAATTACGCCGGTTCAAGGCCAGCAGCCCAATAGCATCCTGGGCGACTTCGGCCAGGCACACCGCTTCATCGTGATTCTGGTGGCCGCCGGCATGGGCGAAGCTCATCAGCGATTGCACGATGCGCGAGACGCGTTTGGTTTGCTCGAGGATCTGCCCGCTGATTTCGGTGATTTCGTCGTCTTCTTCGCGCTCCTCGCGCAGGTTCTGCGCCAGGCACGCGATACCGGTGATCGGATTGCCGATCTCGTGGGCCACGCCTGCCGCCAGGCGCCCGATACTGGCCAGGCGCTCGGAATGCACCAGCTTGTCTTCGAGCATCTGGGTTTCAGTGAGGTCTTCGACCAGCAATACCAAGCCACTGTTGCCTGGGGCCAGGGGTTCGTCGATGGCCGCTTTGTGCAGGTTCAGCCAGCGGGTCTGGCCATCCAGGGCCAGGTGCTGTTTGTGCAAGTGTTCGTCGGGCAGGTTGATAAAGCCCTGCAGCAACTCGCGCCAGGGATCGCCGATGGTGGTCAGGCGCGAGCCGACCACGCGCTGGGCGGCGATGCCGGTCAGCTCTTCCATGGCCTTGTTCCACATCAGGATCTCCTGGTCCTTGGCCAGGGAGCACACGCCCATGGGCAGTTCCTGCAGGGTCTGGCGGTGGTAGCGGCGCAGGGCATCGAGTTCGGCGGCAAGGCCGGTGAGGCGTGAGTGGTAGTCTTCCAGCCGGCTCTCGATAAAGTGGATATCTTCAGTTACATAGTTTTCGCCGCCGGCCTTGTAGGGCAGGAAGGTCTCGACCATGTCCTGGGACACGCTGGGGCCCATCAACCCGGACAGGTTGGCCTCGATGCGGTCGCGCAGGCGGCGCAGGGCATAGGGGCGGCGCTCGTCGAAAGGCAGGTACAGATCGCGCAGTGCCTGTTCCACTTCCTTTTGTGCAGCCTTGGCGCCCAGGGGCTTGGCCAGTTGCGTGGCGAATTCCTGGGGCGAGGCGGCATGCAGTTCGCGGCGTTGCGGGCGGCGTACGTTATCCACCGCGCAGGCTTCGGCCGCGCTGGTTTCTTCGGGGCTGGCGTTGGTGAATAGGGAGATCAGGGTGAACATCAGTACGTTGGCCGCCAGTGAGGCGATGGCTGCCATGTGCCAACTGGTGTCATCCAGCACGTAGATCATGTTCAGCAGCGGGATGTAGAAACCCTGCAGGTTGCCGACCAGTGGTAGCAGCATGGTCACCAGCCACACCAGGATTCCCGCCAGCAGCCCGGCGATAAACCCACGCCGATTGGCGGTTGGCCAGTACAGCACCGACAATACCCCCGGCAGGAACTGCAAGGTGGCGACGAAGGCCACAATGCCGAGGTTGGCCAGGTCTTGCTCGGCCGCCATCAGCAGGTAGAAGCCATAGCCGGCCATGATGATGGCCACGATCAGCGCGCGGCGTGTCCATTTCAGCCAGCGGTAGATATTGCCTTCGGCGGGCGGCTGATACAGCGGCAGCACCAGGTGGTTGAGGGCCATGCCCGACAGCGCCAGGGTGGTGACGATAATCAAGCCACTGGCCGCCGATAACCCACCGACATAGGCCAGCAGCGCCAGGGATTTACTGTTGGCGGCGATGCCGATGCCGAGGGTGAAGTATTCCGGGTTGGTGGTGGCCCCCAGTTTCAGCCCGGCCCAGAGGATCAGCGGCACCGCCAGGCTCATCAGCAACAGGAACAGGGGCAGGCCCCAGCTGGCGCTGACCAGCGAACGCGGGTTGAGGTTCTCGGTGAAGGTCATGTGGTACATGTGCGGCATGACGATGGCCGAGGCAAAGAACACCAGCAGCAACGTGCGCCAGGGGCCTTCCTGCAGCGGAGTGTGCAGGGCGGCGAGGGCGGTCTGGTTTTGCAGCAGCCACAGCTCAAGTTGTTGCGGGCCGTCGAACACCCCGTACAGCGCGTACAAGCCCACGCCACCGATGGCGATCAGCTTGATCACCGACTCGAAGGCAATCGCAAACACCAGGCCTTCGTGTTTTTCCCGGGTGGCGATATGCCGCGAGCCGAAAAAAATCGTGAACAGGGTGATCAGCGCACAAAAGCTCAGGGCCACCCGATGTTGCACCGGCTCGTGGGTAAGAATACCGATGGAATCGGCCACTGCCTGGATCTGCAGGGCCAGCAGCGGCAGCACGCCAATCAGCATGAAGATCGTGGTCAGCGCGCCGGCCCAGGTGCTGCGAAAGCGGAAGGCAAACAGGTCAGCCAGCGACGACAGTTGGTAGGTGCGGGTGATTTTCAGGATCGGGTACAGCAGCACCGGCGCCAGCAGGAAGGCCCCGGATACCCCGAGGTAGCTGGAAAGAAACCCATAGCCATATTGGTAGGCCAGGCCCACCGTGCCATAGAACGCCCAAGCGCTGGCATAGACGCCCAGGGACAAGGTGTAGGTCAGCGGGTGGCGAATGATCGCCCGCGGGATCATCCCACGCTCACTGATCCAGGCCACCCCGAACAGCGCGGCCAGGTAGGCGGCGCTGATCAGCAGCATCTGGGTCAGGCTAAAGCTCATCGGCATCTTTTTGGCTCTGCAGGATGAAAGTCACGACGATCAGGATCAACCACAGCAGATAGGGGCGATACCAGGCGCCCGTGGCGTCGATCCACCAGTCCATGATGGCGGGAGAAAACAGGTAGATCCCGACGACCAGCAGCAGGACCAATCGATAGATGTACATGTTGGCCTCTGATTGAAAAACTGCGGCGATGTTAACGGATGGTTGGCAGGCTGCAAGCGTCTTCAGTGCAATTGCGCTTCGGCCAGGGTCAGTGTGCGCGGGATCCGGGTGGCATCCCAGTGCCGGATGCCCCAACCGAGCAGTTCCTGTGGGCTGGCGTGGAGCAGCTCATCCCCCGGCTGCTGGCCGAGGGCGCGCAGGGCCCTGAGTAGCAGAGGTGTGGCCTGGTCGGGCGTTAGCGGCGGCGAGCGGTAGGATTTACCCAGCTTGTTACCGTCCGGCTGGATGATCAGCGGTACATGCAGGTAGCGCGGCTGGCGCAGGCCCAGCAGTTCTTGCAGGTACAGCTGGCGCGGCGTGGAGTCCAGCAGGTCGGCGCCGCGCACGATATCGGTGACACCTTGCCAGGCATCGTCGAGCACCACCGCCAGTTGGTAGGCATACAGGCCGTCGCGGCGGCGGATGACGAAATCGCCTACATCGCGGCCCAAGTGTTGTCGGAATTGGCCTTGTACGCGGTCAGTGAAATGGTATTCCAGTTCGGGAACCCGTAGGCGAATGGCAGCATCCTGCTGAGCGTGGCCGGCGTTGCGGCACAGGCCCGGGTAAATGCCGTTATACGGTTCCAGTTGCTTGCGTGAGCAGGTGCAGGCGTAGGCCAGGCCATGGTTGAACATGTCGTTCAGGACTTTGGCGTAGGCATCATGCCGCTCGCTTTGTCGGACCAGTTCCCCGTCCCATTCAAAACCATAGCTTTCCAGAGCATGCAGGATTGCCGCCTGGGCGCCGGGCTCTTCACGGGGAGGGTCGAGGTCTTCCATGCGCATCAGCCAGCGGCCTTGATTGGCGCGGGCGTCGAGATAGGAAGCGAGGGCTGCAACCAGGGAGCCGAAGTGCAAATGGCCGCTGGGGGTGGGGGCGAAACGCCCGATATAGGGAGAGGCTGTCATGGCCTGGATATTACTGGAAAACCGCCAAACCCCAGAAACAAAAATGGGGCGTTTGCACGCCCCATTTGTTCGGCCCGGCAGGGATTACTTGCCGACCTGTTTTTCCTTGATTTCTGCAAGGTTCTTGCAGTCCACACACATGTCTGCGGTAGGACGGGCTTCCAGGCGACGAATACCGATCTCGATGCCACAGGATTCGCACCAGCCGTACTCTTCGTCCTTGATCAGTTGCAGCGTCTTGTCGATCTTCTTGATCAACTTGCGCTCGCGATCGCGCGCACGCAATTCCAGGGCAAATTCTTCTTCCTGGCTGGCACGGTCTGCCGGGTCAGGAAAGTTGGCTGCTTCGTCCTTCATATGGCCAACGGTACGATCGACCTCCTGCATCAAGTCCTGCTTCCACTTGTTCAGGATCTTGGTGAAGTGCTCGCGCATGGGCTCGCCCATGTATTCTTCGCCCTTCTTTTCTACGTAAGGTTCGAAGCCGCCGAGACCTTGAGTCTGCTGTTGCTTTGCTTGGGTGGACATGAATAGACCGCCTCTCACTCTTCTAATCCATTGCGCAGGATTGCAACATCACCGACACCTGCCGGCCCTGCGGCTGCAAGCGGGCGAACTTACCAGATAGCTTCGGGGTGCGCCACTCCCGGTTGTCGAGGCCCGTCGTGCCGGGGTTGCAAACTGCTGCGACCGGCAATGGCTGGGTATGCATTGTCTCGAATGTTGATTTTAGTCGTTTTGCAGGTGCTTGCCCGGCTCATTGCCCTGGGCCAGGCAGGCAATAGAGCATGTTTTACCTCGCGGGTTCGGTAGAATCCCGATTTTGTCCTCATTGTTAAGGAAGGCTAATGGCTCAGCCCTACAGTGCTCGCAGTCGAGCTATCGAACCTTTTCATGTCATGGCGTTACTGGCGCGGGCCAATGAGCTACAGGCCGCAGGCCATGATGTGATTCATTTGGAAATCGGCGAGCCGGACTTCACCACCGCCGAACCGATCATCCAGGCCGGCCAGGCCGCGCTGGCCAACGGCAAAACCCGCTACACCGCCGCCCGTGGCTTGCCGGAACTGCGCGAGGCCATCAGTGGCTTCTACCAGCAGCGTTATGGCTTGAGTATCGACCCCGAGCGCATCCTGATCACCCCGGGCGGCTCCGGGGCCTTGCTCCTGGCCAGTAGCCTGCTGGTGGACCCCGGCAAGCATTGGCTACTCGCGGACCCGGGCTACCCCTGCAACCGGCATTTCCTGCGCTTGGTGGAAGGTGCGGCGCAACTGGTGCCGGTCGGCCCCGAGGTGCGCTACCAACTGACTGCCGATCTGGTGGAGCGCTACTGGGATCAGGACAGCGTGGGGGCCTTGGTCGCTTCGCCGGCCAACCCGACCGGGACCATCCTGACCCGTGATGAACTGGCGGGCCTGTCCAGCGCGATCAAGGCCCGCAACGGCCACCTGGTAGTGGATGAGATCTATCACGGCCTGACCTACGGCACTGACGCGGCCAGCGTGCTGGAAGTGGATGACGAGGCGTTTGTCTTAAACAGTTTTTCAAAGTATTTCGGCATGACCGGCTGGCGTCTGGGCTGGCTGGTGGCGCCCCCCGCAGCCGTGGGCGAACTGGAGAAACTGGCGCAGAACCTGTACATCAGCGCGCCGAGCATGGCCCAGCATGCGGCATTGGCCTGCTTTACCCCGCAGACTCTGGCGATCCTTGAAGAGCGACGGGCCGAATTCGGTCGCCGGCGTGACTTTTTGCTACCGGCTTTGCGCGAGTTGGGTTTTGGTATTGCGGTCGAGCCTGAAGGGGCGTTTTACCTGTATGCCGATATCAGCGCCTTTGGTGGCGATGCCTTTGCATTTTGCCGGCATTTTCTTGAAACCGAACACGTGGCATTCACGCCCGGGTTGGATTTCGGTCGCTTCCAGGCGGGGCATCATGTGCGTTTTGCCTACACGCAAAATCTCGATCGACTACAGGAAGCGGTGGAGCGGATTGCCCGTGGTTTGCGGAGCTGGCAAGGCTGATGCGCTTTCATCCTCCCCTCGAAGAAGGTCGGCTGATTCGCCGCTACAAGCGTTTTCTGGCCGATATCGAAACCGCTACCGGCGAGTTGCTCACCATTCACTGCCCAAACACGGGCTCGATGTTCAACTGCATGGTCGAAGGCGGACAAGTCTGGTTCAGCCGCTCCAACGACCCCAAGCGCAAGCTGCCGGGCACCTGGGAAATCGCTGAAACGCCCCAGGGGCGCCTGGCGTGCGTCAACACCGCACGCGCCAACCCGTTGGTTGAAGAAGCGCTGCATGCCGGGGTGATCACCGAGCTCAATGGCTTTACCGGACTAAAGCGTGAAGTGCCGTATGGCCAGGAAAAAAGCCGCATCGACTTTCGCCTGGACTATCCCGACGGCGCGGTCTATGTCGAAGTCAAAAGTGTCACCCTGGGGTTTGACGGCACCTCTGTCGCGGCGTTTCCCGATGCGGTGACTCAGCGTGGGGCCAAGCATTTGCGCGAATTGGCGCATTTGGCCCGCAGCGGCGTGCGGGCGGTGCAGTTGTACTGTGTGAACCTGTCGGGCATCGACAGCGTAAGGCCGGCCGAGGAAATCGACGCGGGCTACGCGGCGGCACTGCGTGAAGCCAAAGCTGCCGGGGTGGAAGTCCTGGCGTACGGCGTGCAGGTGGGGGCGCAGCAAATCTATATTGATCGGCCATTGACGGTGTTGCTCAACGACTAGAGTTGCACCCACAACCCCTGTGCGTCTTCGCGGCCGGGCAGGGGGCTGAGGCTTTGGCCCGCGCACGGGCCGGCCACGCACTCACCGTTTTCGATCAGAAACAACGCGCCGTGGGTGGCGCATTGGATCATGCTCGCGCTGGGATCGAGAAAGCGGTCCGGCTGCCATTCCAGCGGAACGCCGCGATGAGGGCAGCGGTTGATATAGAAATACACCCGGCCTTCGCGGCGCACGGCAAACAGCTTGCGGCCGTCGATATCGAAGCCGCGGCTGCTGTCGGGTGCCAGTTCGTGGGAGGGGCATAGAAACTTCATAAGCGTTCTCAGGTGGTACGGGTCAAGGGCTGTAGAGTGATCCGGGGTTTGCGGGTGAGCCCGGTGCTTGACGTTCAAATGCAAACAATTATCAAATGCCGGCTTCGCCTGTTAGCTGACTGCGTGCTCAGACGGTCGCATGACTGGCTCCACCCCCTGGAAGGAAACCCTTTTATGCGCCTGAGTACCAGCGCTATTGCGCTTGTTGTCGGACTGCTGGTCAACCACGTGGCGCAAGCCGCTGAACCGCCACAACGCTGGGTCAGCGCCGGCGGGGCGTTGTCGGAGTGGGTGGTGGCCCTGGGGGGCGAGTCAAAGCTGGTGGGCGTCGACACCACTAGCCAGCACCCACAATCGCTCAAGGCATTACCCAGTATCGGTTACCAGCGCCAGCTGTCGGCCGAAGGGATCTTGAGCCTGCGCCCGCAAATCCTGGTGGGCACTGAGGAAATGGGACCGCCCCCAGTGCTGGCGCAGATTCGCAATGCCGGGGTGCAAGTGGAGCTGTTCTCCGCACAGCCGGACCTGCCCACCCTGCAAGGCAACCTGCAACACTTGGGCGCGTTGCTGGGGGCTGAAGACCGGGCCATGGCGCTGTTCAGTACGTATCAACAGCAACTAAACCTGCAAAAAGCCGCCGTGACCCAGGCGCAAACCCGGCAAAAGGCCCCAGGCGTGCTGTTGGTGCTCGGACATGCCGGCGGCAAGCCGTTGATCGCCGGCAAGGACACCGCCGCCGATTGGGTACTGCAACAAGCCGGTGGACGCAATCTGGCGACGCACACCGGGTACAAGCCGTTTTCGGTGGAGTCCCTGGCGGGGCTGAGCCCTGAAGTGCTGGTGTTCTCCGACCGTGCCCTGAGTGGCGAGGCGGCCCGCGCAGCCTTGTTCAAGGAAAATCCGATTCTGGCGAACACCTCGGCGGCCAAGACCGGTCGGGTCGTTGAGTTGGACCCCACCTTGTTGGTCGGGGGCCTGGGCCCACGGTTGCCGGCCAGCCTGCAAGCCTTGTCCGCCGGGTTCTACCCCGCTAAAACCCAAGCCGCCCCATGACCACTCTGGTTAAACCACGCGCCCTGTTTATAGGCCTGAGCCTATTGTGTGTATTGGCGATCTGGCTGTCCTTGGCTTTGGGGCCGGTCAGCCTGCCGTTGCTCGACACATTGCGCGCCGCGTTACGCTTGCTTGGCGTGCCCCTTGAGGCTCAGGGGCTGGAGCAGGCAGAGTTGATTCTGGGGCAGATCCGTTTGCCGCGCACCTTGTTGGGGTTGGCGGTCGGCGGGGTGCTGGCGCTGTCGGGGGTGGCCATGCAGGGGTTGTTTCGCAACCCCTTGGCCGACCCGGGGCTGGTTGGTGTGTCCAGTGGCGCCGCGCTCGGGGCGGCGGTGGCTATCGTCGGCGGCGCGGCCTTTGGTGGCCTGCCGGATGCGGTGGGGCCGTATCTGCTGTCGCTGTGTGCATTCCTCGGTGGCTTGGGCGTGACGGCGCTGGTCTATCGCCTGGGGCGGCGTGATGGCCAGACCAATGTCGCAACCATGCTGTTGGCCGGTATCGCCCTGACCGCCCTGGCGGCCTCGGCGGTGGGCCTGTTCACTTACCTGGCGGATGACGCCACCTTGCGCACCCTGACGTTCTGGAACCTCGGCAGCCTCAATGGCGCCAGTTACTCGCGGCTGTGGCCGTTGCTGCTGGTCAGTGCCGGGGTGGCGCTGTGGCTGCCGCGCCGGGCCAAGGCGCTCAATGCCTTGCTCCTCGGGGAGTCGGAAGCCAGTCATCTGGGGATCAATGTCGAGGGGCTCAAGCGTGAGCTGGTGTTTTGCACGGCCCTGGGGGTTGGCGCCGCGGTCGCCGCAGCGGGGTTGATTGGTTTTGTCGGGCTGGTGGTGCCGCATCTGGTGCGCCTGCTGGCGGGGCCGGATCATCGCGTGCTGCTGCCGGCCTCGGTGCTGGCGGGGGCGAGCCTGTTGTTATTCGCCGACCTGGTGGCCCGCCTGGCCCTGGCGCCCGCTGAGTTGCCCATTGGCATTGTTACCGCCTTTATTGGCGCGCCGTTTTTTCTTTACCTGCTGTTGCGAGGGCGCGCCTGATGCTGCGAGTGGAAAACCTGCAGATCCGCCGCGGTCGCAAAACCGTATTGACCGACGTGACCCTGGACCTGAAGCCCAGTGAAGTCCTGGGTGTGCTTGGCCCCAATGGCGCCGGCAAAAGTACGTTGCTGGGCGCGTTGTGCGCGCAGTTGCAGGCGGATGAAGGCCAGGTCTGGCTGGATGACCGCGAACTCAAGGATTGGCAGGGTGCGCAACGGGCCCAGCGGCTGGCGGTGCTGCCACAGGTGTCGACCCTGGATTTCGCGTTTCGCGTCGAGGAAGTGGTGGGCATGGGACGACTGCCCCATCAGACCGGTCGGGCGCGCGACGCTGAAATCATCGACGCCGCCTTGCAGGCCGCTGACGTGAGCCACTTGAGCGGGCGCAGTTACCTGGCCTTGTCTGGCGGCGAGCGCCAGCGTGTGCACCTGGCGCGAGTGCTGGCGCAGCTCTGGCCGGGCGAGGCGGGGCAGACATTATTGCTGGACGAACCGACGTCGATGCTCGACCCGCTGCACCAGCACACCACCTTACAGGCGATCCGCAGCTTTGCTGATCGTGGCGCGGCTGTGCTGGTGATCCTCCACGACCTGAACCTGGCGGCGCGCTACTGTGACCGCATTTTGCTGCTGGAAAACGGCCGCCCCCATGCCCTGGGTACGCCGGCGCAGGTATTGCGCCCAGAATTGCTCAAGGCCGTGTTTGGCCTGGATGTGCTGGTGCAGCCCCATCCTGAACTAGGTCATCCGTTGGTCATTGCCCGCTGAGGTTCGTCGTGGCTGCAGCCATGTGCCGGGTTCATAAAACCCAGGCAAAAAAAGACCCGGCAAGAGCCGGGTCAAATAACCGTGATTAGCCTGATGAGGAGATAAACTGAGAGTCCGAACCAAGGGTCTTTCAGTTATCGGCTGATCTCGCGACCAGTTGTGATAATCATAACGATTCTCATTTGAGAGTCAATATTTGTTTTTACGCCCTGGGGCTTTTCCTCAAACGCATGTTTGAAATTCCCGTAAATCCTGGGCTCCGGACTGTTTCAGTTCTTGTTGCGTACCGACAAAACTTCCAATTGGCGATTCAAGGCTTCCTTGCGCTCAGTTGGAATATCGTTCCAATGCACATCCATCAATGCGCCTTCGATGGCATACAGCAGGACTTTGGACGCCCGAAAGCCACGACTGCGTACCGCCCGATAGGCGTCCACGGCGCCCAGGCGACGCAGGTCTGAAGCGCTATGGATGCCCACCGCATGCAGCCATTGCGCAGAGGTCTTGCCAAGGTTTTTCAGGTGTTGCAGCTCATCGTTCATTAAGCCTCCTTGCGACGGCCGAATGGTTCGGTGGGTATCGTGACCAGGCAAGCCTGAAAGGAGTGTAGCGCTCAGTAGGAAAAGCGTAGTTCTTTGCTCAGAAACGATGTAAACGCTTCTAAGGCTGGCGCTGGATTATTGACGGCGAGTGGCGCAAGCCCCCAGCCCGCGTTGCGCGTAGCTGGGGATAAGGGCGTGTTGTCAGCGGGTGCGGTAACGCAGGCGAGTGCCGAAATTGACCGACATCAGGATCTCGTCAGCGCTCAGCTCAGGCGGGAAGTAAGTGCCCGAAATCTGCGCATGGGCCAAGCTGGCGCCTTCCAGCGCGCAAGCGCGCAGGTCCAGGCCACGCAAATCGGCCGAACGGAAATAGGCGTCGGTAAAATCCACGCCCTCGGCATCCAGGTGGCGCAGGTCGAGCCCGCGGAAGTCACCGCCACGCATATCAATGGGGCCATCCTTGGGGCGTTCCTGATTGAAGCCATGGATGTCATCTTTATGCAGCAGCGCGTAGAGCGGGGTATCAAGCAACTTCGGCTGGCCCATGGCGGCATCTCCTGTTGGATTCATGGCGCCATTATAGTGCCACTATTGCTGGCTGTGAGCTGTTAACTGCTTCACAGCCAGGAAATATTTCTTACAGCCCTGGCAGGTGTTGACGAACATGGGCAACCAGCGCGTCCAGCGTCCCGCTTTCATTGGTCTCGACCCGCTTGCTCAGTAGCAGTTCCTCGGCGCTCAGAGGATCGCGGCTGGCTTGCTGCTGCTCAATGACCTCCAGGGTGGCGTCAGAAGGATCGTTTTTATCTGCCTGACGTTTCGCCAGCCAGTTGGCGATCACTGCCTGTGGTGCATTGCAATCGAGGATCAGGAAGGGCGCGCCAGTGGCCTCTGCGACTTTGGCGGCGGCGTCGCGTTGTTCACGCTTGAGGTAGGTGGCGTCCAGGACCACCGGGAAGCCCGCGCGCAGCACGGTTTCGGCGAGGGTATGCAGGCGGGCGTAGGTCGCTGCGCTGGCATCCGAGGCATAGATCCCGGCTTGTGGGGTGTTCTCCACTTGCTGCTCGCCAAACAAGCGCTTGCGTTCTACATCGGAGCGCAGGCGTATGGCACCGAGCGCGTCGACCAGGCGCATTGCCACATGGCTTTTGCCGGTGGCCGACACACCGTGGGTAATTGCCAGGAAGCGCGAGGGGATGGTGCTGTAGCTTTCGGCCAGGTTGGCGTAGTTACGGTATTGGCGCAGGGTGGTTGCACGCTCTACAGGCGTTGCTTCGGACGGCATGCTGAACAGGGCGACCTTGGCCCGCACCAGGGCACGGTAGGCCTTATAGAAGTTCAGCAGTTCGAGGCTCTGGTAATCGCCAGTCAGTTCCAGGTACTGGCTGATAAAGCGTCGGGCCAGGGACTTGAGGCCACGGTCTTCCAGGTCCATGGCCAGGAAGCCAGTGTCGGCACATACGTCGGTGAAGCGGAACGGCTCGTTGAACTCGATGCAGTCGAAGATCACCACGTGATCGTCGATCATCGTTGCGTTGCCCAGGTGAATGTCGCCGTGGCACTCGCGGATAAAGCCATTGAGCTTGCGTTGCTCCAGCAGGGGCTTGAGGCGTTCGAAGCTGCTCTGGGCCCAGGCTTGCAGTGCTTGCAGTTGGGCCAGGTCGGCCTTGTCGCTGAGAAACGGGCGGATCTGCTCGAAGTTCTGCTGTACAGGTGCCATCACCTCGTCCGGCGTGCCGGCCGGGTGCGCCTCGGGAACCTTGGGCGCGTTCAAGTGGAACTGCGCAATCTGGCTGGCCATTTCGTCGATGTGGCCGCTGGTCAGCTCGCCATTGGCCTGCAAGGTGCTCAGCAGTTGGCTTTGCGGGAACTGGCGCATTTTCAGCACATATTCGATGGCCGGACCTTCGCCGGCCAGTTGCGGGGCTTCAACGCTGCCGGTGATCGGTAACACTTCAAGATACAAATCTTGTGTCAGGCGCTGGTTGAGGCGCAGTTCCTCGTTGCAGAAGTGGGAGCGGGCGTCCAACTGGGTAAAGTCGAGGAAGCCGAAGTTCACCGGTTTCTTGATCTTGTAGGCGTAGGGGCCAGTGAGCAGAACCCAGGAAATATGGGTTTCGATGACTTGAAACGCTTCGACCGGATGAGGAAACAGGGCCGGGTTTTGCAGGGCGGCAATCAGGGGCTGGCTCACGGGCGATCCTTCGGAGTCTGGGAAAATAATGGAGCGCATTATGGCCGCTCAAGTCGGTCATGCAAACCGCCGTCCGGTTCATGTTGATCATCAATAAAATGCGTATAATCCGCCGCCATGACTCGTACCCGATCTCCCCGTTCCCGTAAAAAACCTCCTCCCCGCAGCCTGCGCCCCTGGCTGGGCTGGGCGATCAAGCTCGGCCTGGTTGGCCTGGTGGCACTCGCAGGCGTCGCGGTGTACCTCGATGCCGTGGTCCAGGAGAAGTTCTCTGGCAAGCGCTGGACCATCCCGGCGAAGGTGTACGCTCGCCCGCTGGAGCTGTTTACCGGCCAGAAATTGAGCAAGGCTGACTTCCTTACCGAACTCGATGCGCTGGGTTACCGACGCGAAGCCGTGGCCAACGGTCCGGGGGCGGCGGCGGTCAGCGGCAATACCGTGGACTTGAACACCCGGGGCTTCCAGTTCTATGAAGGCCTGGAAAAGGCCCAGCCGGTGCGTGTGCGTTTCTCCGGGGATTACGTGGCCGAGCTTTCCGCACTCAACGGCGGCAAGCTGCCGGTGGTGCGCCTTGAGCCATTGCTGATCGGCGGGATTTACCCGAAGAACCTTGAAGATCGCATCCTGATCAAGATTGATCAGGTCCCGCCGTATCTGTTGGAAACCCTGGTCGCGGTTGAAGACCGGGATTTCTACAGCCACTGGGGCGTATCGCCCAAGTCCATCGCCCGCGCCATCTGGGTCAACACCTCGGGTGGCCGCATGACCCAGGGCGGCAGTACGCTGACGCAACAATTGGTCAAGAATTTCTACCTGACCAGTGAGCGCAGCCTGACCCGTAAACTCACTGAAGCCATGATGGCGATGTTGCTGGAGCTGCATTACAGCAAGCAGGAGATCCTGGAGGCCTACCTCAACGAAGTGTTCGTCGGCCAGGATGGCCAGCGCGCGGTGCATGGTTTCGGCCTGGCCAGTCAGTTCTTCTTCGGCCAGCCATTGTCCGAGCTCAAGCTGCATCAGGTGGCGTTGCTGGTGGGCATGGTCAAGGGGCCGTCCTATTACAACCCGCGCCGCAACCCGGAGCGGGCCCTGGAACGTCGTAACCTGGTCCTCGACGTGCTGGAACAGCAGGGCGTGGCCACCGCAGAACAGGTCGCTGCCGCGAAGAAGATGCCTCTGGGTGTCACTACCCGTGGCAAGTTGGCCGACAGTTCATTCCCCGGCTTCATCGACCTGGTCAAGCGCCAGTTGCGCGAAGACTATCGCGACGAGGACTTGACCGAAGAAGGCCTGCGGATCTTCACCAGTTTCGACCCGATCCTGCAGATGAAGGCCGAAGCGTCGGTCAGCGATACCTTCAAGCGCCTGGCCGGGCGCAAGGGTTCGGATGAGGTTGAGGCGGCCATGGTGGTGACCAATCCGGAAACCGGTGAAGTCCAGGCCATGATCGGCAGCCGCCAGGCCAGTTTTGCCGGCTTCAACCGTGCCCTGGATGCCGTACGGCCGATTGGCTCGCTGATCAAGCCGGCGGTGTACCTCACGGCGCTGGAAAAACCGAGCAAGTACACCCTGACCAGTTGGTTGTCCGACGAAGCGTTTTCGGTCAAGGGCGCCGATGGCCAGGTGTGGAAGCCGCAGAACTATGACCGTCGCTCCCACGGTACGGTGTTCCTGTACCAGGGCCTGGCACACTCCTACAATCTGTCCACGGCGCGGCTGGGCCTGGAGCTGGGGGTGCCGAACGTCCTCAAGACCCTGGCGCGCCTGGGCGTGAGCCGCGAGTTCCCGGCGTTCCCTTCGATGTTGCTGGGGGCGGGGGGCTTGAGCCCGATGGAAGTGGCGACCATGTACCAGACCCTGGCCAACGGTGGTTTCAATACACCGATGCGCGGGATCCGCAGTGTGCTTACGGCGGAAGGCGAGCCGCTCAAGCGCTACCCGTTCCAGATCGAGCAGCGCTTTGATCCGGCCTCCATCTATCTGACCCAGAACGCCATGCAGCGGGTCATGCGCGAAGGGACCGGGCGCTCGGTGTACAGCTCACTGCCGGGCAACCTGACGCTGGCCGGCAAGACCGGTACCAGTAACGATTCCCGGGACAGTTGGTTCGCCGGTTTCAGCCAGGACCTGCTCGCGGTGGTGTGGCTGGGGCGCGATGACAATGGCAAGACACCCTTCACGGGGGCGACCGGCGCCTTGCAGGTCTGGACCAGTTTTATGCGCAAGGCCGACCCGCTGCCACTGAACATGCCGCAACCCGACAACATCGTGCAGGCCTGGATCGACCCCCATACCGGGCAGGGCTCCGATGCCAACTGTCCGGGCGCGGTGCAGATGCCGTATATTCGCGGCAGTGAACCGCCAGCCGGCGCTCCATGTGGCACAGGTGTGCCCACGGATGCCGATTCGGTGATGGATTGGGTCAAGGGCTGGATGAATTAAGCAAAGAGGATTTCAAGTGAACAAGTGGTTGATTCCGGCTATTACAACGTTAGCTTTGCTCAGTGGTTGCTCCACCGTGCAGCGCGGGTCCATCCCGGTGGTGGATTCCGGCACGGCCGTGTCCAACAATGACCGGATCTCGGCCAACGGCGGCTTCCGCCAGACCGTGACCACGCGTCCAAACCCTGCCACAACCCAGGCTGTACCCCAGGATTCCGGAGTGGTGGTAATGGTTCCGGGGGGCGGCGCTACTACGTCTGCGCCGATCAGCTCGGCGCCATGGACACCGGGCCCGATCACACCTGGGCCGTCGAACTCCGCGCCGATTGATAGCGCGCCGATCAACCAGGGCACCTACAACATGCCCTCGACCCCGAGCGGGATTCCTTCGGCCAACGCCGGTGGCCTGTCCGCCGACGAGCAGTTGGACGGTCCGGTCCTGGCCTTGCTCACCACTGCGCAGCAACAGCAAGCCGGTGGAGACTTGAACGGTGCATCGTCCAGCCTCGAGCGCGCCCAGCGTGTCGCGCCACGTGAACCGCAGGTGCTCTACCGCCTGGCGCAAGTGCGCATGGCCCAGGGGGATGCGCCACAAGCCGAACAGTTCGCCCGTCGTGGCCTGACCATGGCTAACGGTCGTCCTGACCTGCAGGCCAGTCTGTGGGCCCTGATTGGCGACGCGCGCGCTGCGCAAGGTGATGCTGCCGGTGCTGCCCAGGCTCGGCAAAAGGCCAAGGTCAGTCTCTGATGGATCCTCGTTTTCCGGCAATTGCCGAGCAGTTATTGCTGATTGAGCGCGAATTGCGCCTGGCGGGCTGGTGGGATGAAGTGTCCCCCAGTGCCGAGGCGCTGAGCAGCGTCGAGCCGTTTTCGGTTGATACCCTGGATTTTCATCAGTGGTTGCAGTGGATCTTCCTGGGTCGCATGAAACAGATCCTCGAGCAGGACCTGCCGTTGCCCAATGCCTCGGGCATTCTGGAGATGGCCGAGATGGTCTACGCCGATCGTCTTCAAGAGAGCCTCGGCCTACGGTCGGCGCTGAAAAAGTTCGACCAACTGATCGTCGGCGCTCGTTAATTGCCTGACTGCCGGGTTTTCCGGCAGTCTTGCGCACATTTCTACCGCTTGACGACATTCAGGCGAGTTTTATCCCTCCTCAAAGCCCTTTCTTCTACGTTCACATGCGCTTAGTTGGAAAAAAGCGCAATTATTGCTTGACTTGAAGGGGCTGAAACAGAAGAATCCAAAGTCCGCTGTATCGGGACTGCCAGAAGCAGGCCCGCTCAGCAGATCATGAGGCGCACATCCGCGCCGACCTGTTACACCCGCAACGCGTTACCTCGCGCTGGGTGGGAAAAGCCCGCAACACTTGGGACGATCCCAATACTTGCTCAGTCAGTGCTGACGTAGTCGGCGACCACCGTCGCTCATGCTCTGTTGAGAAGTAAACCTATTAAGACCCGTCGGTTTTTAACGGACGGTATTCTGGCGTTTTAGAGGTGAACAACGTGGAGCTTTTATCTGGCGGTGAGATGCTCGTCCGCTTTTTGCGTGACGAAGGCGTCGACTATATCTACGGGTACCCAGGTGGTGCTCTGCTGCATGTCTACGACGCACTGTTCAAGGAACCGGCTGTCAACCACATCCTGGTTCGCCATGAGCAGGCCGCGACCCATATGGCTGACGGTTATGCCCGTGCCACCGGCAAAGCCGGCGTGGTACTGGTAACGTCCGGCCCAGGCGCAACCAATGCCATTACTGGCATCGCGACTGCGTATATGGACTCTATTCCGATGGTGATCATTTCCGGCCAGGTGGCGAGCACCATGGTGGGCACTGATGCATTCCAGGAAACCGATATGATCGGTATTTCCCGGCCGATCGTGAAACACAGCTTCATGATCAAGCACGCCTCGGAAATCCCGGAAATCATGAAAAAGGCGTTCTACCTCGCGCAATCCGGTCGCCCGGGTCCTGTGGTGGTCGATATCCCGAAAGACATGACCAACCCGGCGGAAAAATTCGAATACGTTTTCCCGAAGAAAGCCAAGCTGCGTTCCTACAGCCCGGCCGTTCGTGGGCACTCGGGGCAAATCCGCAAGGCGGCAGAAATGCTCCTGGCGGCCAAGCGTCCAGTGCTGTACTCGGGTGGCGGCGTGATCCTGGGCGGTGGTTCCGCACCTTTGACCGAACTGGCCAAGATGCTCAACCTGCCGGTCACCAACACCTTGATGGGCCTCGGTGCCTTCCCGGGTTCGGATCGTCAGTTCGTCGGGATGCTCGGCATGCACGGCAGCTACACGGCCAACCTGACCATGCACCACGCTGATGTGATCCTGGCCGTGGGTGCACGGTTCGATGACCGGGTGATCAATGGCGCGAGCAAGTTCTGCCCGAATGCCAAGATCATCCACATCGACATCGACCCGGCGTCCATCTCCAAGACCATCAAGGCCGACGTGCCGATTGTCGGTCCTGTGGAGAGCGTATTGACCGAAATGGTCGCCGCGCTCAAGGACATTGGCGAAACTCCGAACAAGGAGTCGGTCGCCAGCTGGTGGAAGCAGATCGACGAATGGCGCGGTGATCGCGGCCTGTTCCCTTACGACAAGGGCGACGGCAGCATCATCAAGCCACAGACCGTGATCGAAACCCTGTGTGAAGTGACCAAGGGCGACGCCTTTGTGACCTCGGACGTGGGCCAGCACCAGATGTTTGCCGCGCAGTACTACAAGTTCGACAAGCCTAACCGCTGGATCAACTCCGGTGGCCTGGGCACGATGGGCTTCGGTTTCCCGGCGGCCATGGGTGTGAAGTTGAGCTTCCCGGACACTGACGTGGCCTGCGTCACCGGTGAAGGCAGCATCCAGATGAACATCCAGGAGCTGTCGACCTGCCTGCAATATGGCTTGCCGGTGAAGATCGTCTGCCTGAACAACGGTGTGTTGGGCATGGTTCGCCAATGGCAGGACATGAGCTACAACAGTCGCCACTCCCATTCCTACATGGAATCGCTGCCAGATTTCGTCAAGTTGGTTGAAGCCTATGGCCATGTCGGCATGCGCATCACCGATTTGAAGGATCTCAAGCCGAAGATGGAAGAGGCGTTCGCCATGAAGGATCGTCTGGTGTTTATCGACATCCAGGTCGACACCAGCGAGCACGTCTACCCGATGCAGATCAAAGACGGCTCTATGCGCGACATGTGGCTGAACAAGACGGAGCGGACCTAATCATGCGGCACATTATCTCCCTGCTTCTGGAGAACGAACCGGGCGCTCTGTCTCGTGTGGTCGGCCTGTTTTCGCAGCGCAACTACAACATCGAAAGCCTGACGGTGGCCCCGACCGAAGACCCGACCCTGTCGCGCCTGACGTTGACCACTGTAGGCCATGATGAAGTGATCGAGCAGATCACCAAGAACCTCAACAAGCTGATCGAAGTGGTCAAGCTGGTCGATTTGTCGGAAAGTGCCCACATCGAGCGCGAGCTGATGCTGGTTAAGGTCAAGGCCACGGGCGCCCAGCGTGCCGAGATCAAGCGGACTACCGATATTTATCGTGGGCAGATCGTCGATGTGAGCGCCAGCGTTTATACCGTTCAACTGACCGGTACCAGCGACAAGCTGGACAGCTTCATCCAGTCGATCGGGACGGCCTCGATTCTGGAAACCGTACGCAGTGGCGTCACCGGGATTGCCCGTGGCGACAAAGTACTCAGCATCTAACCCAAATTAGCGAATGGCCTTACGGCCTGGATATATAGAGGAACCTCATGAAAGTTTATTACGATAAAGATTGTGACCTGTCGATCATCCAGGGCAAGAAAGTCGCCATCATCGGTTACGGCTCCCAGGGCCACGCCCAGGCGTGCAACCTGAAAGACTCCGGCGTCGACGTCACTGTCGGTCTGCGTAAAGGCTCGGCTACCGTTGCCAAGGCTGAAGCCCACGGCCTGAAAGTCACTGACGTGGCTTCTGCTGTTGCGGCTGCCGACCTGGTCATGATCCTGACCCCGGACGAGTTCCAGTCCTCGCTGTACAAGAACGAAATCGAGCCGAACATCAAGAAAGGCGCCACCCTGGCCTTCTCCCACGGCTTCGCGATCCACTACAACCAGGTCGTGCCGCGTGCTGACCTCGACGTGATCATGATCGCGCCGAAAGCACCGGGCCACACCGTGCGTTCCGAGTTCGTCAAGGGCGGCGGTATCCCTGACCTGATCGCGATCTACCAGGACGCCTCGGGCAACGCCAAGAACGTTGCACTGTCCTACGCTGCTGGCGTCGGTGGCGGTCGTACCGGCATCATCGAAACCACCTTCAAGGACGAGACCGAAACCGACCTGTTCGGCGAGCAAGCCGTTCTGTGTGGCGGTACCGTTGAGTTGGTAAAAGCCGGTTTCGAAACCCTGGTTGAAGCTGGCTACGCGCCAGAAATGGCCTACTTCGAGTGCCTGCACGAACTGAAGCTGATCGTTGACCTCATGTACGAAGGCGGTATCGCCAACATGAACTACTCGATCTCCAACAACGCTGAGTACGGCGAGTACGTGACAGGTCCGGAAGTGATCAACGCCGAATCCCGTCAGGCCATGCGCAACGCCCTGAAACGTATTCAGGACGGCGAGTACGCCAAAATGTTCATCAGCGAAGGTGCAACCGGCTACCCTTCGATGACCGCCAAGCGTCGTAACAACGCTGCTCACGGTATCGAAGTCATCGGCGAGCAACTGCGCTCCATGATGCCGTGGATCGGTGCCAACAAGATCGTCGACAAAGCCAAAAACTAAGTCGGATGCATCAAGGGAAAACGCGGCCTAGGCCGCGTTTTTTCGTTTGCGGGCCGGTTCTGGTATAAAGCTGCATCGTTTGCGGGCGAACACTCGCCGCAAGTGTCTGTCGAATTTTTTCACACCGTTGCAAGGTAAAGTCCATGAGCGAACGTCCCGAAGAGCCAAACCAGGCCTCTGACGCCGAAAGCCTGCTACCGATCGATGAGCATGTCGAAGAAGGGCATGACGCGGAAGGCCGCAAGGTCCGGCATCGTGGCATCTATCTTCTGCCCAACCTGTTCACCACGGCGAACCTGTTTGCCGGTTTCTACTCCATCATCAATTCCATGAGTGCCCAGAGTGCGCTGGCGGCAGGTGATGCGGCGAGTGCCAGCAAATACTTCGGTTTTGCTGCCATCGCGATCTTTGTGGCCATGGTCCTTGACGGCCTGGATGGCCGCGTAGCGCGCATGACCAATACGCAAAGTGCCTTCGGTGCCGAATACGACTCGCTGTCGGACATGGTTGCCTTTGGTGTCGCGCCTGCGCTGTTGGCGTTTGCCTGGGCCCTGGGTGATATGGGCAAGGTTGGCTGGATGGTTGCCTTCATCTACGTGGCCGGTGCTGCACTGCGCCTGGCGCGTTTCAATACCCAGGTGGGGACTGCCGACAAGCGTTACTTCATTGGCCTTGCCAGTCCTGCTGCGGCAGGTGTGGTGGCGGGTATTGTCTGGGCGTTCAGTGACTACGGTATCCAGGGATCGAAGATGTCGTTCCTGGTGGCCTTGATGGTTGCGGCGGCCGGCATGCTGATGGTCAGCAATATCAAGTACAACAGCTTCAAGGAGTTCGACCTGAAGGGGCGGGTGCCTTTTGTGGCGATTCTGGTAGTGGTGCTGGTTTTCGCAGTGGTCTTCAGTGATCCGCCGCGGATTCTGTTGCTGGCGTTCCTGGTGTATGCGGCTTCGGGTCCGGTTCAGTACCTGTTGCATCTGCGGCGGGACAAAACATTGCCTTAATGTAATTTCCCCCATACTCCGCAGTCTATTGGTGCATCAGTTCTCCAATGCTGCGGAGTTGCCATGTTAATCAAGTTGCCTAAAGCGTCCGATTGTCACGAATCGGATGTCACCCCGGAATCCCTCTATTTCTCCCGCCGCAGTTTGCTCGGTGGTGCGCTTGCCGGTATTGCTGCCAGCAGCCTGCCGCGTTGGGCGAGTGCAGCTGATACCGCGCGTTATGCCGATGTCGAGCCGGGCAAAGCTCCCGGCTGGTTTGCCGAGAAGCTGCCAGGCACCCAATGGCAGGCGGTGACGGTCAAAGACGAAGCCATCACCCCGTTCAAAGATGCGACCCACTACAACAACTTCTATGAGTTCGGTACCGACAAGGGCGACCCGGCGGCGAATGCTGGTTCCCTCAAGACGGAGCCGTGGAGCGTCGTGATTGATGGTGAGGTCGCCAAGCCTGGGCGTTATGCCTTGGAGGACTTCATGAAGCCGTATCAGTTGGAGGAGCGAATCTATCGTCTACGCTGTGTCGAGGCGTGGTCGATGGTCATTCCCTGGATCGGCTTCCCTATATCGGCCTTGCTTAAACAGGTCGAACCCACTTCCAAGGCCAGGTACATCCGCTTTGAAACTCTGCAGGATCCCAAGAGCATGCCGGGCCAGCGTTCGAGTTTCGGCCTGATCGACTGGCCTTATATAGAAGGGTTACGTCTGGATGAAGCGATGAACCCTTTGGCAATCCTTGCGGTGGGCATGTATGGCCGTGAACTGCCCAACCAGAATGGTGCGCCGCTGCGGCTGGTGGTGCCTTGGAAGTATGGCTTCAAGAGTGTGAAGTCCATCGTGCGGATCAGCCTGGTGAGCGAGCAGCCGAAAACCACCTGGCAAAGCATTGCGGCGGATGAGTATGGGTTTTATGCAAATGTGAACCCCACGGTCGATCATCCTCGCTGGACCCAGGCGCGGGAGCGACGTCTGCCTAGCGGCTTGTTCAGCCCGAATGTGCGCGAGACGCAGATGTTCAATGGCTACTCGGATGAGGTCGCTTCTCTTTATACGGGTCTTGATCTGCGGAAGAACTACTGATGCGCTACCCCCTCTGGCGCCTTGGCGTCTTTATAGCTGCGGCAGTGTGGCCGTTGTACTGGTTGTATGAGGCCTGGAGTCTTACCTTGGGGCCTGATCCCGGCAAAGTGCTGGTTGATCGGCTGGGGCTGGGAACGCTGATCTTGCTGCTGGTCACGCTTGCGATGACGCCTCTGCAAAAGTTGAGCGGTTGGGCGGGGTGGATCGCTGTGCGCCGGCAGTTGGGGTTGTGGTGCTTTGCTTATGTGGTGCTGCACCTTGCGGCTTATTGTGTATTTATCCTTGGGTTGGATTGGTCGCAGTTGGGCGTCGAGCTGCGCAAACGCCCCTACATTATTGTGGGAGCGTTGGCGTTCCTGTGTTTGCTGGCGTTGGCGGTGACATCCAATCGCTATAGCCAGCGTCGATTGGGTACCCGTTGGAAGAAGTTGCATCGCCTCGTGTATGTGATTCTGGGGCTTGGTTTGTTGCATATGCTGTGGATCGTGCGTGCCGACCTGAAGGAGTGGGCTATCTATGCTTCTATAGGGGGGCTGCTTTTGGTCCTGCGGATTCCACCGGTGATGCGTCGAATTCCCCGCCTTATTGCTAAAAAAGCACCTTCTGCAACAAAAGCGTAATTAACGCTTGACGGCAGATTCTGGAAGTCTATAATTCGCCCCACTTCCGGCGCAGTCGAAACGGGAAACTCCTTGGTAAACAAAGAGTTACGCAGAATTCGACAGCGAGTTGCTTCAGTTCATCGAAGCCCAGAAGGAGTTGGTAGAGCAGTGTTGTTTGGCTCTATTAACGTTTCGATCCTCTCGGTCGAA